>JBBAWV010000053.1:0-28860 GCA_040396995.1 Nodosilinea sp. | reverse complement strand
GTTTGGGTGAGGATTTGTAGCCATTGGCGGTGCTCTGTGGGAGATAGGGGCTGGATGGCAGCGATCGCGGCTTCAAGTTTTGGAGTAATAGTTCAGCCTCATGATGACGTGCTTCTATGGTATCTAAATTTTAGACATATCGTATTGGTGCTAGGTCACGCCATGGAGGGTTGGGGGCATGCTTGGGGGGGCTAGAGGGGCTAAGGCCAAAAGTGGGGCTTGGAGTTGGTTTACTTTTAGGCGATCAGTCGTGGGAGGACTTAATAATATATATTTGCTATTTTTAGGGCAAAAAATAGACCTGAATGCGCAACGATCTCTCGATCATGCTGCTACGCATGGCCGTAGGATGTCTGGAATAACGTTGCTGGTAACCGGCCTGCTGAAGGCAGGCCCGGTTGACCAGCGTGTTAGGCATCAATGAAATTGGAACAGCATCACTTTCTTGCGGCAACCCAAGCCACAATTGGCCACAAAGGATCATTGTTCATGGCAATTTTATGCAACGGATGCCATTTCGCATGCGGTACCCCGACAAATCGCATGCCGTCTTGGACGACGGACCACACTTGAAAATTACCCCAGCCACCAACCTCGATAATCTGCGACCACTCTTGATGGAGCAGGGAAAGTGCGTCCGGAGTGAATCGCCAGAAGTCCTTAGGTACACCATGAACCGGATTAATGAAGCATGTGGTGTGCAAGGCAATGCCCCCAGGACGAAGAACTCGGTGACACTCACTTATGGCTTTGTACGGATCGCCCTCCACGTGTTCCAGTACTTGATCTGACAGCACGTAGTCGAAAGAAGAGTCTGGAAAATCGAGGGACAATACATTGTGTTCCGGGTAATCTGCCGAGACGACTTCGCTGGGCTGAAGACCAAGCAGATCTGCAAGGTTGGCCGAATGGCTAATCGAAAGAACCCGCCCATTCTTATATGGCAATTTTGGGTTAAGTGATTTCAGTCGATCGTACATGTAGTATCGCGTGATGTGCGGACCGCGTTTGAGTCCCTTCATCGAGGCTAGCCATGCCAGTTCGCGAAGTTTCCTGTATGGGTTCATGTGTTCCTCAGTGTCAGCAAGCCGGTGTGGGAATTCGTGATGCCTAACGACCCCGTTCACCCGCCGCTAGTAACCTCTCGAACTCAACGAAAAGACTCTCAACGGTCGGTGTGCAACGGGGTTGTTAGACCTCGGTACTCAAGAACTTTATCAGCAATCATCTCTCTCTGCACGATACAGTTTGATCGGTAGACCGTCTGACCGCAAAACGTAGAGCAATTCAAGCTGGGTAAATTTATAACTAAAAACAATGCGACACAAATCCAGATTATCCAGAGGCAACTCCAAAAGCATTGCGTCTAACATAGCTGGCACATAATCAAAGAATCCATCTACATCCTCCTGAGATGGATTTGTAATTACTACATTTACTTCGATTGTTCTGCCAGCGTTACTCTTGACAAAGAACTGAAATTGAAGGAGATTTTCCTTCTGCTTTAAAGATTTTTTCTCAAAAATCTTCTTCAGTTTTAGCTTCAGTACTTCATACAAATCCTCACCCAATTTTGAGAAGAAACCGTTTGATATTCCCTGAATAGCGAATATCCCAAAACCGATAATTAGAAGTGATAAAGGCTCTATAGAATCTTCGCGATGTGCCTGATCAGGATCTCCGCCTCCAAGCTCTCTCAGTTGTTTGTATAGCTCTGCTACATCTTCGTCCTCTTCAAAAGTCTGATTGCCGAAAGCCTGAAACGTATCTACTTCCTCAGCCCGGATTTTTATAACTTTCTCGCTTTTCGGAATCGATTCAAAGTTATCAGATTCCTCAAAGATTTCCGCTTCACCTTGAAGTAGGTGAGTTCCGTCATCAAGCACTACAACCTCGGCGGAACATACTCTTCCAATCGGAGGCTTACGGATATCATGTCCCACCGTTACTGGGATGTATTCCTCATTGTGCTGTTTTGCGGATTCTACAATTACTCCAGGTGGAATTCGTACTTGATCAATGACTCCTGATCGAGCCATTACCATTTTCATTTTTCGCATTGCAGGTGTTCAGGCTAAATACACATTCAGGGTAGCTTATTTGACTGAAGGCGAGAGGTCTAACTATGTATTAAGTGTCAGATCTGCTAGATAACCACCGTTATGTCGGGTATTATCCACCGGATCTACGGGATAACACCCAGATTTTAAGGAATTAATCATCATTTTTGCTGGATAAGCCCCTAGTTTTGGAGTGTTATCCAGCATGAAGCTGAACCACCTTGCTCAGTAATCGGTGGCCTAATCTCTCTCGTCAATCACCGCACTTTGAGTTAGCCGTAGCAGAGTTCTCATCTGTCCGGTGTTGAGGCCAAGTCAATGCCCAGTTCATCCAACAGCCAGTTGATCACCTGTTGCCGTTCGCCCGGTGTGAGGTAGAAGCGGCCCGTGTAGCGGAGGCGGTCGTTGATGTCTTCTACGTCGGCTAGGGTAAACAGTCCGGCGGTGGTGGCGATGGTGCAGAGGATGTCGTCCTGGCTTTGTTGATCGAGTCCGCCGTGGCGATAGCGGGCGATGTGTTGGCCGAGCTTGGCAAAATCGTAGCTTTCCTGGGCGAGGCGCTGTTTTTTGTGGTCGGGGATGGGTTCTCCGGCCACAATTTTGGCGTAGTCCGTATCTAGCAGGTTGAGGCGGACAATTTTTGGCGGTTGCGGCAAATTCAAACGGCCTCCTTCTGCGTTAGGTGTGTGGGCCGAACCCGTGGGGACGGGGCGGCGGCGAGGGTTGCCCTAGGGAACGCGACGGGGTTTGATCTGGCTTGGGTATAGCATAGGCCAGGTTTTTCGGCAGTTTGGATTCCGTTGGATATTTTTCAGAAAGGGTTTCAGAAAGGTATCGTCGTCATGGGGAAAGCCATGGTGACGACCGTCCCAAAACTCGGTGTTTCCAGCCCTCGGAGACCGCAGACCATAGACTTAGGGTGAGCTTAGGGATTCAATTTTCTCAACTAAAGATCCGTTGACAATCGGGCGAACAGCCTAGTTACTGCTGCTAGAATTGGAAGACTGTCAAAATAAAATGTTACTTAAATCACATTTTGGTTCGATAATTTCTGCGTCTATCCCCTACCCTACATCCCCGATTCATCGCCGCCATGACTACCCCTGTTGCGTCCCAAAGTGAAGTCCTTGTTCGCCGTGCTTCTGGGGCCTTTGCCCTGATTGACAGCCTAAAACGCCACGGGGTCAAGCATATTTTTGGCTACCCCGGTGGGGCCATTCTGCCCATTTATGATGAACTCTACCGGGCCGAGGCCGCTGGGGACATCAGCCACATCCTCGTTCGCCACGAGCAGGGTGCCGCCCACGCTGCCGATGGCTATGCCCGCGCCACGGGGCAGGTGGGGGTGTGTTTTGGCACCTCTGGGCCTGGGGCGACGAACCTGGTGACGGGGATTGCCACCGCCCAGATGGACTCGATTCCCCTGGTGGTGATTACGGGGCAGGTGCCTCGCCATGCCATCGGTAGCGATGCCTTCCAGGAAACGGACATCTACGGCATCACCCTGCCCATCGTGAAGCATTCCTACGTGGCGCGGTCGCCCCAGCAGATTGCCCAAATGGTGGCCGAAGCCTTCTACATTGCTAGCACCGGACGCCCTGGCCCTGTGCTGGTGGATATTCCGAAGGATGTGGGCCTAGAGGAATTTGATTACATTCCCGTGGAGCCCGGTCGGGTGAATCTGACGGGCTACAAGCCTACCGTCAAAGGCAATCCTCGCCAAATCAACCCCGCCATTCGGCTGCTGCGCCAGAGTGAGCGGCCCCTGCTGTACGTGGGGGGTGGGGCCATCACCGCCGGAGCCCATGCCGAAATCGTCAAGCTGGCGGAATACTTCCAAATTCCCGTCACCACGACCTTAATGGGCAAGGGGGCCTTTGACGAGCACCATCCTTTGTCTGTAGGGATGTTGGGGATGCACGGCACCGCCTACGCCAACTTTGCCGTGAGCGAGTGCGACCTGCTGATTGCCGTGGGAGCCCGCTTTGACGACCGGGTAACGGGCAAGCTGGATGAGTTTGCCTCCCGCGCCCAAGTGATTCACATTGATATTGACCCCGCCGAGGTGGGCAAAAACCGCACGCCCCAGGTGCCCATTGTGGGGGATGTGAAGCAGGTGCTGACGGATCTGCTGGAGCGCCTGGAAGCCGACAACCAACTGCCTCCCCCCAACCAAACCCTGGCTTGGCGAGAGCGCATCAACCGCTGGCGGCAAGACTATCCCCTGGTGGTGCCCACCTACCCCGATATTCTGTCTCCCCAGGAAGTGATCACCGAGCTTTGCCGTCAAGCCCCCCACGCCTACTACACCACCGATGTGGGTCAGCACCAGATGTGGGCGGCACAGTTCCTCAAAAATGGCCCCCGCCAGTGGGTTTCCAGTGCGGGCTTGGGCACCATGGGCTTTGGGATGCCAGCGGCCATGGGCGTCCAGGTGGCGCTGCCTAACGACACGGTGATCTGCATCAGCGGCGACGCTAGTTTCCAGATGAACCTGCAAGAACTCGGCACCTTGGCCCAGTACAACATTCCCGTTAAAACCGTGATTGTGAATAACGGCTGGCAGGGCATGGTGCGCCAGTGGCAGCAAGCCTTCCACGGCGAGCGCTATTCCTCCTCTAATATGGAAGTGGGAATGCCCGACTTTGAACTGCTGGCCCGCGCCTACGGGATTAAGGGCATCGTCGTCCACGACCGCAACCAGCTCAGCGAAGCTGTGGCTACCATGCTGGCCCACGATGGCCCCGTGCTGATGGATGTGCATGTGCGCCGCGACGAAAACTGCTATCCCATGGTGGCTCCGGGCAAAGGCAACCACCAGATGATCGGTTTGCCAGAGGTAGCCTCGAATGCCGCTGCGGCCCTGAAGTGCGGCCAGTGTGGCCATGAAAACGCCCAGGAGAGCCACTTCTGCTCCCAGTGCGGCACCAAGCTCTAGGCTAGTCGCTAAGTCCTGCATCCTCCCGGATCGGTCGGTCGATCTGGGGGGATTTTTGATCGTTGGGCTGGATAAATCGTTTTTTGCGTTTTTTGAACCGGGAATAATCGCTTTGGATTGAGGGTTTTGGGCGAACCATAGCCCAGTTTTCAAAGAATGCAGTATCCTAACCTCAGTTATTTTCTGTGGTGTGGGTTTTTATGTCTGCCGCGCTGAAGTCCTACGTTCCCCGGCCTGTGCCCTCCTCGGCAGCCCCTGCGCCTCAATCGAGGGTTGCGGCCTCTCCGGCTAAAACGTCGGTGGGGGTGTTGCGGCCCCTCAAGGCTGGAGCGGTGAAAGCGCTGCCCGTGGCCACAGCTCCCAGCCCTCTGCGGCGCACCTTGGCCCAAGTTCACCTGGTGTCTTCGGTGCTGGCGGCGTCCTTGGTGAGTCTAACCCTGGTGGGCTACGGCACCTCGGTCTATGTGGATCGCCAGTTGAATCAGGCCACGAATCGCCTCAGCGATCTTCAGCGCAGCGAGCAGCAACTCACCACGGCCAACGCTACCTTGACCCGCCACATGGCCCAACAGGCCGAAGATCCTGCCACAGGGCTTCAGCCCCCTAAACCCGACCAGGTGATTTTCCTGCAACCCGCCCCCCAACGTCCTGCCCAGGTGGTTGAAGAACCCACTACCACGTCAACCCAGGCGACCCGTCCCCTAGGATATTGATTCGGTTGCCCTTGGGTGTTGCCGAGGGCCTGATTCTGTAGGCGCTGTGCCGATCCAGATGCCCTCAGCCCCGCATTCCTGCCCCTTCGCCGATTCCTGTTGCCATGAGTTCCTTTTCCTCCCCCACGCGCCCCCGCCGATCTCGCCGGATGAAATCGCGCCTTTTGGGTCAGCGTCGCTCTCAGCAGCGGGAAGGAATGTCTCGGCGGCCCGTGGCCCAAACGGTGAGCGATACCCGCCGCCGCTTGGTGATCGTGTGGGCGCTGTTGCTGGCGATGATGACCCTGCTGACCGGGCGGCTGGTGTGGCTTCAGCTCGTGCAGGGCGAAAGCCTGGGCGAGATGGCGGCTCAGCAACGGGTGCGCCCCAGCCAACCTCAACCCCTGCGCTACCCCATTGTGGATCGCCAGGGCAATCTGCTGGCTGTAGATCGCATTGTGTATACCCTCTACAGCCACCCCAAGTTGTTTAGCCAGACGCCAGAGGACGTGGCTGCAGCCCTTAGCCCACTGTTGGAAAAACCCGCCGATGAATTGGTGAATCAGTGGGGCAACCAGTCGACGGGCATTCGGGTGGTCGATGGGCTTTCCGCTGAAACCGCTGATCGCATTCGCCAACTGAGGCTGAACGGGATGGAACTGGTGCCGCAACAGCAGCGGTTCTATCCCCAGGAAGGGCTCTTTGCGCCCGTGGTGGGCTTTGTTAACCTGGACGGCGCGGCCCAGGCGGGCATAGAAATTGGTCAAGAGGAACATCTGCTGTTGCCGGAACGGGATCAACGCGATCCGACGCTGGCCCTGGTGCAGGGACAGAATAATCGGGCCAGTTTGCACCTCACCCTAGATAGTCGCTTGCAGCGGGTGGCCCAAAACGCCCTAGAGGCCATGGTGTCCCAACGATCCGCCAAGGGCGGGGCAATCATGGTGATGGATGTGGATACCGGGGCCATGCTGGCCATGGCCGTAGCCCCCACCTACAACCCTAACGAATACTTCCGGGCCGATATGGCGGCGTTTCGCAACTGGGCGATCAGCGACCTCTACGAACCGGGATCGACCTTCAAGCCCATTAACGTCGCCATTGCCCTAGAGGCCGGGGTGCTTCAGCCCGACGAAATGGTGAACGACAGCGGCCAAATTCAGTTTGGGCCATGGACGATTCGCAACAGCGACTACGCCACCGCTGGGGGCCGGGGCACCATTTCCATCACCGATGTGCTGAAGTACTCCAGCAACGTTGGCATGATTCGCATCATGCAAAAGCTGACGCCCCAGGACTACCTCCAGTGGTTGAAAGACCTCGGCATGGATCAACCCTCCGGCATTGACCTCCCCAACGAGGCCATTGGCCAAATGAAGGACGAGGAACAATTTATCCGTAGCCGCGTTGAACCCGCCACCACCTCCTTTGGTCAAGGTTTTTCCATGACGCCGATTAAAATGATGCAGCTTCAGGCGGCGACCATGAACGGTGGACGGTTGGTGACCCCCCATGTCGTCCGTGGTCTGCTCGACGAGGATGGTACCTCGCTGTGGCAGCCGCTACGTCCTCAGCCCAAGCAAATCTTCTCGGAACGCACTACCCAAGCCCTGATGCCTATGCTGGAGGCCGTTGTGGCCACAGGCACAGGGAAAGCGGCCCAGGTTCCCGGCTATCGCATTGGCGGCAAAACCGGAACCGCCCAAAAAGCCCTCCCCGGTGGCGGCTATGGCCCAGGCCGCATCACCAGTTTCGTGGGAGTGCTGCCCGTGGATGATCCTCGCTACGTCATTATGGCCATCATCGACGAACCCAAGGGCGACGACGCCTACGGAGGCACCACCGCTGCTCCCCTAGTGAAGGAAGTAAGCGAAGCCTTAGTAGTGCTGGGAGGCATTCCCCCCAGCGATATGACGGCAATCTCAGAAACCGCAACCCAGGAGTAGCCTGGTTGCCTAACATAGTGCTTAAAGCCGCGATGTCTTGCAGATATAGTCGTTCCAGTTAAGTTTGAGAATCCTGAAAGCCTCTTAGAGCCTGCCTCTCTGCGGCTAGGCGGTCTCATCTTTAATTGAAACAACTATATAGTCGTTCCAACTTAGCTTAAGAACCCTGAAAGATTGCTAGGGCTAAGAGTAATCCAATGAATACAGCGTCCAGTCTTGACCCTCATCCCCAATCCCTTCTCCCTCAGGGAGAGGGGCAGGGGTGAGGGCCAAGAGCAATGGCAAAGGGATAGTTATTTTCATGGAGTACTCTAAGTTCCTAAGGCTAGTTGCTTTCCTATAGGCGGGCATAGAGGCGTTTTTCCTCTTGATCCTGGTGTTTGGTGCTGCGGGAAGTAATTTCTAGGAGAAACTTGGACAGTTTGTCTCCTTCCTGCCAGGGTTTATAGCTGTGGCGTTTGCGGTTGCTTGCGCCAAAAATCACCAATACATCTGTTGGCGTGGTTTCTGTTATGCCATTGCCACCCCTATGCCAAGTGGCCCCAAACCCGCTAGAATTCCCATCAATACAGGCGTTCTGTAGGATCATGGGGTATGCCAGTGAGTCCGGCCCACATCAAAGCGCTGCTCGACCAAAAGCGGGAAGCCTTTAGTTCCTTTAATAAGGCCAAGTTTGAGTTGTTGACCGCCTACCACCAAGCCTGGGCGGAGTTTTCGGCCCTGCCCCTAGCCCAGCAGCAGGATCGTTTGGGCGGTTCCTCTCCGGCGGGGGCGTTGCCGTTGGAAGCGTCAACCCTGGCCCATAAGGGGGTGATTCCTTTCTTTTTTGCCGAATCTTCCCCAGCTACGGAGCGCTGGTCAAACCGGGAATCGAGTGCCCAGTGGGTGCAGGCGGTGCTGTCGGACATCACCACCTTTGCGGTGGATGGCTCACAAATTGCGCCAGGGAAAGATTTATCGATTCCCATTGCGCTGATTCAAATCGGCTGGTTTGAGAACCCCCACAGCAAGACACGCCCCTACCAAAAGGATGTGCGGGTGGATTTGCTAACGCCGAAGGATCTAGGGCCAAACCCGGCCCAGCCCGTGGAGCGACGGGTGAATATTCGCCGTTTTCAAATGGAAACGGAACGGTTGGTAGAGTACATCAACGCCTGTGAGGAGCCAGAACGCACCCTAGTCTTTTTTGATGGAGCCTTGGTGGTTACCTTTGCCGAAGCCTTTGACCCCGACAGCCAAAAAGCCTACGTCCAGGCCATGCTAGACCTGCTGCGGGCCAGCGAACGGCGGCGGGTGCCCCTGGTGGGCTATGTAGATACCTCCTACGCCCACGACCTGACGACCATGCTGCACCACGGCTGCGGCCTAGAGGCCACCGAGGGCATCCACGACGCCCAGCTATTGGCGCGGCTGATGGAGTGGGGGGATCGCACCCCTCTGTTTCGCTGCGACCGGGGCGGCATCCTCGACCAGTACGAAGAACAGCGCAACCAGGCTATTTTCACCTACCTAAAAACCACGCGGGACGGCTACCCTGTGCGGTTAGAAATGCCCCTGTGGATGTGGGAAAGCAACCAGATTACCCGCTACCTCAACTGGGTGCGTGGCGAAGTAATTATCGGCGGCGGCTACCCCTATAGCATCGAAACCGCCGACCAAACCGCCGTTTTGCAAGGGCCAGACAAACACATTTTCTTCCGCGTCTTACAAGACTGGGCCGAAAAAGAAGCAATCAACCTACGCCTCTCCCGCAAAATGGTGAGCAAACAGCGGCGACGGTAGGCGGCAAATACCCTAGTTGGCTGACACAATGCCGAAAAGCTTTGATCTCTTGTAGGTTGGGTGGCGCGATAGCAGAACCCAACCAGCCTTAGCTCCCCGATAAATGTGAGGTTGCCCTTCGTTGTACCTAACTTACATGGGCGATGGGTTAGGCCATCAGGCTATTAGCGGCATTCCGAAAGTACGCCTAACCACCAATGCCTAAGCGTCCAGCCAAACTGGGGGTAAGGGGCATCAGCACCGCCAGGGCTAAGAATAGGGCCAGCAGCCCCAGGGCGGCGCGGGCGTCGTCGGGTTCGGTGATGTCATCCAGGCAGGGGCGCTCTAGGTTGCGCTGGAGAATGAGGATAATCGCCGCCCAGTACAGTGCTAGAGGATTCGCTAGGGTGACGAGGGCCAGCAGAATCAGGGTAATCACCGTGGTGCGGCCTGCGGTTTTGCGGCCATAGACCGCCTGCACAATGCGGCCCCCATCCAACTGGCCAGCGGGCATCAGGTTCAACGCGGTGATCACCAAGCCCAGCCAACCAAAAATGGTGAGGGGATGCACGTCTACCAAGGGTTCTTGCAGGGCGGATCCGAGGACAGCTTTGGCTAGGGTGCCCACCAGAACGGAGCCTTGGAAAAAGGTGGAGGGCAACTGAAACACGCTGCCGGGGTGAGACAGCACTAGGCCAGTAACCAACATTCCCAAGGACACCAAGCCCCCTGCCGCTGGCCCCGCTAGGGCAATATCAAACAACACGCTGCGGTTGGCCAAGAGAGACTCGAAGCGCGTCAGGCTCCCGAAGGAGCCAATTTGCCAGGTGGGGAGCAAGTAGGGCGGACTGAGGCGCACGCCGTAGCGATTAGCCACCACCCAATGGCCAATTTCGTGGCTAACCAGCACCACCACCAGCCCCAGCAAAAAGGGTAGAGCCGCCGTCCAGCGGGAAAATTCTTGCAGCAGGTCAAAGCCTTGAAGAATCGCTCCGGCCTCTAGGCTGGTGAACACCGTGGCGATGCCCAACACTCCGGCAATGGCCCATTGGGCAGGGGTCGTTTTGGCCGGATCCATCGAGGCCGGAAGCACCACCACCGTCGGCTTTTTCTCCAGGCTTTCCACCAAAAACAGGCGATAGCGATCCCCCAACCGTTGCGTTAGCAGGGTGCTTAATCGGGCCTGGGTTTCGGCGGGGTTGCCGCGCAGGTTGCCGCGAAAAATCGCCCCTTGGTCGTAGGGAATGGTTTCGGTGCGAAAGTAGGTATCGATGCCGAAAATTCCCTCAATTTGGGTTAAATCCTCGGCGGGAATCACCATTTTGGCGACTTCATCGGCCTTGGTCACCGCCTTGGGTTCCGCCGTAGCCTCTGGCTGGGTGATAGAGGGCTCAGCGGCATCGCCCGACTCAGAAGGTTGAGCATCGACCTTGAGGGACTGGGCAGCTCGCTCCGCCATCAACGCCTCTTGGCCTAGGGTGCGCAGTCGGCGACCGAGGTAAATGTAAACTCCGGTGGACACCAACAACAGCAGCAGCACTCCCGCCAGGTTCACATAAATGCCCAGGGCAAACAGGCCAAAGAACAACAGCCACGGAGCCATCAAAACCACCGACTGCAACCAGGCCAAAATCCCGATGGTGCCGTAGGGTAGGGCGCGACGGTAGCCCCAAACCAAAATCGCAATCGCCGCCAGCAAAATTAACCCAGTAGTAGCCATGGTGTGGTGTGGTGCCGTCCTTAATACATCTCGGTTAGGTATTCAGTCTACCGCGATAGGCCCAGCCTCGCAGACCGCCGCCCCCCTAAGGAATCGGGCAAGGTATCTTAGTCTCAGTAGAGTGCGGTTTTCTATGGTTGTTGCCTCCCGTTCGGCCCCGATCACCTCAGATGCCAACGCCTTTCGCATCACCTTTGCCCCCCTCAGCCTAGAGGAGGTCTACGCCCTCGCCGATGATCCCGCCAATGGGGCCGTTGTGGTGATGAGCGGCATGGTGCGCAACAACACCGATGGCTTCCCGGTAGTGGCCCTGGAATACCAAGCCTACGAACCCATGGCCCTAGAGGTGTTTCGCCAAATTGCCGACCAAATTCGCCATACCTGGCCCGACGCCACCCGCATCGTCATCCACCACCGCACCGGAAAATTGACCGTGGGAGAAATCAGCGTCCTCGTCGCCGTCGGGTGTCCCCATCGTTCCGAAGCCTTCGCCGCCTGCCAATTCGCCATCGATACCCTCAAGCACAACGCCCCCATCTGGAAAAAAGAGTGGTACCAAGGCCCAGACGGCACCCTTTCTAGCACCTGGGTCAGCATTGGGGCTTGTGAGACCGAGGGAGGTGGATGAACACTGGTGACTGGGGTAAGTTTATGTAGTACTAATGATCTATTTCGCCATCGCCGCTATACTTGAATTTAGAGTGCATGCGTACCGTTTTGGGGTCTAGCTATGGTGCGGGTCTGGGGATGGGTTGTGGTTTTGGGGGTGTTGGGTGGGATGGGCTGTAGTGCGAAGCAGGAGACTCTGCCGCCGCGCACATTTAATCTGTATCAAAACTGGTCTTTGCAGCCCGGTGATAAGTTGGCGGGCTACGACATTCACAGCGGTTTGGGGGATGTAGCCGTTGACCTGGGGGGCAATCGTCTTTATATGCCCTTTGATGGCCAGGTGCAGCAAGCGGCAGGCAATGAAGATCGGTGCCTGGTGGTGTCTAGCCCCGATGTGCCCGCCTACCTGTTTCGGCTGTGCAGTGTGACCCAAGGGCGGGTGGGGGATCGCCGTCGGGGAGAGGTGATTGGCCGAGGATCCATCGTGGCCTTTGCGGCTATGCGTCGCCAAGCCGATGGCACGTGGGCGATGGTGGAACCCGCCAAGGATTTAATCGCCCAGTTTCTCAACGAACCCTAAAGTAATTTTTCATGACATTGTTTTATTTCGTTGCAATCGGCGGGTGTATGCTGCGCCAAAGTTTAACTTCAGCAACAACTTACCCCGTTCTCGGCTATTCTCTTCTAGGCTTAAGGGACATGAACTGTAGATCGACGCTTGGGGATTGCCGTGAAAAGGCCCAGGGTAAGCGGTTCTCCTAGCCTTGGCTAGGTTCATTGGTGAACTGGGTATTGCACCATGCCACTAACGGTTTTGCTGGCCGAAGATGATGAGGGCACCCGCCTTTCCATTTGCGATTATTTAGAAATGGAGGGCTATTCTGTGGTGCTGGCCAGCGATGGTGAAATGGCGCTGCAACAGGTGTTTGACTATCAGCCCCACCTGATCATTACCGACATTGGAATGCCTTACTTGGATGGCTATACGCTGATCCAAAAGGTGCGACAACATCCTGCTTTTCGGCTGTTGCCCGTGGTCTTCCTCACCGCCCACAACGAAATGCAGGATCGGATTCGGGGCTATCAGGTGGGCTGCGATGCCTACTTGCCCAAACCCTTTGATTTGCAAGAGATTGGGGCGATTGTGCGCAATTTGCTAGAGCGTTCCCAGTTAATTCAATCCGCCTGGATTCAGCAGGTGGCCCTACAAACCGCCCAACAACGGGCCATGGAAGCCGAAGCCCACGCCCTGAAAGCCGAAGCGGCGGCCAGATCGGCGTTACCAACGACCCCGACGGTCTGTATTCCGCCGCCAGACTTTGGCCCTGACCTCACCCCCCGCGAACAGGATGTGCTGATTTTGCTCTCCGATGGGCTCTCCAACGCCCAAATTGGGGATCGCCTCTTCCTCAGCCCCCGCACGGTGGAAAAATATGTCAGCAGTCTCCTCCGCAAAACCGACACCAGCAACCGTTCCGAACTCCTGCGTTTCGCCATCAGCCACCACCTCGTCAGCTAGGGCAGGGTTCTAAACGGTGGTTCCCGGTTTCTCCATGCCCACAAAAATCCTTTTTCCCTATGAGAACATTAGTGATATAGCTGCTTTCGATAGGCATGAGACGCCTTAAACGGCTACATCCCCTGTAAATCAGGCCCACGACTGTCTCAACGTTAGTCGAAATGACGATATCTTTGGGTCGGAAACACAAAAATCGTCTTTTTAGCCTAATATTGCAGTTCGGAGTACCATGAGGACAATATAGGGGGAATCGTCTTGTTGCTAGATCCCGGTACCCGCGCCCTTGTATGTTGGGGGCGTCCAAAATAGACAAAGGAGTGACTCTGGATTCACCCTTGTGTATGTATTACGGCTATGCCCTAACATTTCCTACTCAAGATTCCACCTGAAAATTCCGCTGACCTACGTATTAGGTCAGTGCCGCCAGAAAAGGGCGGACATAGCCTAAGTAAGTATCGGCATCTTCCAGCATGGGGAAATGTCCCGCTTTTTTGACCAGCGCATACTGAATTTTAGGATTCAACTCCGCCGCTTTTTGGCCTAGGAGAGCCGGAGTAATTTGGTCAAATTCTCCAGACACCAGCAGCGTCGGCACGGAAATTTTGGCAAATTCTACGGGCATCACCTCGGTTGCTTGTTTGCTAACGGAGGTAAAAATAGTGCCAAGGGCGGTGTCGTAATCGGCGGTGAGAAAATCTTCTAAAAAGGCGATCTTCTCAGCCGCAGGGATGGGTTTATGTAGAAATCGGGCCATGAAAAAGCGTGGCGCGAGGGGGATTTTTCCTAACCACTGGGGCCGGAACGCCACTACATAGCCACCAAAGCGATAAAAAGCGTCGAAGGCGGCTTTGTCGTATTCAAAAATGCCATTGCAGGTGAGGATAGCCCGCTCAACTCGTTGGGGATATCGGTTCAAAAAGTAAACCGCTACCGAGGCTCCCATGGAATGGGCGTTGATCGAAACCTTCGGTAAGTTGAGGGCATCCAGTAGAGCAGCCAGATCGTCGGCAAAGGTTTCTAGCTCGTAGCCCCGTGCTTTTTGGGCGTCCACTTGGTCGGGGGCAATGACGGATCGGCCAAAGCCACGCATATCGTAGAGCAGGCAGTCGTAATTTTGAGATAGTGCCTCAGCGGTACTGCGCCAATAGCGGGCCGACCCAGCCCAGCCATGCACAAAGACCATCACGGGCTTGGTGGAACTGGCGGGACGAGGAGTTTCTGTCCCAATCCACTCGTAGTAGTGATCGACCTGGTTGACCTGAACGTAGGGCATGATCAGGCTGACTCAGGGGTAGGAATCGACGAAGGATGCAGCAGCAGGTCTGCGGTGGAGCGCTGTTCTACCATTTCGCGGGTGATGGTGCAGCGCTTCAGATCTTTACGGGAGGGCAGTTCGTACATCACATCTAGCATCAGTTCTTCGATGATGCCACGCAGGGCACGGGCTCCGGTCTTGCGGCGATAGGCTTCTCGTGCAATGGCCTTGAGGGCGTCGGGCTTGAAGTCGAGCTGAACATTGTCCATCCGCATTAGCTTTTGGAACTGCTTCACCAAGGCATTCTTGGGCTCGGTGAGGATGGCGACGAGGGATTCTTCATCCAGGGGTTCGACGACCGTGGTAGCGGGAATCCGGCCAATAAATTCAGGAATTAGGCCAAACTTGACCAGATCGTCCGGTTCTAGGTTTTGTAGCACGTCCGCTGCCCGTTTTTCGCGGGAAACCTGAGCTTCCCCAGGCTGCACAAAGCCGATGGATTTCTTACCAATACGTTGTTCGACGATTTTCTCAAGCCCCACAAAGGCTCCGCCGCAGATGAACAGGATGTTGCTGGTGTCGATCTGAATGCAGTCCTGATAGGGGTGCTTGCGGCCTCCCTGGGGTGGCACATTGGCCACGGTGCCCTCTAGCATTTTCAGCAGGGCTTGCTGTACCCCTTCGCCAGACACATCACGAGTGATGGAGGGATTTTCGCTCTTGCGGGCGATTTTGTCGATTTCGTCGATGTAGATGATGCCGCGCTGGGCCTCTTCTACGTCCAAATCTGCCACCTGCAACAGCCGCAGCAGGATGTTTTCCACGTCTTCACCCACATACCCAGCCTCGGTGAGGGTGGTGGCATCGGCGACGGCAAAGGGTACATCCAAAATGCGGGCCAAGGTTTGGGCCAGCAGGGTTTTACCGCAGCCCGTGGGGCCAATCAGCAGAATATTGGATTTTTGCAGCTCGATGGTGTCGTCCGAGGATTCCCCCTCCAGGCTTTGCAGGTAGCTAAGCCGCTTGTAGTGGTTATAGACCGCTACGGACAGAACCTTTTTGGCCTCGTCCTGACCAATAACGTGTTCATCGAGATATTTCTTAATTTCCCTGGGCTTAGGAATTTGGCTGAGGGAAATGGTGGATGAGGAACGGGGGCGATCACTGGCAACCGCCTCTCGACGGGGGACGGGCTGGGCCACGGTGGCTCCGGCGTCAAACAGTTCCTCATCCAAAATTTCGTTGCATAGGTCAACGCACTCGTCGCAGATGTAGACCCCCGGCCCCGCAATCAGCTTGCGTACCTGCTCTTGAGACTTGCCACAAAAGGAGCACTTGAGATGGGAGTCGTACTTGGACATAATCTGACCCTAATGAAGTGCAGTCATAGCAGGACGGTTGGACAGGGAGTGCTGCTCCACCACGCTATCGATCAACCCATATTGCTTGGCATCTTCTGCCGACATATAGAAGTCCCGTTCGGTATCGGCTTCTACGCGCTCTAGGGGTTGCCCTGTATGGTAAGCGATCAACTCGTTCAAACGATTCTTGTGGTAAAGAATTTCCTTGGCTTGGATGGCAATGTCCACCGCTTGGCCCTGGGCACCACCGAGGGGTTGGTGAATCATAATCCGAGAACTGGGCAGCGACAACCGCTTCCCCTTGGCCCCCGCACAGAGCAAGAACGCTCCCATACTAGCGGCTAGGCCAAAGCAAATGGTGACGACATCGGGGCGAATTTGCTGCATGGTGTCGTAGATGGCCATGCCAGCGGTGACGGATCCACCGGGGGAATTGATGTAGAGTTGGACATCTTTTTCGGGATCTTCGGCGTCCAAATACAGCAGTTGGGCCACGATAGAGTCGGCCACTTCGCCCGTGACCGGAGTGCCCAAGAATACAATCCGCTCACGGAGTAGGCGGGAGTAAATGTCAAAGGCACGCTCTCCCCGACCGGATTGCTCAACGACGACGGGGAGGATGTTCTGCAACTGATTGAGGCTAGCAGCGGTAGAACTCAAGCTTGTAATCAACCTGTGATCGATGTTCGATGCAATCATAGTGGGTTTGCGGAATATTTCAAGGGCTGTGGGGCAAAAATGTTCCTAGGATCAAGATCGTCATCGCCAGAACCAGCGACTCCCCTAACCGACATTATGCCCCAAAACCCATGGGCTACCCCGGAGGGCGACGATCTAACCCCAAAACCTGGGGCTAGATCGATCCTAGCTCTATTCCGCTGTCGTTGCCTCTACCTCTACCACCGCCGATTCCGCATCAACAGTTTCGTCGGCCTCAGCGTCATCGTCCGCTTTTTTCAGGCTACCTTCGGGGACGAGTTCCACGGTGTTTACCCCCTCTAGCCAGGTGAGAATCTTCTCCTGAAGCAGCTCTTCCTCAATCACCTGCACCAGCCGATCCGGATCAATTTGGTTGATATCTTCAATGTCGGCCATGACCTCTTCGACCTTGGCTTCTAGGGTATCCTTTTCTACGGCGATCCCTTCCTGCTTCGCCACCTCACCGAGGGCCAGGGTGCGATTGAGGCGGGCCACGGCATCGGGACGGGTTTGCTTCCGCATATTGTCCACAATGTCGCGGGTCAGCAGTTTGTTGACGTCAATGCCCTGACGGCTGAACTGCATGATGGTTTGGGTGAGCAGAAAGTCCACTTCCCGCTGAATCAGGGTGTTGGGAATTTCGGCTTCCAGGTGCTCCACTAGGGCGGCAATCAGAGCTTCATTTTTGTTGGTCTTAGTACGGTTCTCGGCTTCCTCGGTGTAGCGCTTTTCCAGGGAGGCGCGCAGTTCGGCGATGGTTTCGTACTCGCTGACCTCTTGGGCAAAGTCGTCATCCAAATCCGGCAGTTCCTTCTCCTTAATTTCCTTCAGGGTGATGGAAAATAGGGCGGGCTTGCCAGCGAGATCGGGTTGGGAGTAATCGTCGGGGAAGGAAATTTCGAGATCCTTAGTTTCCTCTAACGCCATTCCGGCAATGCCTTCAATGAAGCCAGGAATAAAGCGCCCCTCGGACAGTTCTACCTGGAAGTCTTCGGCGGAACCTCCTTCAAAGGCTTCCCATTCGCCCGCTTCGTCTTGAACCTTGCCGACAAAATCAATCACGGCCACGTCGCCCATCTCAGCCGGACGATCTTCCACGGGCACCAGGGTCGCCAAGTTACTTTGGTAGCGCTCCAGGGTTTGATCCACCTGGGTGAGGTCAGGGAGAATTTCCTCCGCCTGCACCGAGAGATCCTTATATTGCTTCAGGGTCACCCGAGGGGGTACGTCCACAGAAACCTGGAGGGTCAGCCCTTGGTTGGGCTCGTACTGGCTGATCAGCGCCTCAAAGTCAGACTTGAGTTGGTAGTTGCCAATGGCGTCGATTTTTTCTTGCTTGATCGCCGCATCCACCGCCGACTGCACCAGTTCCTCTAGCA
Organism: Nodosilinea sp.; assembly: GCA_040396995.1. Taxonomy (GTDB): domain Bacteria; phylum Cyanobacteriota; class Cyanobacteriia; order Phormidesmidales; family Phormidesmidaceae; genus Nodosilinea. The sequence continues at coordinate 10,921 of JBBAWV010000053.1, read as the reverse complement.
CCGCCGCCTTAAACTGGGAGATCCCTACCCGTTGCAGAAAAATGGGCTTGGGCACCTTCCCCTTACGAAAACCAGGAATATTGATGGTGCGCATCATTTGCTGGAGTACCTTGTCGTAGGTCTTTTGAGATATCTCTGAAGGGATCTCAATCTCTAGACCAACTTGGCTGTCGGGCAATACTTCCTGGATAACTTTCATGGGGTCTGCTGCTAAAAAATTGACGCAATTAATAAGCATACTCCAAATGCAAGCGGCTATTTAGCCAAGAGTCACGATTCAAAAGCGCTGCCCCGTGGAGCACAGATGCTACTATCAGCACAGGATTCTGTTTAGAAATTTTTAAGGAGTAACGCTGTGTCCAACGGGTTAAATGTCGCTGTTTTGGGAGCTACCGGGGCCGTAGGAGCCGAGCTTTTGGCGATTCTGGAGCAGCGTTCCTTTCCCGTTAAAACTCTGAAGCTGCTGGCTTCCCCTCGCTCGGCGGGCACTCAAATTTCCTTCATGGGCGAAACGCTCACGGTAGAAGCCCTCGCCGATGGAGCCTTCGACGACGTTGACCTGGTGTTGGCCTCGGCGGGGGGCTCGATTTCTAAGGAGTGGTTGCCCAAGGCTACGGCGGCGGGGGCCATTTCTATCGATAATTCCAGCGCCTTTCGCATGGATCCCAGTGTTCCCCTGGTGGTGCCAGAGGTAAACCCAGAGGCGGCTTATCAGCACCAGGGCATTATCGCCAACCCTAACTGCACCACGATTTTGATGTCCTTGGCCCTGTGGCCCCTGCATCAGGTGCAGCCCATTCAGCGGCTCGTGGTGGCCACCTATCAATCTGCTAGCGGGGCGGGGGCACGGGCCATGGAAGAGGTGAAGCGGCAGGCCCAGGCGATTTTGAACGGCGAAGAACCCGTGGCGGAGGCTTTTCCCTATCCCCTCGCCTTCAACCTGTTCCCCCACAACTCCGAGCTCAATGAACTGGGCTATTGCCAGGAAGAAATGAAAATGGTCAACGAGACCCGCAAGATTTTTGGGGCTCCCGACCTACGCATTTCGGCGACCTGTGTGCGGGTTCCCGTACTGCGAGCTCATTCTGAGGCGTTGAATATTGAATTTGGCGCGCCCTTTGCGGTGGCCGAAGCCAAGCAACTCCTTAGTCAGGCTCCTGGGGTAAAAGTGGTGGAGGACTGGAGCCGCAATTACTTCCCCATGCCTATCGAAGCCAGCGGCCAAGATGATGTCCTGGTGGGGCGCATCCGTCAGGATTTGTCGAACCCCAATGCCCTGGAACTCTGGCTCTGCGGCGACCAAATTCGCAAGGGTGCCGCTCTCAACGCTGTCCAAATTGCGGAATTGCTCACGGTGAACGCTGGGGTGGCGACTCCCGTAACGGCTTAATCCCTCACCTAGGGAATTTACATCCTGAGATTTTCGGCTAAGTTGGTATAATCCAAACGTCAGGCGGGCGGCGTCCTGCCCTTCAACCAGAGGACAGTAGATTCGAGTGGTATATTTCGGCAGAGTGCTTACGGCCATGGTGACGCCATTCTCTCAGGATGGCTCCGTCGATTACGCAATGGCCGAGCGTCTGGCGGATCACTTGGTGAACCACGGTAGCGATGGTCTGGTGGTGTGCGGTACCACGGGCGAGTCTCCGACGCTGACCTGGGATGAGGAGTACCAACTGTTCCAGGCGGTGAAGCAGGCGATAGGTGGTCGGGCTAAGGTGATCGCGGGGACGGGTTCTAACTCCACCCACGAAGCCATCGAGGCCACCCAAAAAGCCAGCCACCTTGACCTAGATGGGGCGCTTCAGGTGGTGCCCTATTACAACAAGCCCCCCCAGGAGGGCCTCTACCAACACTTTCGACAGATTGCTGAGGCGGTGCCCAATCTGCCGATGATGCTCTATAACATTCCGGGGCGGACAGGGTGCAACCTAGCCGTTGAGACGGTGACTCGTCTAGCGGAGGTTGACAACATCCTGGCGATCAAGGAAGCTAGCGGTAGTCTGGATCAAGTCAGCCAAATTCGCTGCCATACTCCCGCCGATTTCTTGATCTACTCCGGCGATGATTCCCTCACCCTGCCGACGCTGTCCGTAGGCGGCTGTGGAGTCGTGAGTGTGGCTAGCCACCTCGTCGGCGATCAGATTCAGCGCATGGTTCAAGCCTATGAATCGGGCCAAGTTCATCAAGCCACCGAGATTCACCTAAAACTTCTGCCTTTGTTTAAGGCTTTGTTTGTAACAACCAATCCAGTTCCGGTGAAGGCGGCGCTGGTAAAACAGGGTTGGGATGTGGGGTCTGTGCGCCTACCCCTTTGCCCCGCTGGTGAAGATGTGCTGACACTCCTTGACCAAGTGTTACCGCCCCTAGCCCTAGATTAAGGTTGGCATCGGGTGTTTATTCCTGCCTCAGCCCCATACCTGAGGCCGTGACTCGATAAATCTTCCCTAAAAAAGCGCTTCTAAGTTATCCAGCTTGTCCTACAACTAAATCCCCTTTCTATTAACTCCCTTGACCACCGTTTATTCAGTGTCGTCTACCTTCGCTCTGATGCCGGTTTAATTACCCACCTTGCTCGTTATTGATGAATTCTGCCTTTGCTCTTTACTATCTTCCTTAGGATTAACCCTCTATGCGCTGTTGCGTTTTACCCTTTTTCACCATCGCTAGCTTTGCCGTCTGAGTCTGCCCCGCTCTCTCCGTTGCTGAGTGACCGTCGATTATTGATGGCCACAGCCGCTTCCTCGCTACACCATCCCCACCGCCGAGAAAACGGTTCTTCCGGTTAGCAGTAGTTTTCAGGAATAGATCAGGGATTGATTCCTGACCTCAATGGGGCCATCCTCAACTGCCCACCCCAGATTTTTAGCTTTTCAGTTCTGTTTTTTACTTACGAGACGTTTTTTATGACAGCCAAACAAAGCCAGTCAGCCCTCAAAATTGTTCCCCTAGGGGGGCTGCACGAAATCGGCAAAAACACCTGTGTGTTTGAGATCAACAACGAAATTATGTTGCTCGATGCCGGGTTGGCCTTTCCCACCGACGGGATGCACGGGGTCAACATTGTGCTGCCCGATGTGACCTACCTGCGGGAAAACCGCGACAAAATCAAGGGCATGATTGTCACCCACGGTCACGAAGACCACATCGGCGGCATTGCCTTCCACCTCAAGCAGTTTGATATTCCCGTGATTTACGGCCCCCGATTGGCCATGGCTTTGCTAGAGGACAAACTGGAGGAAGCCGGGGTAGCCGACCGCACGGAACTGCGCCAGGTTCGCCCCCGTGAAACGGTGCGGGTCGGTAATTCATTTTTGGTGGAGTACATTCGCAACACCCACTCCATCGCCGATAGCTGCTCGGTTATTATTCATACCCCCGTGGGCGTGGTGGTACACACGGGGGACTTCAAGTTTGACTTTACCCCCGTAGATGGGGAAACTTTTGATATTCAACGGCTGGCCGAGGCCGGAGAGCGAGGCGTGCTGTGTCTGATCAGCGACTCCACTAATGCTGAACTGCCCGGTCACACCCCCTCGGAACGGTCGGTCTTCCCCAACCTGGATCGGGAGTTTGCCAAGGCCGAGGGACGGCTGTTCGTCACCACCTTCTCCTCCTCGGTGCATCGGGTCAACATGATTTTGGAACTGGCCCAAAAGCACAACCGCAAGGTGTTTGTGGTGGGCCGATCCATGCTCAACGTGATTGCCCATGCGCGGGATTTGGGCTACATCAAATGCCCCGACAATCTGTTTTTGCCCCTGCGCAACCTGGGCCAAACCGCCGATGAAAATGTGCTGATCCTCACCACGGGCTCCCAGGGCGAACCGATGGCCGCCCTCACCCGCATCGCCGAGGACTCCCACCGTCAGGTCAAAATTAAGCGGGGGGATACGGTGATTTTCTCTGCCAACCCGATTCCCGGCAACACCATCGCTGTGGTCAATACCATCGACAAGCTGATGATGCGCGGAGCCAAGGTGGTCTACGGCAAGGATAAGGGCATCCACGTCTCTGGACACGGTTCCCAGGAAGACCAAAAACTGATGCTGGCCCTCACCAAGCCCAAGTTCTTCCTACCCGTCCATGGCGAACACCGAATGTTGGTGAAGCACTCCGAAACCGCCCAGAGCATGGGAGTTCCCGCCGAGAATATGGTGATTATCCAAAACGGCGACATGGTTGAAGTGGATCCTTCTGGCATTCGGATTGCGGGTCAGGTGCCCTCCGGTATTGAGTTGGTGGATTCCTCCCGTGTGGGTCTGGTGGGGCGTGACATTCTGAAGGATCGCCAACAACTGGCGGAAGATGGCGTTGTCACCATTGCCGCTACCATTGGCGATAGTGGCAAACTGGTGGCGGTGCCAACGGTGCAACTGCGCGGCGTGGCCCATGCCATCAACCCAGACCGCTTCCAAAAGTCGGTGCAGCAAGTGCTGGAGCAAGTTCTCGAAACCCACGGTTCCGAACTGATTGTGAAGGGCCAGAAAGGCCAACCCACCATCGATTGGGATGGCCTCAAGGGCTTGATGGATCGCGATCTGCGTCGGCTCTTGCGGCGCGAACTGGATAAACGCGACCCGATGCTGATTCTGCTGCTGCAAGGGGCCACGGCAGAGCCTCAAGCCAAACGAGGTCGCAGTCCTGTCGCCGCTTCCGCGTCCTAATCCTCCTCAGCCAGCCGCCATCGATGGAAACCCTATCGGTGGCGGCTTTGTTTGAATCGTTGGCGCATGGTTCGAGGCGGTGGCGCAAGTTTTCTCGGATTCTCCCTACAAAGATCCGCAGTTATATGCTATGGGCAAGCCTTAACGCTATAATGCATCTAAACAAGACCAAGTGTGCTTAGACGGATAGCACATGGCAAGTGTTTACGTGGCTATCAGTCCTTAGCCCTGGGCGCTTCAGTTAAGAGCTCTTGTGTAGGTTTGCCGGTTTTCCAAAGCCTGTTCTGGCATCGCCAAGAATTCTCGAAGTGCCTCGGTGGCCCAGAGTGACCCCGGTGTGCCCTGCAATGTCATCGTCGTAGCCATTGCTATGGCGGTTGTGACAGTGGAACCCTTGCAATCTCGTTTTCCCCGATCTGGATGGAGTATTTCGGTAGGCTCTGTGGGTCTTGCGGCTTCATTTCCAGTGAAAGTTTTGCATTTTATCCGCCCTAGTGAGCGTTGTATGAGGAATTTGAATGCCGAAGCAGATTGTTATTGCTGAGCAGCATCGGATCGCTGCGGTTTTCTCGGAAGATCAGATTCAAGAATTAATTGTGGCGACCGGGAGCCACCAGGTTAGCGATATTTATTTAGGCACCGTTGAAAACGTCCTACCCGGTATTGATGCCGCCTTCGTCAACATTGGCGACAGCGAACGCAACGGGTTTATGCATGTTACCGATCTCGGCCCCCTGCGGCTGAAGAAAATGGCGGGTTCCATCACCGAACTGGTGGCCCCCCAGCAAAAGGTGCTAGTGCAGATTATGAAGGAGCCCACGGGCAACAAAGGCCCCCGGCTTACCGGAAACATTACCCTCCCCGGTCGTTATCTGGTGCTGATGCCCTACGGTCGGGGGGTCAATTTATCCCGCCGGATTCGCAGTGAAAATGAGCGCAACCGCCTACGCGCCCTGGCGATTTTGATCAAACCTGCTGGCATGGGCCTCTTGGTGCGAACCGAAGCCGAGGGCATTAGCGAAAACGCCATTATCGAAGACCTGGAAACCCTGCAAAAGCAGTGGGAAAGCATTCAGCAGCAGGCGCTTTCCACCCGGCCCCCTGCTCTGCTCAACCGCGATGATGACTTTGTTCAGCGGGTGTTGCGAGATGCCTACAATGCCGACGTTAACCGCATTGTGACCGACTCCAGTTCCGGGCTGAAGCGGGTGAAGCAGCACCTCTCCAACTGGAGTGATGGGCAACTGCCCGGCGGCGTGTTGATTGATCAACATCGGGAGCGCATTTCCATTCTGGAATACTTCCGAGTCAATGCGGCCATCCGAGAAGCCCTGAAACCTAGGGTAGACCTACCTTCCGGTGGCTACATCATCATCGAACCGACGGAAGCATTGACGGTGATTGACGTGAACTCCGGTTCCTTCACCCGATCCGCCACCGCCCGCGAAACGGTGCTGTGGACGAACTGCGAAGCCGCCACGGAAATTGCCCGTCAACTGCGCCTCCGCAATATCGCTGGGGTGATCATCGTAGACTTCATCGACATGGATTCGCGGCGGGACAAGCTGCAAGTCCTCGAACACTTCAGTAAAGCGCTGCGGTCGGATAAGTCTCGGCCCCAGATTTCCCAACTGTCGGAACTGGGCCTAGTGGAACTGACCCGCAAACGTCAGGGCCAAAACATCTACGAATTGTTTGGCCGCCCCTGTCCCACCTGCAATGGATTGGGACACCTCGTGCATCTGCCCGGGTCTCACCCCACAGAGGAAGAACCAGGGGTGAGTCTGGCCCCGTCCTACCCCAGCGCCAAGGCCGAGAATAGCTGGACGCCCGCCCTGCGGGAATCGCAACTGGATGGCCTCTCCACCCAGTCCGATTTGCAAGAGCTAGACCTGATCAACCATCCCAGCTATCAGGACAAGCTGAATAAGGGGAATCGCCGTCGCCGCCGTCGGGAGCCCCTGCCCGGTCGCAGTCCGGGTGGCAAAGAAGCGCCCATTCCCCGCGAAGCTCTGCCCAGCGCGCCAAAGGATATTCCCAGTCCTGTGGCGGATTTTGCGCCGATTGTCGATAGTCCCTCTGAGGATGAAAAGCCCGCCGCTCGGACAAGCCGCAGCCGCACCGGGGGACGCTATGACAAGAAACCCACTACGCCGCCCCAGGTGGTTACGGTGGAAATGACCTCCGATGAACAGCGGATCTACGCCATGATGGGGATTTCGCCCCTAGTGCTGGCCTCCAGCGAAGCCAGTCTTGACCCTCGCAATGTGACTATTGCCGTTCGGGCACCAGGGGAAAGTGCAGCAGTAACCCCTGTTACTACCCTAGGCATTGTCTCGTTGCCCCAGGAAGAAGCGCCTGCCTCGGTAGCCGACTCTGCACCTGTCGCGAAGGTGGATGCGCCATCTGTGGAGACCGAAAAACCTGCTCCTAGCAAGGTGCCTATAAAGGTGCAGCGAACACCTGATGTAACCCCGGTGCCAACAATGGCGTCTGAGCCCGTGATCTCCCCGGTGGAAGAGGCAACTCCTGTAGTTGAAGCTGCCGACAATGGTGATGCCGCCGCTGCCGAGGGCGATACCGTTCGTCGCCGCCGTCGCCGTCGTCCTTCGGCAAGTGGCAACGGGACGGATGACTAGTTCCATGTCAGGGGGTGACCAGTCCACGGATTGTGAGTCTTCTAGGACACCCCCTGGGGAAAACCATACCCTGATTGCTGGGGTGGATGAAGTTGGTCGAGGGGCGCTGTTCGGCCCTGTGGTGGCAGCGGCGGTAATTTTGTCCGAGTCTGCCGCGATAGAACTGCAAGCCCTAGGGGTAACGGATAGCAAGCGCCTCAGTCACCAGCGGCGGGTGCAACTGATCGAGCCGATTAAAACCCTGTCTATTTCCTGCGCCATTGGCTATGCTTCGGTGCAGGAAATTGATCGGATCAATATTTTGCAGGCGTCCCTGCTGGCAATGTACAGAGCCATTAGTCGTTTGTCCCCAAGCCCGACCCTGTGCCGTGTGGATGGCAATCAACCCATTCCCCGGCTTGGCATTCTCCAGCAAACGGTGATCAAGGGCGATCAGACCGATATCGCCATTGCTGCTGCCAGTATTTTGGCTAAGGTGTGGCGTGATCAACTCATCGTGCGGTTAGATCATCGCTATCCCGGCTATGGTTTGGCGAAACACAAAGGCTACGGTAGCGCCGAACATCGCACAGCCATCCAAACCCTAGGGCCAACTCGACAGCACCGCCAGTCCTTTCGGGGCTGTCAGCTTTCGCTAGAGCTTTAGGCTGTGGCTAGGATGCTTGAGGCTCTAGTTCCGGGCCACACTGCTAGGATTGGAGTTGTCCATGACGAGGGGGCAGGGGCTGCCATCGTTAGTCTCTGGGGGGATGAGCGCCACCACATGGGGCACAGGCCGAGGGGTATAGCCCACCAAGGATTCGCCTTCATAGGCCAAGGACGTGCTCGCACCAGAATCTAGCATCACGGCATCGCGCAGTCCGGCGTCGTGTAACAGTTGCCCCAATTCTACAGACCCCACCATGGTGTGGGAGACCCCAATCACGGGGTAGCCATCCCGATGAATGCCCCAAAAGGCACGGTGACGTTCTGCGTCAAAGTCAAATAAGGTGCCAAAGCTTGCGGCAGGTTGAGCCTCTCCGTCCCGCACTAGCCATGCCGCTGCTACAAAGGCATCGGTCACACCGGGCAGTTCACGATACACTCCCGCTAACGTGTTGTGCTGACTGGCGTCAAAGGGCGTAAAATGCACTTGATCTGGCGAAATCAACACCAGGGGACGGCCATTCAGCAGGGGATTTTCGCTGGCATTGCCCGGCACAAACTTGCGGCTGCTCTGGCTTAACACTGGGCCAATCATCACGTTAGAATCCAGGTACTCAAGGGAAAAAAAGCCCCCGTCCACAGCCCCAACCGCATTGGTGCCCGCCAAAATTTCTGGCACTTGGTAGCGGCTGTTGGCGTGGATAGTCACGGGGCGGCCCCCACGAATGAGCGTCAGGCTATGTTGTCCAACGTCGTAGCGTTCCCGTTCTACAGTCGTTTGAAAATCGAAGCCCCTTTCTCCCCGAACAGAGCGCGTTTCTCCGGTTGGCGAGGGGGAAGACAGCGGTAGGGGCGGAATCGTTTCCGACTCTCCCCCCCAAGCTTGCCCCAAGAGCGTGGGCAAGTTGGATTGACCAAACCGTTCAATCGCCAGTAGCGATTCCGAAGCTCCGGCAAATTGCTCATCATTCTGCCGCATGGTAAAAGCGGCTAGGTAGCCCGCATCGGCGGCGGCCTGAGCAACTCGTTCATCGTAGTGCCCCGCTGGATAGCTGAAGTAGTGGACGGGCTGGCCGATCATTTCCTCCAATCGGCGCTTAGATTCCGTCATTTCGTAGGCGAGATCCGCATCGCTAAACTCGCGCAGGTCAGGGGGATGGGTGACACTGTGGGAGGCAATGGTAATCAGCGGGTCAGCGGCCATCTCCTTCACCTGCTCCCAGGTCAGGGTAGATCGCCCTACAACGTCCCCATCAACTTTGCCGGGGAACACAAAAAAGACTCCTGGCATTTGGTACTTCTGCAACAGCGGGAAGACATGCTCGTAGTGTCCGGCATAGCCATCATCAAAACTCAGTACCACGGGTTTTTCAGGTAGGGGCGCACCCGTCCGCAAATGCTGCACGAGTTGGTCAAGGCTGATGGCCGTGAAGCCGTTTTCCTTGAGGGTTCTTAAGTGACCCTCAAACTGTTCAGGCACCAGGTCAAAGAAAACTTCGGGCTCTGACAGCACATCGTGATACATCAGAATCGGCACCCGTGCTTGGGCGGCTTGGGGATGAATTTCTGGCCAAGCCACCACCCCAAGCTGCCTAACCTGCCCCGGATCAAGGTGATCGGCAAGACCCTGAAGCCCCCCAAGTTGAAAGAGCTCTGGCAACGAGGCTTCTAGCGAACTCGCTCCTGAACTTCTGGGAAGAGAGGTGGGTAAGCACAGCCGCTCACTACTTACCGTTTTTGGAAACGCCTCTATCCCTAGGGCATCGCGCAGGGCCACGAGATTGGGGTTGAGGGCTGCTGGGGAGGCCGTCCATCGACCATTAAGAGCCCCAAGCACAGGTAGAGCAAGGCCGAGCACCAACGTACCCGACCCAACGGCAATAAGGGCTTTGGTCTTTGACGCCCACAGACGCCTGCCCCTAGAAGGCTGATCCATAGTGATGACCCCTCATGGCCCAAGGTGACTAAACAAAACTCAACACATTTTACTGGGGAACGGAGAATTTCAGGCAACCAATCTGCTCACACACCTAGCCACCTTAACGATGGTGTCAAAGATCCATTTCCGCCCCGCAACCAATACCAGATCGATAGTAATCGACCGTTTTGGAACGCTCAGGGTCGCTACGTAGAAAACTTTAGCCCTGATTACCTGGCTCACCTCCCGTGTTGGTTGGGGTCAGCGCCATGTTAGACAAGCCAAGCTGTAGCCATGATAAGGGCATGAAAAAGGGCCAAGAACCGACGTCCTAGCCCCTACCAGAGATTCTACAGTTAGGCTGAACAGTGCCTTACATGGCAGAACCTACACCCGCATAGGCTCCATAGAAGAAGAGACCTACAACCACCAGAACGCCAGTACCAGCTACCGTCGCCACAATCCACAGGGGAATTCGCCCACTTTGAAGCATCGCTTAAATCTCCTACAGCCAAGTTTGGTGAATGACTCATCTCAACACAGCTTAGGGAATCGTGACTCCCTAAGCCTCGTTTCTTTAACGAAGGTTAGTTAAAGAAGTAGCTTGAAAACAGCAGTCCTAGGACAAAGACCAGCAACAGTCCCAAATATAGGGAAGTGCGGTTAAGTTCGACGGGCTGCTTATTAGGGTTTGGAGTACGATCCATGATTTTCTCTTACCGTTGAATAAACTGCATGGCCGCAATTGCGCCCAGGAAAAACACGCTAGGCACGCCGAGGGTGTGTACGGCTAACCAGCGGATGGTGAAAATGGGATAGGTAATTTGTTCGGGGGAGTTGCTTTGCATGGCGCTGAATTAAAACAACGTAGTGGGAAAGGAAAATCTTATTGGGCCGAGAACATATCGATCTGCTGCTTCGCCTCAAAGCGATCCGTCACGATGGGAAGCTGCATTTGATTGTCGGGATAGTAGTCGTTGGGGCGAGGGGTGCCAAAGGCATCGTAGGCCAAGCCCGTGCTAACAAACAGCCACCCAGCAATGAACAGCATG
>JBBAWV010000052.1:0-29501 GCA_040396995.1 Nodosilinea sp. | reverse complement strand
CACCCCTTGAGGGTGATTCTTGCCGCTAGGCTAAGGCACACTGCCATGGGCCTGTGCAAAACCATGTCCCCGTATAAACTCAGGTGGCGTTCTACCCAAATTGGAGTGGGACGCCGCTTTGGCATAATGGTGATCATCTGGGCATTTACAGATGATCACCATTATGTCTTGATGGATGAAGGCACAACTAATCAAACCAAGTATCATTTAGGATGAAATCGACTCAATCAATTATCTCCTGACAACATTCTGGTCTGTAATGCGTGTTACTCGCTAAGACGTTAACACTCATCGCAGGAAGTGGGTCTTCTGATAGAAACTGGGCTTTATATACTTAGGACAACGAAGGTATCATCTTTAGCCTTTTCTTTGGCTGGGTAGCATACATCGCCTGCATCAAAGCCTGTCGTTCGCAGCACCAGCATTGTCTTAGCCGCCATTGGGGAGCTTCAGGGTAGTGAGCATCGACATCAATCCAGCCTTTCAGACCAGCCATTCCCCCAGACCAGCCGACACGGGCTCCTGGGATCACACCATTGCCACCGTAGCGCTCCAAATCCGCCAGTTTTTAGACCTTGATCTGATTTGGCAGACCGTTGTGGACTCTGTCCGGCGACGGTTGGCCTGCGACCGGGTTCTCCTTTACCACTGTGCCAACGACATGGACGGGCAGGTGGTAAAGGAATCGGTGGCCGATCCCCAGTGGGCTCTTCTGGGCCAAGCCCAGGATGGTGCCAATCCTCCTATGGCTCCCAACGATGCCGAGTTTCTGAAACAGTTTCAGGTGAAGGCCAGTTTGGTGGTGCCTGTGCTGGGGGATGGCCGATTGTGGGGATTGTTGATTGCCCATCGTTGCACAACGGCTGATCCGTGGCCCCCAGATGCCATTGCAAACCTGCAACGGCTGGCGGTGCAGATGGGCATTGCCCTACAACAGGCTAGTTTGGTCTCGCAGTTGGAAGAGGCCAGGGCTGGGTTAGAGGCCTATGTCATCACCCGCACCGAGTCCCTAGAGCAAGCCAACCGTCAGCTTGCCGCCCAAGTAGAAGCGCGTCAGCACATTGCCGATGAACTGCAAAAGCGGGAGGGATTTCTGCGGCAGGTATTGGATAGTCTGTTTGCCTTTGTTGGCGTCCTCACCCCCGATGGTCTGCTAATAGAAGCGAACCAGGCTCCCCTCGATGCGGCGGGCATTACCCGCGAGGAGGTACTGAATAAGCCCTTTGCCGAAGCCTATTGGTGGGCCTATTCCCCCGTGGCCCAGGCCAAAATTCGGGAGGCCATTGTCCAGGCCAACCAAGGGCACGCTGTGCGGTTTGACATTGATGTGCAAGTGCGTGGGGGCCAATTCATCACCATTGATTTCTCCCTCACGCCCCTCTGTGGCCCCACCGGACGCATTACCCACCTCATTCCCTCCGGTGTGGATATTACGCAACGAAAGCAGGCCGAAGCCGCCCTCCGTAACAGCGAAGCCCGCTGGCAGTTTGCCCTAGAAGGCGCAGGGGATGGCATTTGGGACTGGAATGTCCAAACCAATGAGGTCTTTTTCTCGCCTCAATGGAAAGCCATGCTGGGCTATGACGATGGCGACGTGGGCCATTGCGTGGAGGATTGGAGCAGCCGAGTTCACCCGGATGACCTAGCAGTCTGCCATGCCCGATTGCAGCGCTACTTCAGGGGCGAAACGCCCAGCTACCACCACGAACACCGAATGCGCTGTAAAGACGGGCGCTATACCTGGATTCTCAGCCGGGGGCAGGTGGTTGAATGGACGGCGGATGGTCAGCCCCTGCGGATGATTGGCACCCACAGCGACATCAGCACCCGCAAACAAGCCGAGCTGGATCTCAAACAGGCCAAAGAACAGCTTGATCTCGTCCTTCAGGCGTCGTCGGAAGGGTTCTCGGACTATAATTTAATCACCGATGAGATTTATTTCTCCCCACGGTTCAAATCCATGCTGGGCTATGCCGACGAGGAACTAGAAAACTCCCTAGAAATGTGGAATTCGGTCATTTTTGAGGAGGATAGAAAAGCCGCTTGGGCACTGTTTGAAGACTATAAAAATGGTCTGGCGGATAAGTTCTCAACGACTCAGCGGTATCGCCATAAGAACGGGTCCACGGTTCATGTTTTGACCCGCGTTATCTACGTCAAAAATGATCAAGACCAGGTCACGCGCATCGTTGGTAGCTACTTGGATATCACCTCCATGGTGGCGATGCAGGGAGCCCTAAAAACCTCGGAAACGCAGCTTGGCAGTGTGCTCAATAGCTCTCCCGATGGCATCATGGCCTTCCGTTCCGTGCGCGACAAGCAGGGCCAAATTGTTGATTTTGAGTGGCTGCTCAGCAACCCTAAAGCTTGCCAATTGGTGGGGCGCAGTGCCGATGCGTTAGTCGGTAAACGATTGCTGGAGGACATGCCAAGGACTTTTGGGGAAGGGCTGTTTGAGGGCTATGTACACACCGTAGAAACCGGAGAACCCTGCCAACGCGAGCTTTACTGCAACTACGATGACGTTGAGTCTTGGTTTGACATGGCCGCAGTAAAACTAGAGGATGGCTTTGCGGCCACCTTCCGCAATGTTACGGCCATCAAACAATCCGAGCGCACCCTCCAACGGTTGAATCAAGAACTCGAACATCGGGTGGCGGATTTGGGTCAACGCCATGCCGAAATGGTTGCCCTCAGCGAAATGAGCGACTTTCTCCAGGCAGCGGCCACCGTTGAAGAAGCCTGCAACACCATTACCAGCCTCATCGAAGCTCTGTTTCCCCAAAGCGCTGGGGGGCTTTTTGTCACCGCTGAATCGCACCATCGCCTCGATCTCATGAGCCAGTTTGGCGAAACCCTGACCTCCCAGCCCAGCTTTTACCCTGACCATTGCTGGGGACTGCGGCGAGGCTGTATTCACCGGGTGGGGGTGGATCGAACTAGCCTTCGCTGCCAGCATACGGTGTCCGGTGGCTCCTTGGGCAGCACTCTCTGCATTCCCCTCATGGCCCAGGGCGAAACCCTAGGTTTGTTCTACCTCAGCACGGAAGATCCAGACCTCCTGACCGAGGCCAAGCAACAACTAGCCCGTACCCTGGCGGAACAGGTGGGCATGGCCATTGCCAACCTGAAGCTGAAGGAAACCCTCAAGAGCCAGAGCATTCGCGACCCTCTGACGGGGCTGTATAACCGCCGATATTTGGAGGAATCGCTGGCCCAGGAAATTGCCCGTGCCCAGCGTAAACAATGCATGATTGGCGTGATCATGGTGGATATTGACCATTTTAAGTGTATTAACGATAACTTTGGCCACGATACGGGAGATTTTGCGCTGCAACAGGTAGCCACGCTGCTGAAGGGCAATTTACGCGGGGCGGATATTGTCTGTCGCTATGGTGGCGAGGAAATGACCCTGATTTTGCCCGAAGCTGACCTCACTGAAACCACCGCCCACGCCGAAGATCTGCGCCGAGCCATCAGCCAGATGGCTCTTCAGCACCAAGGCCAAAGCCTCGGGAAACTCACGGCGTCCCTTGGTGTGGCCATGTTTCCGACCCATGGCCACACCATGGAAGCGTTGATCAAAGCCGCTGATACTGCTCTTTACCAAGCTAAAGCCGCCGGACGGAACCAGGTCTTTGTGGCCCAACCCATGCCCTAATCCCTCCACGGCTGGGGATTGGGACGGGAAACCTTGCCCCTACGGCCAATTCCTACGGTCAAGGGCCATCAATCCGCATTGAGCACCAGTTCGGGGGGCAGTTCTTCCCCTTTATACCGCCGCGTTGGCGTGGGGAACCCGCAGGAGGTGCCGTCCGCGTGGATCACCTCGTCCTCCCAGGGCAGGCGATAGCTGCCGTCTACCATGTCCTTCATGTAGGTGTAGGGGCAGTCTTGGGCACCGCCTTGCACCGCCACATAGCCCCGGTGGCCAAACTGGTAGATGTTGTTTTCTACGCCCCAGTGAATGCGGGCCTCGCGGACGAGATCGGGCCGCACCTCGGCGGTGATGATTTCGTCGGGGCGGTGGCTACCCATGGCCAGGGGCACGCCGTCGAAGTTGACGATCATGCCTTCGCCCATGGAATCGAAACTGCCGTCACTGCCGCACATACACACCGAGGCCGTCACCATCAGGTTGCAGAAGGCGTTGGCCTGGTTGGTAATCTGCCAAGAGTGGCGAATGGGGGCCGTGTAGCCTGCGGTGCGAATCATAATTTCAGCGCCCTTGTAGGCACATTCCCGAGCCATTTCGGGGAACATGCCGTCGTGGCAGATGATCAGCGCAATTTTGCTGCCATTGGGGCCATCGCAGACGGGAATGCCCAGGTTTCCGGGTTCCCAGGGTTCTACGGGCACCCAGGGATGCAGCTTGCGATAGTAGAGCTTGAGTTCCCCGGTGTTGTCGATGATGAGGCCGCTGTTGTAGGGGTTGCCGTCGGGGTTGTATTCCATAATCGAGAAACAGCCCCAGATGCTGTTGTCGATGCAGGCTTGGCGAAAGGCCGCGACCTCCGGGCCATCGAGCCGACACATGATCTCTGGGTTGGTGTCCATGGAGAGCCCGTGCAGGGAATATTCTGGAAACACCACCAAGTCCATAGAGGGCATGTTGCGGCGGGCTTTGCCGACCATTTCGCAAATGCGCTGGGTTTGGGCCGCTAAATCTTCCGGTGTTACCACTGTGGGCAACTGCAACTGCACCATCCCCAACACGACGCCATTGGGGGTTTTATTTAGGCCACCCAGTCCGCTCATGATTTAACCTCGAAACGACATCCCCTATCTTCCGTCGGGTTGGAGCCCGCCATTGTAGTCAATGCAACGATGGGCGGGGAAACCTCACCCCTAGAACACCGGGGGATGGACTGATCGATTAGCCTTTAACCGTGAGCGTCTCGGGCATGGCAGCGGCCCCATTGTTGGCGGGGTTGAGGGCCACTGGGGCGGCGACGGGATGGGTAGAAAAGTGGCTAATACCGGGAAGGCATTTTTCCACCATGGCGTGGCTTTCTTCGAGGAGATAGGTCAGAAAAGCTTGGGAGACCACGGAGAGTTGCTTGCCTGCCAGACTGGCCACATACCAATGGCGCTCGATGGGGAAATGTTCGATATCGAGGATGGCAAACTCGCCTTTGGTGCCCTCAGAAATGATGGTGTGGAGGGACAGAACGGAAACCCCTAGACCTCCGGCAATGGCCTGTTTAATGGCTTCATTGCTGCCCAGTTCCAAACGCACCTTCACATCCACCTCATGCTCGGCAAAGAGTTTTTGCACGGCGTGGCGAGTGCCGGAACCGGGTTCTCGCATGATGAACTGTTCGCCATTGAGGGCTTGAATGGGCACCTTGGCTTTGCCTGCTAGGGGATGATCCTTTGGCCCAATTACCACGAGGGGATTTTCTAAAAAGGGGTGAATGTTCAGGTCAGGTTGCTCCGGTGGCGAACTGATGATGTAGAGGTCATCATCGTTATTGGCCATGCGCTCCTGGATATTTTGGTGGTTGGTGACCTTGAGGGAAATATCAATGCCGGGGAAGCGTTGGCAGAATGGCCCTAGCAGACGGGGCACAAAGTATTTTGCGGTGGTGATGACGGCGAGGCGGAGTTGGCCCTGTTTCAGCCCCTTTAGGTCTGAAATGGCCATCTCAAATTGATCGAGGCCGCTAAAGATTTCCTGGCAGGTTTCTAGCAGCTTTTGACCCGCCTGGGTGAGGTAGAGGCGCTTGCCAATCTGCTCGAAGAGGGGCAGACCCACCGCCTTGGTAAGCTGCTTTACCTGGATAGAAACCGTGGGTTGGGTAAGGTAGAGTTCTTCCGCAGCGCGGGTAAAGCTGCCGTGGCGGGCCGTGGCTTCAAACACTTTGAGCTGGTGTAGCGTGGCATGGATCAACGTTCTGCCTCCCTGGTGGGCCAACGAACTTTTCTATAGAGCTGATTCTATCAAATTATTGGCATATGTCATAAATATTCTATGATTTTACGGTGATCTCCAGTCCTATTCAATGCCTTCACCCAGTCAAACCTTCCAGACTCACCTCTCTGCCTTAAGCGCCCTTTGCCAGGGAACAAACCCCGATGCGAGGGAATTGCAGGGGAGATTTCTGACGGTTCAGCAATGGTTTCAGCAGCAGATCTTGCCCCTAGCCACCGATAGCCATCCCACCCTTCAGCCCCTGGTTACAGAGATAAACCGCACCCTTCGGTTGGTAGCCATGGATGTGGCCTTTTTGCAAACCGCCCGCCAGCCCATCACTCGCCAGCAACGGCAGCGGCAGATGTTGACCAAACTCGCGCAGCTCGAAACCTTTGCCACCTCGCTCCAGCAAGCCCTTGATGGACAAAAAAGCCCCGAACCTTCCGTCCAGGGCTCCGATCAGGCATCCTCTAACGATTAGGCTAATCCCCACTCGTGTCAGGACAAATCCGAACTGGCCACTTCCAATGACCTATCTGGTAAACCGTAGGAGCGAGGGCTCCTCCTAGGGCATCCGCTCTTCCTGGGGAGGCAGGTAGCTGGCATCAAACACCGCTTCAACGCTGGGCGTGGTGGTGAGGCCAAAGCCCTCCACTACTTGGGCGATGGTGGCTTCTAGGCGATCTGGATCGACGCCGCCGAGGCCAATGGTGGCGGTTTCTGGCCCGGTGTATAGACGATCCACGGCAATCTGCATCCGCTCGGCTTCAATAGCCGTATCAAAGAGCTCGTCATCGGCATACTCGGTCACCACAGCTAGGGCGGCTTCGGGGTCGGCCAGGGTATCCTTCAGCCCTTTGATGTAGGCGGCGATAAAGCCTCGCACGACCTCCGGGTTGGATTCCAAGAATTCCTTACGCACAATCAGGGCGTTGCCATAGAGGTCTAGGCCGTGGTCGTTGTAGTAGAACACGTTGAGGTCTTCCTGGGGCAGACCTAGCTTTTGGTTCAGCACGGGCAGACAGGAGATGGAGAAGCAGGAAATGCCGTCTGCGTTGTTTTGGGCCAGCATACTCTCCCGCAGTTGGGGTTCCACGTTCGTCCATTCCACGCTGTCGGCCTCTGCGCCCACTTCCTTGGCCAGCACAGGCCACAGCCGCCGTGGCCCATCCCCCGCCGGGGCCGCTAGGTTGGCCCCGCCCAGCTTGGCGGGTTCGCTGAACTCAGAATCGGCCTTGGTTACAATCACAAAGGGGGAGCGGTTGAACTTAATCGCCACCGCCACCAGTTGTTGATCGGGGTTTTTCTCGTTGAATTCCATCATCGAGTACATATCCCCTTCGCCGATATCGTACTGTCCGGCGGCAACTTTGGTGATGGAATCGGCGGAACCAAAGCCGCGCTCGAAGGTAACCTCTAGACCTTCTTCAGCAAAATAGCCCTGCTCTAGGGCAATGGCGAGGGGCGCGTCTACCCCCTGAAACAGCCAGGACAAGGTGAACTTAACCGGAGTGAGTTCCGCTGTGCTAGGAGCGGCGGCTTCGGTGGTGGTCTCTGTGGTATCGGTGGTGGTCACCTCTGTGGTTCCGGCACAGGCAACCAATGTCAGAGAAGCAGCCAGCAAAAGAGAACCCAGTAGGGGGCGAAATGGCGTCATTGTTAAACGATCTCCGTTACCAAAAATTGACTAAAGACCTTAACCCAATCTAAATCTGGTTCTAGATATAGAGGCTGGATGGAGACAAATGAGTAGCCTGGGCTACGGATTGATCTACAAGAGCGCTGGATCCCGACCTTTTCCAGAGTCTCGGTTTACACGGGAAAAGGTAGGAGTTACGGATTGGGCTACAGGAGCGTTGGATCCCGCCCTGATCCCGTTAAGGGGTGGTTTGTTCAGGAACGCCGATCAGGTTGAAGTGGTGCATCACCCACACCACGCCCGCAGATGTGAGAACACCAATGATCAGACCCGTGCCCAGCAAAATCAGGAAGGCCCGCCGAATGTCGCGCTTCATGCTGGGGCGAAGGGTTTCTGTGGGATGCAGATCCGGGTTTTCCGGGCCTTTGGGAAGGCGATCCGCTAGGGGGGCGGGGTTGGGAGGGCTAGCCCCATTATTGGAATCAGCGGCATCGGAAAAGAGAGAAGGATCGGTCATGGGGGGGCTCTGCTAGGGGGGATAGGGGGGGATATCCAACGGGTTTGTCTCCGGTATCAGCGGACGAGGAGCCCTAGTTTCTACGGTTGGTTGGACTAGAAATCGGGGGTTTCCACTTGGGGAACGGCCTTCCTCATCGCCGCTTTAAAAGACTAAATCTAGGCCAAGGTGGGCTAAATCTAGGCTGTAGATGCGGCTGTGGTCGCCATCGGGCACACTCCAGAGAAACTGACTGGGGGATCGCTGCACCATGGCCGTGGGACAGGGCAAGTCGGTAACCCGGTTAATAATTTGCCCTTCCTCGTTCATCAGCGACAGATGCCCCTCGGTGTCGAGGAGGCCATAGCCCACGGAGGTTTCAAAAATCCAGCGCGGTTGGATGTCGGCCCGATAGCGCACCATCCGCAGCGGCTTGAGATCGACCACAAGCAGAGACTGGGGCTGATCGACCTCAAGGGCCAAATAGCGGTAGGGGCGGCGAGTGGGCACTAGGTTATGGAGGGGCACGGGCAGCGAGACTGGCCCTAGGTAATGCCCCCGCCGAGTGACCAGATAAACAAAGGTCTTTTGCGGTTGCTGCACCACCAGCCCCAGGTGACGGGTATCGAGGGCTTGCAGGGCGACAATGCGGCCCTCGGCAATGGGAATAGACACTCGGCAGGCCGCCGAGATTTTAACGGGAGCCTGGAATGGACTGCGCAGATGGCGAATGAGGAGGTCGGCGGTGGCGGGCTGGGGCTGTTGGACGGTGGCAAACCAATGCCCGTTGGGGGCCACGGCCACCTGGATGGGGCGAGTTTCCTGGGCGATGCGGCCTAGACCGTGGGAGATGGAGAGGAGGTGGAGGGAGGTGGGGGTAGTCAGCATTCCACCCTGGGGAATGGGGATAAATCGCTGCACTGGCCCAGAGAGCGTAAAGCCCTGGGTGGAGCCAGGGGGGGCAGACATACCCTGCTCTGGCCAGTGGTAAAACCAAACGTGATCTTGGTGGGCGGTGATCAGCAAATGTGGCCGGGGCGCGGCGGAGTCGTCGGGGACTGGGGCGGCGGGGTGGGGAGATGAAACGGGCAAGGAGGTCAACCCCATCACCGTAATGGCATGGGGCATGGCAACCCAGGGCAGATCGGGGGCGGGCACCACATCGGGCAGCACCTTTCCCCCCAGGGGCATGGCCGCAATTTGCCCCGTTTGGCAGGCTTGGTAGACTTGCCCAATGGCTTGGCGCATCGCCTGGGCACTTTGGTAGCGTTTGGGGGCCAGCTTTTGGAGGGATTGAACCACCACCGCCCGAATCGGGGCAGGCAAATCCTCAGGAATATCAGGGGCTTGGTTCATATGGGCCACCATCAACTCCATGGGCGTGCCCGAAAAGGGGCGTTTGCCCAGCAGCATTTCGTAGAGGATGACGCCTACTGCATAGAGGTCGGAGGTGAGGGGGTGCTGGTTGTAGAAGCGCTCTGGGGCCATGTAGGCTGGCGATCCTGAATGGCCCATTTGCGACTCATTCACCTCTTGGCTGAGGCGAGCGATGCCAAAGTCAGAAATTCGCGCTACCCAGCCCCGTGGGGTGAGGGTGAGCAGAATGTTTTCCGGCTTGATATCACAGTGCACAATGCCCTGCTGATGGGCATGGGCCAGTCCGGCCAAAATATCCAGCACCAAGCCCAGCATCTCCTCCCAAGACAGCACAATGTCGCTCTCCAGGATGGATCGCAGGGTGCCCCCCTCGCAGTAGTCCATCACCAGGTAGCGCCCATTGGCGGAATGCTCTAGGGCTTGGCAGGTGACGATATTGGGATGCTCTAGGCTCAGCAAAAACCGAAGTTCCCGCAGAAATTTGTGGGTGGGGAACCGATCTTTATGCAGATACTTGAGGGCCACCAACTCGCCCGTTGTGCGGTGGATGGCGCAATAGACCTGACCAAACTGCCCGTGGCCCACCAGCCCAAGCAGTCGATAGTGGGATCGTCGGATGGGGCGGGTCATGGCCACGCGATTCTCAGCCCTGCTGTACTAAGGCTTGCATGATGCTTTGGTGGGATTGCCCATTGGCCACCAGGGCGGCGGCGGGCTGCAAGCGTTTCTCTAGTCCCAGCACAAAGCGGTTGGCATCATCCCCTCGGGTGGTGCAGCTCGTTTGCACACAGGTCAACTCGCGCCCGGTCAGTTGGCTAAAGAAAATTTCCAAAATGCCCCGATCCAGGTCAGCGGATGGGGTTTGGCTGGCGGGGGCAGCGGCGGTAAAGGGGGAATGGGTAATTTCAATGCCTAGGAAACCCTGGTCGCGGTAGGTAATGTCGAGCTGAATTTGGCCCCAGCCGTGGGTCTTCCAGCACTGCTGAAGGGATTGCAAAAACTCGGCCATGGAGAGGTTGGCGAGGGGCTGGCTGTAGTAGTCCGCCAGTTCCTCACAGAAGCGGGCGTAGAAGTTCTTGCCCCACCAGCGACCACAGTTGTAGAGCACTAGTTTTGAGGCTTGGCCTGTTTCCTTTTCCAGTCCGGCATAGATGGCTTGCAGCAGCGGTTCTGGAATGGCGAGGAGTCGATCCCCCCGGCGGTTTTCCAGCAAACCTAGCTCAGTAGAGCCGCGCACATAGAGATCCTGGGCAAAGTAGTTGCCCGGTAGGCGACCATCAACAAGTAGATCGGCAACGGAGACCATAGGATTGATTCCCTCACAGGTACGGTGGATGGGGGTTGGGGCCGGGAGGGTAACCCAGCGTTGCCCCAGGATAGACATAGGCCAGCCGCCTCGGAGCCTAAAGCAGCCCCGCTAGCGGATCGAGTTCTGGCACCGCCGCCGTTGGCACCGGGGCCGGAGCGGCATGGCCCAGCATTAGATCGCGGGCCTTGGTCATCCCTGGCTTTAGCAAGTTCATCTGGGCCGGGGTCAGCACCTTGGCCAGTTGTTGTTCCAGCAGTTGAAACAATTGCTGATCGAGGGCCTGGGTTTCGTGGGCTTGCACCATCTCCGGTAGCCATCCCTGCAACCGCCCTTCCACAAAGGCGCTGTCGTCTAGCAGCATGGCCATGGCGATGTAGCGTAACGCCATTAGACCATGGCGCACACTGCGTTCCACCTTAGCCTCCGGTTCCTGGGTGCGTTGCTGAAGGGCGTCGGCAATGGGCTGCATAATGGCGATTTCTTGATCGCGCAGGATGCGATAGACCGCAATGCGCTCCGGGATTGAGCTCACGTACTGGCTCAACGTCGTCAGGGCGTTGGCATCTAGGTAGGGTTTCTCGGCGCTTTCAAACAGGCTGTCGAGTTTGAACGTCATGGTCCGATCCTTCAATGAGGCGTGAATGAGGCGTGAATGGCAGCAGACTAGGGACTAAGGGGCCGATGCGGGCCATGGGCCTAGCCAAACAAGCTAGAGAAATCGTCTAGGGTGAGATCGTCGCTGGGAGCATCGGTGGTGGTGGCCGGAGCCTCCATGGGGGCAATGGGCACGCCAATGGTGGGTTTGCCCTCCCAGGACATCATCTCGAAGAATTGGCCGACGGTCATCGTGAGGGGAGAGTCGCCCCCCAGCCCGGAACTGGCCGCACCGCTGGCGCTATCGGCTCGATGGGTGGCCATGCCGTTCCAGTTCACCCCTTCAAAGAAAGCCTGGACGGTTTCCTTTAGCCAGGGGTGAGGGCTACTGTGGCCATTGGTGGCGGTTAGGGTTGCGGAAATCATGCGCCACCTTCCCCGGCCCGCAGGCGCTTCTCAATGTCGCGGGCGTTGGCCCCTTCGTTCATCCAGAAGGCGGCGGCGTCAATGCGTTCGCGGCCTCCCAGCAGGAATTTGCAGTAGGTTTCGCCCATGGAGTAGCACTGAATTTCGATGCAGCTTAGTTGTTTGCGCACCATTTCGGTAAAAAATCCCGCAAACAACCCGGCATAGAGATGGCAGACGGGCTTGCCCACATCCCCCAGGGTACGAGCCACCGCCGAATCAAACAGGTTGATAAACATAAAGCCCTGCTTGCGGTCGCTCATGTCCACCTCCCAGCGGCCCCAGCCTTGGGAAATGAAGGGCCACCACCAGGTTTCTAGCAGGAACATGAGGTTGGCCCGCCGGGGGCTCATGGAAAACTCCTTCTCAAACCAGCGCTCAAAATGAAGGGAGTCCAACTTACCCCACTCTAGGCCCACGGTGTACATGATGGCGGCGGAGGCATCCCCCACTTCCTCCTGGAGCCCCTCCAGCAGACCAATGATGAAGTCTTCACTGGTCAAGACATTGCGGGTGTCGTTCCAGTCCGTAATGGTGCCTTGATCCGGATTGAACTGGAAAAAATCCTTGAGTGCATAGTGGTTATGCTTCTTCGGAAATTTTTGGTGCAGACGGTGGGCGGTCTCTGGGGTCATAACCATGATCTATCCAGCCTTGAAGGACGGTTCTCACTGCTATAAGTTAATGTGCCCACGCAGGGCCAGAATTAACAGGGGTTTTAATCATTATTGATGCTAACGCCCAACCTCCGATTCCGGCCAATACCTCAGAGTAAGGGGTATTTGGCGATCCCAGCCCCTTGCCCGTCCCCAGTCCATCCCCCATCTGACACAAAACTTATCGCGCCCTGCCAAACTCAGCCCTCTGATGGCCCCTGCTCCTGTCATTCCCCCATCGATGGCAGACCCTAGTCAAATCATCCCGGCGGCATGGGATCAGCCACCCAACACGACAGCATCGGGATCCAGGTCTTGGTGCTGCAACAAAACTTAAACCCCTCTGTCCCACGGGAACTGTGCAGTCGTAGTAATCTGTTGAACGTGGAAGTCAACCCTATTGAGGTTCTCGCTCGGTTCTTGTTAGTAGAACAAGGCCAAAAAAGGGTTTGGGCCTTAATAGATTGTCATAAATACTTGGTTTTCAAGAGGGCATTATTTATGGTTCAACGCGGTTCTAAGGTTCGGATTCTCCGCAAAGAGTCCTACTGGTATCGGGATGTGGGTACCGTGGCCACCATTGACCAAAGCGGCATCAAGTATCCCGCCGTGGTTCGCTTTGAAAAGGTGAACTACTCTGGCATCAACACCAACAACTTTGCACTCTCTGAACTGGAAGAAGTGGAAGTGCCCAAGGGTAAGTAAGCCTATTCTCCCCAACGGCTCCACGATCTAACGGTTATCCCATCCATCACCCTTGCAGCCCATGCTCTATTCCACACTTGGCCGATGGCCTCGGTGGGGCTGAGATCTCGGTTGCAGGGGTGTTGTGTTTTGGGGCTAGGATCAGCCTACTGCGCGTTGTTTGCTCGAGAGTCCTGTGCCCGAACTGCCCGAAGTTGAAACCGTCCGTCGGGGGCTGAATCGCGTTACTCTGCATCAGCCTATTGTGAGCGGTGATGTGTTGTTGGCCCGCACCCTCGCCTATCCTGAACCCCCAGAGGCATTTTGGGCTGGACTGGTCAACACCCATCTCACCGATTGGCAGCGGCGGGGCAAGTATTTACTAGGGCAGTTGTCTCAGGACGATGGAAAACTCCTTCTCAAACCAGCGCTCAAAATGAAGGGGATTCAATCTACCCCACTCTAGGCCCACGGTGTACATGCTGCAACAAAACTTAAACCCCTCTGTCCCACGGGAACTGTGCAGTCGTAGTAATCTGTTGAACGTGGAAGTCAACCCTATTGAGGTTCTCGCTCGGTTCTTGTTAGTAGAACAAGGCCAAAAAAGGGTTTGGGCCTTAATAGATTGTCATAAATACTTGGTTTTCAAGAGGGCATTATTTATGGTTCAACGCGGTTCTAAGGTTCGGATTCTCCGCCCAGAGTCCTACTGGTTTCAGGAGGTGGGTATCGTGGCCACCATTGACCAAAGCGGCATCAAGAATCCCGTCGTGGTTCGCTTTAGCACGGTGAACTACGCTGGCATCAACACCAGTAACTTTGCACTCGATGAACTGTTAGAAGTGGAAGCGCCCAAGGCTAAGAATAAGAAGTAAGCTTATCGCCTTGGACAACCTCACGCTCTGACGGTTATCCCATCACAACACCCTTGCGGTAAATGCTCTACTTCACCCTTGCCCCAGGGTCTCGGTGGGGCTGAGGTATACCTGTAGGGGTGTTGTGTTTTGGGGCTAGGATCAGCCTACTGCGCGTTGTTTGCTGGAGACCCCTGTGCCCGAACTGCCCGAAGTTGAAACCGTCCGCCGTGGGCTCAATCGCGTCACCCTCAATCACCCCATTGTCAATGGTGACGTTCTGCTGGCCCGCACCCTGGCCCATCCCAACCGCCCAGAGGCATTTTGGGCCGGACTGGTCAAGACCCACTTCACCGACTGGCAGCGACGGGGGAAGTACCTCTTAGGACAATTGGCCGATGCGGAGGGGCAAGCGGCGGGCTATCTGGGGGTTCACCTGCGGATGACGGGGCAGTTGCTCTGGGTCGATCCGGCGGAACCCGTGCCCACCCATTGCCGCGTGCGAATTTTCCTAGCGGGCAACCACGAACTACGCTACATCGACCAACGCACCTTTGGCCGCCTGTGGTGGGTGCCGCCAGGGCAAGATCCGGCCTCGGTGATGACCGGACTACAAGCCCTAGGGCCAGAACCCTTTGATGAGGCATTTTCCCCCGCCTATTTAAGAGAATGCCTTGCCCGTAGCCAGCGACCGATCAAAAACGCCCTGCTGGATCAGTCCCTCGTGGCGGGTATCGGCAATATCTACGCCGACGAAGCCCTTTTCCTCAGCGGCCTGCGCCCCACCGTCCTGTCCCATCAGATTGGCCTTCGCCGCCTGAACAAGCTCCACGAAGCCATTCTAAAAGTGCTCACCACCAGCATCGAATCCGGGGGCACCACCTTCAGCGACTACCGCGATATCTACGGCATCAACGGCAACTACGGCGGCGTAGCCTGGGTCTACGACCGAGAAGGACAACCCTGCCGAGTGTGCCAAACCCCCATTCAGCGCATCAAACTTGCGGGACGGTCGGCCCACTACTGCCCCCAATGCCAGCGGTAGAGGCGATACAATCAGGTAGACCGATGGCACCGACGGCACCCATTGCGTCGATGACACCGATAACACCGATGACACTCACTATTTAGAACCATCCAGGACAGACCATGGCAGCCACTCTTAAACGCGGTGATTTAGTCAAAGCCCTACGAGACAAACTGGAAAACAGTCTCGAAATCCAGGCCAGCGATCCTCGCCTTCCCCCCTACCTGTTTGAAACCAAAGGGGAAATTGTGGACATCAACGACGACTATGCCCTCATTAAGTTTGGCCATGTGCCCACCCCCAACATCTGGCTGCGGCTTGACCAATTGGAGAAGGCTTAACCCGGTTACCCAACCCCATCGCCCAACCCTAGCTTAGGAGTGTGGTCAGACCATGCCGACCGATGCGACGTTTCCCCCCGATCTGCTCAAGGGCGACCTCCTGCGCCTGGTACCCATCGATCTCGATACAGCAGACTCCCTTGGCCCCATCACCGACCTGTGGGTCGATCCGCGCCGTCATCGGGTGATTGGGGTGGGCTGTGGGGGCGGGCTGGGCCGTCGCAGCTATCGATTCCCTTGGGGTCGGGTGCTGTCGATTGGTCACGATGGCCTGGTGTTGAGGGGCTCTGCACCGCAAACGCCTGTTCCAGAAGATACCTCCCTCGATGAAGGGATAGCCCTCGGCGAGGTCGAAGTGTGGTCTGACCACGGAGATCGCCTGGGGCAGCTAATCGACTATCGGTTTTCCCCCAGCGATGGGGCCATTCTGCAATACCACTTCAGTATCACAGCCTCCCAAGACCTAGAATCCGGTCTCTATGCGATTCCGCCAGAATCCGTGATCAGTCTGGGCCGTCGCCGCATGATGGTGGCCCACACCGCCCTGGCCCAAGCCAACCGTTTAGGCGATCCGATTGCACCCCATACCGCCACGTCCCGTTCGCCCCTAGAGGCACTACCCCTCGATCAGGTGATGGATCATCTCCCCGACCCCAAGCAAACCTGGGACGCCACCCTAGATAAAACCCGCCAAGCCCGTACCCAACTGTCCGAGCAGTGGCAGGAACAGGGGCACCGTCTTCAATCGGAGGCCCAGCAACGCCTAGGGCATTGGCTAGGAGATGTGAAAAAGCGCACCCGCCACCTGCGCCACCAGATCCGAGAAACGGTTTCCGATGTCACCGCTGGCCTGCCCACCCCACCCCCAAAGCAGGAGAAAACGCCCCCATCCATCATTGATGTGGATGCCACAGAACTCTGGGAAGATGACGCCCCACCCCCACCTCGCCGCTAGGAACCGCTGCCAGGGAAAGTTCAGGATGCAGAGACTTAGCGCTCTACGGAACCTAGGTGCGACTTGATCCGGTTGAACGCCTAGACCACCACAACAGCACACCATATACCAAGAGCAAATAGGCTACGGCCAGAACGGGAATCATCAAAGTAGTGGTATTCACGGCGATGACAGTCACAACGGATGAGTGAAAGGGGGAGGAGCAAAGCAACAGCACAGACCTCAACTCAGGCAGGTCGCTAAGGTTAGTGATCACCGCCATTTCCACGCCCAAAGCCTGAGGGCTTTTCAGTGCAGAAAAACCCTCATGGGAGGATAGCGATGATCATAGGGTCGCCCGAAGCTAGCCTTAGGGGCTTGGTAATGAGCACCAAACCTTAAGGCTCCCTTGAGCGCATAGCACCTATGAGTTGTAGCGGCATTTATCCATCGCAGGAAACATCCGAAAACCTAAGGACTGCCTGCACTGCCGTAGTCACGGCTGAGACCGACGAGCACTTAGGTTGCAACGCTGGCAACGGATGGCTGAAACATCCAAAAGCTGCCTGATGTTAGGTTGACGACGATGGAAAAATAAGAAACCTAAGCCGCTTACTTTAAAAAAGTCTTACTTTGTATCCTAACACGCGATTCCCTGACTGGGAGCGACATTGAGGAATCCGATACTAGGTATTGATTGGGGTTGGATATCCCCTTAAATCTGGCCTACATTGAGGGGCGGAACGCTCCACGGATCATGATTTTTCGCCATTTCGAGGGACTTTAGGGCATAACTTCCAAAACTGGGCAAAAATGCCCCCACTAAAATCGGGGTGCAATCCCACCACATCTCTAGGGGTTAGCTTAAAATAACGGTAGACTATGTTAAAAAACGTAACTATATTCGCCTCCCTCGGCTGTCCATGACTTCAGTAACCTCCCTCTTTGCGCCGGTTGAGACCGATCTTGACCTTCTCACCCAGAACCTCAAGGGGTTGGTGGGGGCACGGCATCCGATTCTGTCCGCCGCCGCTGAGCACCTCTTTGGGGCCGGGGGCAAGCGTCTTCGTCCTGCCATTGTGCTACTGCTGGCCAAAGCCACCATGGCCAATCAGGAGATTACGCCAAAACATCGACGACTGGCCGAGATCACTGAGATGATCCACACCGCCAGCCTAGTCCACGACGATGTGGTGGATGAGTCTAGCGTGCGTCGTGGGGTGCCCACCGTCCACAGCCGCTTTGGCAATCGTATTGCGGTGCTGGCGGGAGATTTTCTCTTTGCCCAGTCCTCGTGGTACCTGGCCAACCTCGACAACCTCCGGGTGGTGAAGTTGCTGTCCCAGGTGATTATGGACTTGGCCGAGGGAGAAATTCAGCAGGGGCTGAACCGCTTCGATACCAGCCTATCCATCGACGCCTACCTAGAGAAAAGCTACTTCAAAACGGCCTCACTGTTGGCTAACAGCGCTAAGGCAACGGGGGTGCTGAGCGACATTTCCGAAGTCACTATCAATCAACTGTATGCCTACGGTCGCCACCTGGGGTTGGCTTTCCAAGTGGTAGACGACATCCTCGACTTCACCAGTTCCGACGAAGTATTGGGCAAACCCGCCTGTTCCGATCTCAGAAGCGGTAACCTGACGGCCCCCGTGCTGTATACCATGGCCGAACAGCCCTTCCTCGCCACCCTGATTGAGCGGGAATTTGCGGAAGCCTCCGACTTCGACCAAGCCATTGAACTGATTCACCAAGGCAACGGCATCCAGAAGTCGCGGGATTTGGCGGCGGAGCAGTCTCGTTTGGCGGTGGAATGTTTGGCATCCCTGCCCCCCTCGGCGGCCAAGCAAGCCCTCCAGGATATTGCCGACTACGTGTTGCGGCGGGTATTCTGAAGCCCTAGGTCAACCCTTTACCACCACGAATCATGGCCCCACAGGTTGTTTGCTTGGGCGAGGCGCTGATTGACCGGATTTTTGACCGTCACGAGGGTCAAAGTCCAGAATTTCCCTTTTGGGCCGACCACCCCGGCGGGGCTCCGGCGAATGTGGCGGCGGCCCTAGCTAAGTTGGGCACTCCCTCAGCCTTGGTTGCCTGCCTGGGCACCGACCCCCAGGGACAGCATGTGGCGGCAACTTTGCAGGATGCCGGGGTAGACTGTACGGCACTGCAATGGACCACGGCCCATCCAACCCGCGTGGTGTTGGTGAACCGAGATGCCCAGGGGGAACGCACCTTTGTTGGGTTTAGCTTGCCCGACCCCAGTCGCTTTGCCGACGCCTACCTAGAGGCTGATCAGATTGACTTCTCCTGCTTTGAATCCGTTCAATATCTGGTGATGGGCACCCTGGGACTGGCCTATAGAGGGCTAGGGCAGAGTATGCGAACCGCCTGGGCCTGGGCCAAGCAGCGCGGCATGACCACCGTGGTTGACCTCAATTGGCGACCGATGTTTTGGCCCCAGCCACAGCAGGGCCTTTCCGTTGTTCAAGCCTTTTTGGCTGAGGTGGACATCCTCAAGCTGAACCGAGAGGAAGCCGAGACCCTGTTTCAGACCACCCAGGCCGACGACATCCGGGCACGGCTATCGGCTCAACTGGTGCTGTTGACCGATGGGGCCACGGGTTGTCACTACGCCACCGCCACCCTCAGCGGCCACGTCCCAGCCTATGTTGTGGATTGCGAAGACAGCACCGGGGCAGGAGATAGCTTCCTCGCCGGATTTCTCCACCAACTGAGCTTACAAGGGATGGCTCTCTTGGCAAACGAGGATCAGTTGCGAGCGGCTGTACAGTACGCCAGTGCCGCCGGAGCCCTCACCGCTACCCAGCCCGGAGCGATGACTGCCCAACCCAACGCCAGAGCGGTAGAAGCATTTCTCTACCTCCACAATCAACTCATGACCTAGGACAGTCCAGGATGCGTTGGTTGTGGTGCGTGGTCTGTCCCTGACAGATGTCATCATTCCATAATGGTGATGAATGTGGTGGGAGAAATCCATGGGACAGGAAATTGAGCGGAAGTTTTTAGTCAGCAACGATCGCTGGCGTACCGATGACCCAGGTCAGCGCCTGCGCCAGGGCTATATCCCCACCCAGGATGCCCGCACTGTAAGAGTTCGGGTGGTTGGAGACCAGGGCTATCTCACCCTGAAGGGGTCATCGGTGGGAATGGTGCGCCCGGAATTTGAATACCCGATTCCCCTGGAAGATGCCGAGACCATTCTGTTTACCCTCTGTCAGCCGCCCCTGATTGAAAAGCAGCGTTATCGCATTCCCCTGGGCGATGTGGTGTGGGAAGTGGATGAGTTCTTTGGGGCTAACGCAGGGTTAATCGTCGCAGAAGTGGAACTTACTGCCCCTGATCAGCCCATTGCGCTGCCCGACTGGGTTGGGGAAGAAGTGACCTATGATCTGCGTTATGGCAACTCCAACCTAGCTCGCCATCCCTTTACCGAATGGAGTTAACCCAATGACTAACGCCAATGCCCCAGAATCCCGCCTAGATCGCCTAGAAGCCCTTGCGGAAACTTTGTTGCTTGCCGTCCAGCAACAAAGTGACCAAATCCGCCAACAGGGTGACCAAATCCGCCAACAGGGTGACCAAATCCGCCAGCAGGGTGACCAAATCCGCCAACAGGGTGACCAAATCCGCCAACAGGGTGACCAAATCCGCCAACAGGGTGAATCTATTCAGCAATGCAGCGCCGACCTCAGGGTCAGCATTGCTGAAGTGGTAGAGATGATTAGTGACTTAGCCCAACAGCAGGCCGAAACCGATGTCCGTTTCCAAAACTTGCTGGAGGACGCCCGATCAGATCGACGACGCATTGATGAAGCCTTAGCCCGGTGGGATCGAGAACAGGCTATCCATGAAATGGAGCATCGCGCCTTTCGAGAAACCTTTCAAACCCTATTGGCTGAGGTGTCTCGAATTTGGCAACGGCTGGCCTAGGGAATCGGGTGCTATTCTCCACAGAGTTTAGGAGGAGATTATCCCAGGGGTGGGATACTGTCGTCCACGCCACTGAGTAGGGCGCTGCCAGGAAGACAGGGTAATGCGATATACCGCCGCCACATCGGCCAAGGGAGACAGCCAAAAAGCCCATTTCCCGGTGGCTTGGCTCAGGTCGTAGGCCGAGAGAACGGCGGCCTGCATACCAAAGCGAATGAAGAGTAGAGATGCGTTGATCGCCAACAGCAGTTGCAGCACCAGCGACCACTCGGTGAGTGATAGCACCTTAGCCGCTATCAATACAGGTGTCAGCAGCCAAGGAAGCCCTTGAACTAGTGCTAGAAATGCGACATCCCACCAGGTTTGTTCTGGGGTAGCGGCATCCTTGAGATCGAGGGAGCGTCCCCATTCTTTCCAGGTTTCGGTGATTCCTTCGTACATTCGCACCTTGAGCAAACGGCTGCCATCCCAAAAGCCCACCTTGGCCCCCTGGAAAGCGGCGTTGCGGGCTAGGGTCACGTCATCGCAGAAGGAAGCACGGGCAGAGGTGTAGCCATCGAGGGACTCCAGCAACGACCGTCGCACCATGAAACATTGACCATTGGCCATCACCCGTTGGGGTTGTGAACCTCGATTACCAGCGGGGCCGAATCGGTAAATAAGCGTCATTAGCAGGGCGGGTTGCAGCCACATTTCCCCAGCGGTTTTGAGGATAAAACGGGGAGCCAAGGAAACTAAATCATAGCCCTCCCTAGTCACCGCTTGAACGAGGGCGGCGCTTAATCCGGGGTGGGGTTGGGTATCGGCATCAAGGCCTAAGACCCAGGTGCTGGCAGGGGAACTGTGGCGGAAGCCGTAGTCTAAGGCCCAGGGCCGACCCACCCAACCCAACGGTAGCGGATCATCGGTGAGTAGTCGTATCCGAGGATCTTGGCGTTGATAGGCGGCCACCACATCCTGGGTGCCATCGGTGGAACGACTATCTACCACCAAAACTTCCCGTAATTCGTAACCTTGGCGGGTCAGTCCCTCTAGGCAGGGGGCAAGGCGCTGGGCTTCATTGAGGGTGGGCACCACCACCGAAACGGTTCCCAACTCCTTGAGGGTAGCCCATTGGGGGGCCAAGGGTGGCCTGCGTAGGGGGCCAGTGATTAGCCGGGAGAGCAAGACCATGGCCATAGGGAGTTGCAAGACCAGCAGTACAAAGGCCAAACCACTCAACCAAGGAAAGGAGGACAGAACATCAGACAACGGACAAAACTCCCGCAGGACTTAGAGGGCTTAGGAAGCTAGGGCTTAGGAACCTTACTTGAGGGCCGCATTGGCGGAAGGGGTGATGGCGGTATCCAGGGCCGCATCGCCATCGATATCGGTATCACCCTGGTTAGCGGTGCGCCAGCAGAGGATAGCCGGAATGAGTCCGGTAATCATCCCCATGGCGATGGGCACATAGAACCCAGCGGCGAGACTCATCACTGTGGCAAAGGCGAAATTGCCGATGTAGACAATCAGGGGAATGGTGACCGATTTGGGAGGCTCAGTCACCAGACCGAAGGCCCGCCAGAGGCCCAGACCCACGGACATGAAAACGACGCCTGTTCCCAACCATCCGGCAAAGTTTTGGTAGGGCATCCCAAAGAAGGCACCGGGCTCATGCCAATACCAGAAGGGCAGAGCGGTTTGGCTCATGGCCGGATCGAGCACAAAATCCCAGGAGGTGAGCAGCACAGAACCCAGAAAAATCGCCCCCAGGGAACGCAGCCAGCCGTAGCTAGATTCGGCCTGGGCAGATTGAGAACCCGTAGCTTTCAACCCGCTACGGGCTAGCAGGTAGGAGGACAGTCCCAGGTAGAACCAGGATAGGGGAATCGTAAACGGCACCAGTCCACCAATTTTGTAGCCCAGCCCGTTGAGGTAGCTGTAGTGGCCGAAGGGAAAGCCCGTGCTGGTACCCAGCAGTTCGCTGGAGAGAGACACGCCAATGGCCGCCGCCGCAAAGGCCAAAACCGCCTTCAGCCCTAGGTTGCGATAGCCGTAGAGTGCTACCGCAACGGTGCCCAGCAGAATATAGCCAACGCCGCCCCCGGCCATGCTCCAGCGGAACATCGTTTGTCCGGCGGGGAGATATTCAAGGATACCGGGGTGAGGTACCACCCAGAGCAATCCGGCCAGCCCAAAGGCCATGGCCACCAAATGTCCGTACAGGCAATAGCGTTCAATCGTCAAAAGGCGTCTCATGGTTAATCTCAGATACCGCTTGCAGAGTTGGGAAATGGGCCGTGGAGCGACTGACTTAATGATGAAATCGTGCCTCAAATTATAAGTTTTGTAAACGTCTGCCCTTGAAAAATCCGATGCCTTCGCCAGGATCGACCTCCGCCCTAGCCCTATGGTGCCCCGGAAAGCTCACGGTGATGGGGCCAATGTGGAAATCTGGAAAAACGGCTAAGATTAGGGTGATAATCGGTCTCCTACGTTCTTGGCTATGGCCCGCATGATGACAACTGGCCCGATGCTTACGGTACGGCCATTGCAGTATCGAGATCTTGACGATCTCATGCAGTGGCAACCCGAAGACATGGATGCGGGAGATGATAGCCTGTCCTCGGCCTCGGTGGTGTCCTGGCTCGATTATCAGCGCCGATGGTATGCCCCCCTCAAGCTGTTAAGCTGGATGCCCAATCCAGTATCCCAGTCTTCCCTTACCTTTGTGGCCGAACGCCAGGGGTGCCTGGTGGGCTTCATTCAGGTGGCTCCCTTCAACCGCACCCGCAGCACTTGGCAGGTGGAGCAGGTGGTGGTTAACCGTGCCGTCGCCGCTAAGTTAATGATCACAGGCTACATGGATGTGGGGTCGCGGCTGTTGCGCCATTGTTTCGAGGCGGTGTGGGAGGCCCGCACCTGGATGCTGGAGGTCAACGTTAACCATAAGACTGCCCTTGCGCTGTATCGCTTCAACGGGTTTCAGCCCCTAGCGCAAACTACCTATTGGTCGCTGCCCTCGGAGGCCATTGCTACCCTGGCCCAGCGGGAGCCCGATTTGCCGAACCTGCTGCCCGTTAGCAATGCCGATGCCCAACTGCTGTACCAGCTCAATACCGCCTCGATGCCGCCCCTGGTGCGTCAGGTGTTTGATCACCAAATTCAGGACTTCAAAAGCGGGGTGATGGGCACCGCCACCGCCACCGTAGATCGGTTGATGAACAACCTAGAAACCGTCAGCGCCTACGTTTTTGAGCAGCAGCGCAAGGCCGCCATTGGCCAATTTCAGCTCACCATTTGCCGCGATGGTCGCCAGCCCCACACCGCCGAACTCACCGTTCACCCGGCCTACACCTGGCTCTATCCCGAACTGATGATTCAGATGGCGAAGATTTTGCAGCCCTTCCCGGCCCAGCCCCTGCACCTCACCTCGCGGGACTACCAGCCGGAGCGGGAGGAATGCCTCGCCCAAATGGAGGCGGTGCCAGAGTCTCACACGCTGCTGCTGTCGCGGTCGGTGTGGCATAAGGTGCGGGAAAGCAAGCCAATTTCCCTGGAAGGGCTGCAATTGTCTGATGTGCTGACGGGGCTGCAACCGGCGGCTAAGCCTATCCCTGGGCGCATGACCTGGGCGGCGGATCTGCTTCCTAAGCCTGCGCCCTCTCCCGACGGTGCTGATCCTTCGGCCATGCGGCCCCAGCCCCCAGAAGCCTCAGAGATGTAGGTTGGCGATTGTGGTTGGGCGAGGAACGTTGGCTTGACTCAGGGAATTTCGGCACTGGGCCTCGATATTGGCCGCAAGCGCATTGGCGTGGCGGGTTGCGACCGTCTAGGGCTGATGGCCTCTGGCCTGTTGACCATTTATCGTCAGTCCTTTGACCAGGTGGTGACGGAACTGGCGGAACTGGTGCAGGAGCGACAGGTGGCGGTATTAGTGATCGGGTTACCCCTGACCGTAGCCGGGGAGGAGGGTGCCCAGGCTAAACAGGTGCGGCGTATGGCTACGGGCCTCTCCAAAGCTCTGAATCTCCCTGTGGTTTACATCGACGAACGGTTTACCTCTATGGAAGCGGAGGAGCTAATTCGGAACCAGGGGGGATCGGTTCGGGATGACAAAGGACTAGTGGATCGCAAGGCGGCGGCGCTGATTTTGCAGCGTTGGCTGGATGAACGGCAAAGGACGTAACAGGATGGGATATTCTGATAACACTGTTTTTTAACGCTCCCTGCTCGTTTTTTTGCAATTTGTCCACCCAGAATCTGTAGAGTAGCCTCCATGGCGAACGATACCCAATCCTTTGACGACTCAGCCGTTGTCCTCACGGATGACACAGGCCGCTTTTTGCCCTGTCAGGTGGAGCAGCGCTTTAGCCTAAACGGTCGTGAGTACTTGCTGCTGCTGCCCATTGATGCCCCAATTGAAATCTTCGTGTGGCAGGAAGAGGACGATGAAGAGGTGCTGATGGACATTGAAGAGGAGGATATTGAGCAACTCTTCCCCACAGCCAAGGCCGTTTTGGCGGAGCAAAATCTGGTACTTCAGCGTACCGCCATCACCCTCACCGCCGCTGGCGAACTACCCGATGTTGATGAGGAAAACTGCCTTACCCTAGAACTGGACGAGGTGGACGACACCGGAGAGCCGATGACCGAAGAGTTTCAAATCTTAGCCACCTGCTTCCACGATGACCAGGAATATACCCTCTGCACCCCCGTGGAACCCCTGCTGATCTTCGCCTATCGCACCGCTGAAGGCACCCTGGATATTGTCACTCCAGAGGAGTTTCAGGCCATTCGCGGTAGCCTAGAGGAAAAGCTGTTTGACCTAGAGGATGAGTAGATAATCAGGGATGGGTTCGATCTCAGGGTGTTTGGTACCCAAGGCACTGATGACGTATAGCAACGTAATCCCAAGGCGATGACGAAAGGTTCAAAGTGGTCAAAGTGGTTTTTTTTTGGGCTAGTGGTGCCCGTGGCAGCGGGGATCGCGGCTTGGCAGGGATGGGCCTGGTGGAGCTGGGCCACAAGCCCTGTGGCGACGGATGCCACAGAGCAAAGTGTCGATCAAACCGTCCAGATTCAAATTCCCCCCGGCACATCGGGCCAGCAAATTGGCCAAGACCTAGAGGCTGCGGGCTTAATTCGGTCGGCCCTAGCCTGGAAGTGGTGGTCTCGCTGGCAGGCGCGGCAGGCTGATGGAGGCGGGTTCCAAGCGGGCACCTATGCTTTGGCTCCCACCAGTTCCATGACCGACATTGCGGAAATCATTTGGACGGGGCAGGTGGTGCAGACCTCCTTCACCATTCCCGAAGGCTGGAACCTGCGCCAAATGGCCGAGTACTTCGAGCAGGAAGGCTTCTTCTCTGCCGAGGAGTTTCTGGCGGTGGCCGAGGAAATTCCCCGTGATCGGTTTCCGTGGCTCCCCGATGGCCTCCCTCACCTAGAGGGCTTTTTGTTTCCCAACACCTACCAACTCCCCGCCGAGGGCATCACCGCCACCCAAGTACGGGATATCATGCTTAAGCAGTTTGAGACCGTGGCTCTGCCCCTCTACGACCCCAGCGCCATCAATCTCTCCCTGCTAGACTGGGTCACCCTCAGCAGCATTGTTGAGAAGGAATCCGTGGTGGAGGAAGAACGGGGCACCATCGCCGGAGTGTTCACCAATCGGCTGGAGCAAGACATTCCCCTAGGAGCCGATCCCACCGTGGAATATGGCCTCGGCATTACCCAAACTCCAGAGCAGCCGCTCACTTGGGCGCAGGTGGGGACGCCCTCGCCCTACAACACCTACATCAACCCCGGCTTGCCGCCCACGCCCATTGCCAGCCCCGGACAGGCCAGCCTGGAGGCGGTGCTGAGCCCTGAGGATACTGAATACCTCTTCTTTGTGGCCCGCTATGATGGCACCCATGTCTTTAGCCGCACCCTGGCGGAGCATGAAGCGGCCAAGGATGCCATTCGTGAGACGTTTAATAACAACTAGCGGGATTCAGCCTGATGGTGGGGCTTGGTGATGGTCTGGTCTAGCCTGTTTGAGCCGAACTTGGTACTGGGGGGTAGCGTGTTTGACCTCTCCCCCGATCTCCTGCGTCGCCACAATCTTAAGGGGTTGATCCTAGACGTGGATGACACTCTAGTGCCATTGCGGCAGGCCGAAAGCGACCCTGACTTGGCGGCCTGGATGGCTAGCATCAAAGCGGTGGGCGACGTTTGGTTAGTCAGCAACAACGTCAACAGTAGCCGCATTAAGCGCATTGCCACTCCCCTAGAGGTGCCCTATCTCACCAGTGCGGGTAAGCCCTCTCGCCGCAAGCTCAAGCAAGCCCTGGAGGCCATGGCTCTCCCCCCGGAACAGGTGGCCATGGTGGGAGATCGGCTGTTCACCGATGTGTTGGCGGGCAATCGCCTGGGCCTCTTCACCATTTTGGTGGATCCGATGCCGACTCTAGATCAGGATCGCCCGCACCACTCCTGTCTGCGCACCGTGGAGATTGCGATGCTCAGGCTGCTAGGCGTTTCCCTAGAAATCCCACCGCCGCCCTAGCCTATCTGACGGCCTAAGTTTCCTAGCCAAGCCCGTGGCATCTCAATCCAGCCGCATCTCAATCCCGTGGCGCAATTCCTAGAACCCGCCCTTCGGCTGGGCTGCAAGTACTTTTGTAACGAAATACCAGGAAGCTTAATAACAACAGGGAAAACGTTAGGGAGGAAAACATAAAGAAAAGATTACGGATTCCCCTAGGCCCGAAAAGTGGCACGATAATTGAGAAAGATAAATAAAGGTCACACCTAATAAAGACCTTTAAGTTCAATAAACCCTTTAATAAACCCCCTCTTGGTGTCGGTTATCTCGGTAACTGGCACCCAAATTTTATTGGAAGCCCCGTTCCCAAGGCAACGGGTATCCTTCAGGGTATTCTCAGGAGCAATTGGCCTGATAGACCAAGCTGGATAGGTGAGGGCGTAGTATCGAAGGCGTAGTATCGAAGGGGAGCATCGGTAAAAGGAAGCTATGACGGTGAGTGCGGCACAAACCCTGGTGGTCAAAATTGGCACGTCCAGCTTGGCGGGGCCGGGGCTGGGGCAATTTGCCCTATCTACCTTGGCGAGTTTGGTGGAAACCCTGTGTCTGCTGAGGAGCCAGGGACATCAGGTGGTGCTGGTGTCTTCGGGGGCGGTGGGCATTGGTTGCCGACGGTTGGATATGGCCGAACGCCCCAAAACCCTGGCCATGAAGCAAGCGGTGGCGGCGGTGGGCCAAGGGCGGTTAATGCGCATCTACGACGACCTGTTTTCGGCTCTAAATCAACCCATTGCCCAGGTGTTGCTCACCCGCAGCGATTTGGCCCAGCGTTCCCGCTATGTCAACAGCTATCGCACCTTTCGGCAGTTGCTCGCCTTGGGAGTGATTCCCATCGTCAACGAAAACGATACGGTGGCGGTGGAGGAACTGAAGTTTGGCGATAACGATACCCTCTCGGCCTTGGTGGCCAGCCTAATTGGGGCCGACTGGCTGTTCATTCTCACCGATGTGGATCGGATCTATTCCGCCGATCCCCGGTCTAACCCTGATGCCCAGCCTATTTCCCTGATTGAAGACCTCGATACACTAAAAGCCTTGAAGGGAGCGGCGGGGGGCCAAGGCACGACCTGGGGTACGGGCGGCATGGTGACCAAACTGGAGGCCGCCCAAATTGCCACCACGTCGGGGGTGCGCACGGTGATTACCAACGGCAAGCAGCCGGGAAATATTCTACGAGTATTGCAAGGCGAAGCCGTGGGTACCCAAGTGGTCGCCCAACCCCGACCCAACCGAGGCCGTAAGCGCTGGATTGCCGCCAGTTTGCCCCCCACTGGACGGCTTTATGTGGATGAGGGCGCGGCCAAGGCGATTCTGGGCCGGGGCAAGTCGCTGCTGGCGGCGGGGGTTACCCAGGTGGCGGGGGAGTTCCAACCCCAGGATGCGGTGCAGCTTTGTACCCCCGATGGGGAGGAAATTGCCCGTGGCATCGTCAACTATGGCGATCAAGATCTCAAACGAATTATGGGGCGACATTCCGACGAAATTCCCCAAATTTTGGGCTACGTTGGGGCCGATACCGTCATCCACCGAGATAACCTAGTCGTCCTCAAGACCTAGGACGAGCCTCGGCTAGATTCACCAAGATCCGCCGTCTCCGGTTAACTTTTTGATAGTGGTTCAATCAGCCAGAGGTGTACTCCACAATCCAGCGATTGGGTGACACTTAAGAGATGATGGCAGGGAGCATCCCACTGTCGATGAAATAGGCAACTGGCAAGCTGCCCATTGAGATAAGCACAGCGTAGACTCAACATCGGATTGACAGAGACGGTATTCCAACGAGAACCAGAAATTTGAAGCCGCCGCCCAATCTGTTTAACCGCAGACTCCACGACCCCAGAGCCAATCGAGCAGAGTTGCTCTGCCTGATAGGCCGCATCGTTGACGATGCGAGCCCAATGCTTGTTCAAATAGGCTTCAAAGTTACGGGCTTGCCTGCGCCGACAATCGGCAAATAATACCAAATCCGACTTGTTTGCCCCCGGTATCAGCGGGCGAGGAGACCTCGCCCCTACGGTTTGCTGGGCTGGGAATCGGGGTTATTCGATTAGGATTTGGTATAAGGCTTTTGCGGCGGCTACTTGCCCCTGCCATGGCAGCGTTGCCGCTACCGCTAAGCGTTTGAGTGACCCACCCACCTTGTAGAGATTTTCTTTCAGGTGATACCAATCGAGAATTTCCAAGCGCGTCTCTACGGTCGTGAGTTCACGGAACAGATCCCACACCCCATCGTGACCATCGCCCAAACAGACCAGGGGTGAGAGCAGACGTTGAGCGAGGAGAGAGTCCATCAGACTGTCATTGTCCTGAAAGAAGGCACTGTAGTAAATCCCTTGTACCCGCACGGCTTTGTAGTCTCGCCAAGGGCTATCGGCATCCCCCACGTCACGCAGACGGACTTTGCCCCCATCAATATTGATTTTGCTAACCCCTTGTTTGGCCTCTGCCCCCTCAGAGGGCGGCGATCTTCTACCTAGTCAAGCAAGGGTGCAGTTGGCGGGATCTACCGAGCGACTTCCCGGCGTGGCAAACCGTCTACACGGACTATCGAGCGTGGGTGAAGGACTGCACCTGGGACACGATCCACGACCGATTACGGGCCTGGGTACGGGTCTCGGAAGGACGCCCGGAAAGCCCATCGGAGGTGATTTTGGACAGTCAAAGCGTCGCCACTGCGCCCATGGTG
>JBBAWV010000051.1:0-29738 GCA_040396995.1 Nodosilinea sp. | reverse complement strand
TTGCCGCACGCTTTCATGGCTCAACTGGTCGATATAGTCCAGGGCCACCATCTGGCAAGTGGACGACGCCGGAACCCGCCTACTGATGCAGCGGTTCTATGCCCTGCTGGCCACCGGAGAGTTGACCAAGGCCGAGGCCCTGCGTCAGGCCCAACTGAGCTTGCTGAAGGGAGAAGCCAGCCTAGACAACCGCATGGATACCTTGGGCATCCGGCGCGGCTTTGAGCTAGCAGAACCGGAAGAATCTTCCGTGGGCTTGGCCCACCCCTACTGCTGGGCACCGTTTATTTTGATTGGCAACGGGCTATAACTCACCCGTTGCTGTTGGTTCTCTGCTTCTTTACGCTGATGCACCCGGAGCAGCATCGAACCATTTGTGAGCTAGAACTAGCCCATACCCTGCCTGGTGCAGCGGGCGATTGAGGACGGGATTTTGGTACCCATCGAAAAGATGGCCCGCCCAGCATTAACCCAGTGCCACCTCAGGAGCTTGTAGGAGAATTGTGGGCGTAAGTTGGGTGTAGCAAATGCGCTGACGGCCTGAAAGTATTGAAAAATCGTTGTTTTTGCCAGCTTCCCAAGCTGAATGTCGTGAGTTCGAGTCTCATCACCCGCTTTTTCTAAAAGCCCCCAAAGTCCTTTGATTTGGGGGGCTTTTGCTATCAATCTAAAATCTTTGATCATCCCGACGGGGCCGTGCTATCGGACTAAATTGGGTATTCTCAGGTGCTTTTGGGTGCAAATTGGGTATAGGTCATTTGTATTGACGTGCGATGCTGGGATAACTTATCGGTATTGGTAAAGTCATGCACTCAAATTCTCTTACCCGTAAGGCTCCTAAAGGTTCTGTCCAGGTTATCAACCCCAGACATCGCTTGCAGCTTCGGTTTAGATACTGTGGCGGGTTTTGGAG
This sequence comes from Nodosilinea sp., assembly GCA_040396995.1. Classification (GTDB taxonomy): domain Bacteria; phylum Cyanobacteriota; class Cyanobacteriia; order Phormidesmidales; family Phormidesmidaceae; genus Nodosilinea. The sequence goes on along the minus strand of JBBAWV010000051.1, from coordinate 28,825 downwards.
CATTCCAGTGCCACGGTCAGCACAGACCGATATCTCCCGATGCTGCGATTGGCCCACCGGCTGTTGCAGGCCTATTCCGATGTGATGGTGTTAGCCGACTGAGGGTTTGCCAACCATGATCTGCTGGTTTGACTGAGTCAGAGCACCTGGCACTATGGCTTACGCTTGCCCAGTGATGTCGTGATGCATAGCTCTCGCCGCCATCCCATTGAAGTGGGCACGCTGTGGCCCCCCAAGGGCGAAGCCCGATGCGATGAAGGGGTGGGCCTCTGGACGGATACAAGCCCTAGAACGCCTCTATCTCGTGGCGGCGGTCGCCATCCTCTATGGCACCACCCAGGGCATGGCCGTTCAACGAGACGGTCTCCGTACTCAGGTTGACCCCCATTGGACGCGGGGTATCAGCTATCTCAAAATCGGCCTCCGCTGGCTCAAGGGGGCGGTCAACAAAGGCCGTCCACTGCTCAAACCCATCGCCCTATTCACCGTTGACCCTGAACCCTGTTTTGCCTCTAAAAAAGCGGAAGCCCAGTATTATGGCCGCATCTGGTGCTCTAGGATCCAATCCCTTAGCTCCCAGTGCTAACGGTACAATTGTTGAAAGTTCTACCTATGCTTCTAAACTAGGATTTTGGTTAATGCCAAACAATCAAGTTTCTGGAATGCTGGAGGATTTCTGTGCAGAACTTGCAGAGCCAGAAGGTTTGAATTTTGCCCAACAGTGTGTTGATCAAGATCAGGCCAACTATTGGGCTACCTTCAAAGCATCTCACCGTAGTAAAGCCGTCATTCATACCTATTTAGCTTGGCAGGATGAGCCTGGTTCTCCGTTAGGGAGAGCCATTACAAGGCAATCACTACGCCCTCACAGTGATATCGCTATCGCGTTTACAAACTGGTTAAGGTGTCTTTTTATGTAATCCCTAGCCTTATCGATTTGATGCTTAGATTTGAGTGATGCCATGACCTCCTCCCTCCGTTCCCGACGACGATTCCCGGCTCCCCAGCGTCCCCCTTTGCCTTGGCAGGCCATTATTGATGGCGTCATGTTGCTGCTGTGGGCGGCGATGCTGCTGCGGTTTGCGGTGACGGGCAAGCTATATTTGCTGCTGCACCCGGATTATATGTGGCTGTCTCACCTGGCCATGGTGCTGACCTTTGTCATGGGGATGGCGCGGATGTGGCAGGTGTGGCAGGTGGTGCGGTCGTCGCGGCGACAGGGTGGCCCCCGCAGTCAGGAGCATATTGCCCTGTTGCCTCGCCAAATTAGCACGGGGCTGCTGCTGGCGGTAGCGGTGTTTGGGCTGATCTACACCCCCCGGCCCTTCACCAGCGAAACGGCCTTTCAGCGGGGCATTACCGATGTGTTGAGCCAAACCCGGTCTCGGCCCCAGCGGTTTGTGCTAAGTGGTGCCTCGGAAGACCGCACCATTGTGGACTGGATCCGCACCCTGAACGTTTACCCAGAACCCGAAGCCTACGCCGGACAAGCGGTCAAGGTGAGCGGCTTTGTTACCCACATTCCCGGCTGGCCAGACAATCTGTTTATGATCACTCGCTTTGTGCTCACCTGCTGCGCCGCCGATGCCTACCCCGTGGGCTTGCCTGTGGAATTGCCCTCCGGCACCGACCGTCCCAAGCCCGATACCTGGCTGGAGGTAACGGGATCGATGACCACCCAAACCCTCGATAACAAGCGCCAACTGGTAATCGGAGAGGCCACCCTCACCGAAATTCCCCAACCTCGCACTCCCTACGAATACTAGCCATGGCTCGCCGTCGCTCCCGCCGTTCTGCCCAGGGAAAAGCCCCCCGTTCGCCCCAAATTCGGGCGTCCCGTGCCTCTTCGGCCCATCGTCAACCCTTGGATCGGCTGGCGGTGACGGCCATGGCTATTTTGGCCCTGGTGCTGGGGATTTTGGTGTTTTCCGGCGACCATGCCACCGCCAGAGTACGGAATTTTAGCTGGCAAAATCGGCAGGTGGGGGTGGAAGATCGGGCCTTTTTGATCACCTTCAGTCGGCCTATGGATCCGGTGAGTGTGGAGGCTAATTTAGTCCTGGATCCGCCCCTAGACGGCAAAGTAAGCTGGGCGGGACGCCGGATGGCCTACACCCTCACCGAGCCCCTGCCCTACGGCGAATCCTTTACCCTGCGGTTGAATCAGGCTAAGGATCGCTTTGCGAACGCAGACAATCCAGGTCGGTTTCAACCCTTTGAGGGACAGTTTCAAACCCGCAAACGCGCCTTTGTTTACATCGGCACCGAGGGCGACGAGGCCAACCGCCTGGTGATGGCCGATTTGGAGCAGCAGGAGCGGGTGATCCTCACGCCCAAGAACCTCTCGGTGCTGGCCTTCAAGCCCTACCCCTGGGGCGACAGAATTCTGTTTTCCGCCACCGATGCCACCGAAACCGCTGCCCTGCTCGACCAGCAACTCTACACCGTCACCACGGGCATTGTGCCCCGCCCGCCCCAGGATTTACTGGCCGAGCCGCCGCCCCTATGGAAGCGCCTGCGGCCCGAACCCACCGAGGCCACCCCTGGGGAACTGGCCCTAGTGCTCGACAATCGCGACTACCAAAACCTCAAATTCGACCTCTCCGCCGATGGGCAAACCATTGTGGTGCAGCGGGTGAACCGCAACGACCCGTCGGACTTTGGCCCCTGGGTGGTGCGGATGGGCAAGGAGCCCTACCCCCTCGAAACCGATCCGGGCGGCGACTTTTTAATTGCCCCCGATAGCCAATCCCTTGTGTTGCTCCAGGGCGAAGGTACCGCCATCCTCGACCTCAGCCCCGAATCGGCCCGTGGCCCCCAGCAACCCCTCGACTTTTTGCCCAACTATGGCCAGGTACTGGATCTAGCCCAGGATGGATCGGCGGCAGCGATGGTGAACTTCAACCAAAACGACCCGGAAAAGCGCTTTACCGAGTCCCTGTTTCTCGTCACCAGCCAGGGCCAAGAGGAAGAACTGCTGCGGGTAACCGGATCCATTCGCGATGCCCAGTTTGACCCCAGCCGCCGTTTCCTCTACGTGCTGGCCAGTGAGCAGGTGGATAGCGGTCGTCTCAACGATCTAGAGGTGGAGGAATACGCCGAGCAGCCTTTTCTACTGATAGTTGATCTAGAGGCCAAGGCTATGTCCAAACTAGCGACCTTGCCCCAACAACCCACCCTATCCATGAGTCTCGCCCCCGATGGCCGCGCCCTGCTGCTGGATTTAGTCAACCTGGAGGCCGGATCCGACCTAGAGTCGGAGGACACCGCGGCCGACTTTACCCCAGGGCTGTGGTACCTGCCCCTAGTGGTCGCCGCCGATCAGGGTGCTCCCCTGCTTGATACTCCAGAACAATTCCCCTTCCAAGGCATCCAAGCCACTTGGCTACCCTAGTTCCTTCGCGAGGGCAGCTAGGGTTTGGCTAAGTCGGGAAAGACCTCCTGCACCGCCGGATGCACCAGCCGTCCCTTCGCCACATTGAGCCCTGCCTTCAGCCCTGCATCGGTGATCAGTGCCCCCATGCCTTGGTTGGCTAGCTTGAGGACGTAGGGAGCGGTGGCATTGTTGAGGGCTTGGGTGGCCGTCCAAGGTACGGCACCGGGCATGTTGGGCACCCCAAAGTGAACCACATCCGATTCCAAATAGGTGGGCTGGCTGTGGGAGGTGGGCCGCAGGGTTTCGATGCAGCCCCCCTGGTCTACGGCCACGTCAATAATCACCGAACCGGGTCTCATCCGGGCTACCAGTTCCTGCGAGACCAGCACCGGAGCCTTGCGTCCCGGCACCAGCACCGCCCCAATCAGCAAATCGGCCTGGGGTACTGACGTTTCAACCTGGCGAGGACTGCTGTAGAGTAATTCCACCCGTGAGCCAAACAGGGTTTCTAGGTAGGCCAGACGATCCACGTTGATGTCAATAATCTGCACCCTTGCACCCAGGCCCAGGGCCATTTTCGCCGCTTCAGTGCCCACCACGCCGCCGCCCAAAATCACCACGCACCCAGCCGCTACGCCCGGAATCCCCCCCAGCAACACACCCCGTCCGCCCTGTTGTCGTTCTAGGTAACGCGCCCCAAACTGCACCGAAAGCCGACCTGCAATCACGCTCATCGGCGTCAGCAAGGGCAAACGACCATCCCCCGTGGTGACGGTTTCATAGGCAATGGCGGCTTGGATACCGCTGCTAATCAGCGCTTCCGTCAGGGTACGTTCTGCGGCTAGGTGCAGATAGGTAAACAAAATTAAATCGGGCCGAAAGTAGTCATACTCCGACGGCTGGGGTTCTTTGACCTTGACAACCAATTCCTGCGCCCAGGCTTCAGCGGCATCCTCCACCAGGGTGGCCCCGGCCTCTTGGTAGATTTCGTCCGTAAAGCCAGATCCGGCCCCGGCCCCCACCTGCACCACCACCCCATGCCCCTGCTGACACAGAGTGTAAACTGTCGCTGGGGTGAGCCCCACCCGAAACTCTTGATCCTTAATTTCCTTGGGAAGTCCAATGCGCATGGGCGTGCCTTTTTTGGGTCGATGGATGGATGACTAGACAGAAATGCCTAACCCACATCAGCCAGAATAGGCCAGAATTCTACCCTCTGGGGCAAAATCCTCACCCACCTAGACCGAGTTTTTCCGATCCCCGCCCCTTGGGGGCACCGAATTTTGGCCTCGCCCAATCAACGACCCCCAGGTTCTAGACGGGGAATGGGGGCGCATCGTCCTCCGCCCCATCATCACTCGATAGGAGGATTTCGGCTCCTTCCAAAAAGATTCCATCCTCGGTCATGGCCACGCTGTCAAGGCTGAGACGGTCTCCGGTTTGGGCAATGCGGGCGGCTCCCAGGGCTTCGGTTCCGGCTCCGGCGGTGTAGAGGAGGTTGCCTCCGGCCTCAAGTTGGGCGGCGATATCGGCCTTGAGGGTTTCGCGCAGGATTTGGGCTCCGGCAGCGGCAAGGGCAGCTTCTAGTTTTTCCACCCAGGTATGTTCAATCACGGCAATAATCGCCGAGGTATTGGGCTGAAGGGCAGACCCCAGATCCTTCATTTCGGCCTTAAGGGGAGCGCTGCGCAATTTGCCCACCAGTGCCCCAATCACACCGCCCCCCGCCGCAACGGCCACCGCCGGAGGAGCCAACACCAAACCAATCAGGCCACCGACGATGCCGCCCGTCATCAACCCTTTGCGGCTGCGGCGTTTCGCATCGGTAATTTTGAGCTTGCCCTCGGCATTTTTGACCACCACAGCAGCATCTAGGATGCCAATCAGCCCCTCCCGTTTCCCTTCCTTGAGCTGATCCATTACCAGGCTGGCCCCATCAGGGCTGTTGAAAGCCGCCACAATCACTTGAATCGGGCTATCGCTCATGGTCTTTCTCTCCAATGGTGAAACAGGCAGGGGGTGAGTGGTAGGGGAGGTGCCCTGGGTGGGTTGTCCCACCGTCACTGTAGAGGGCAATCCTAAGAAATCCGTAGGAGCCTGTCCGTAGGAGCTTGTTCGTAGGAGTTTGATGGAAACATCGCGCTGGAGCCATGGGTTCCGGTGTGCCCAATAGTGCCCAGCCCAGGAATAGCGCACCAAAGCTCAACGACCCATCGCCGATGTGGCCGTGAATCGTTCACACTGGAATGGTTCACACTGTTAGTACCGATTACATCGTCCCGATCACGTTGTCCCGATCAGGGTTTATCCCGTTCAGGCGTAGTGACTTTGCGGCGTGATCCAGCGTTTTCTTCCCTGGCTTTGGTGTTATGACTCTCTTTACCCTGCGTTCCGTTCACAAAGACTTCGGCATCAAGGAAATCCTGCGCGATGCCAGCTTTAGCCTGGATGAGGGCGACAAGGTGGGGCTGATTGGCACCAACGGATCCGGCAAATCGACCCTGTTGAAGATGATTGCGGGTCTAGAACCCTTTGATAGTGGCGATTTTTGGGTCAACCCTGGGGCTAAGGTGGTCTACCTACCCCAACAGCCCGACTTTGACGCCGACCACACCGTTCTAGAGCAAGTGTTTGCCGATGCCGGGGAATCCATGGCGCTGATTCGCGAGTATGAAGACCTCTCACACCACCTAGCCCAGGGCACAGGAGACACGAATCGACTGATGGCCCAGATCTCAGCGGTGACCGAGAAAATTACCGCCGCCGATGCCTGGGATTTGGAAACCAGCGCCAAGGTCATCCTCAGCAAACTCGGCATCGAGGACTTTGATGCCAAGGTGGGCGATCTCTCCGGTGGCTATCGCAAACGGGTGGCCATTGCAGCGGCCCTCCTGTCCGACCCCGACGCCCTGCTAATGGACGAACCTACGAACCATTTAGATGCCGAATCCGTGGAGTGGCTGCAAAGTTATCTCAGCGGTTTTCGGGGGGCGCTGTTGTTAATTACCCACGACCGCTACTTCTTGGATCAAGTCACCAACCACATCCTCGAAATCGACCGGGGCGACCTCTACAGCTATGCCGGAAACTACGCCTACTACCTAGAGAAAAAAGCCCTCGCCGAAGCCTCGGAGGTCAGTTCTCAAAAAAAACATGCTGGGGTATTGCGGCGAGAACTGGAATGGCTAAAGCGTGGCCCCAAGGCTCGCAGTACCAAACAAAAGGCCCGTATTGACCGCATTGGCGACATGCAAAATCGCGAGTTCAAACAGGTGCTTGGGAAAGTCGATATTTCTACCGCTGGTCGCCGCATTGGCAAGAAGGTAATCGAGCTAGAAAATGTTGCTAAGGGCTATGAAGGACGCACCCTGTTTAAGGGTTTCACCTATGCCTTTGCTCCCGATGATCGCATTGGTATCATTGGCCCCAATGGCGTTGGCAAATCGACCCTAATGAATGTAATCACCGGACGCCTAGAACCCGACGATGGCACTGTGGAGATGGGCACCACAATCCATGTGGGCTATTTCGATCAGCATTCCGACGACCTCTTCAAAAATCCTGAACAACGGGTGATTGAATACCTCAAGGAAACCGCCGAACTGGTAACTACCGCCGACGGTAGTACCATCACAGCCTCCCAAATGCTGGAGCGATTTCTGTTCACTCCAAATCAACAATACGCCCCCCTACACAAATTATCCGGCGGTGAACGGCGGCGGCTCTTTCTGTTGCAAGTGCTGATGTCGGCCCCAAATCTACTCATTCTAGACGAGCCTACCAATGACCTAGATGTGCAAACCCTCGGCGTATTAGAGGAATACCTAGAAGAGTTCAACGGCTGTGTGATTGTGGTTTCCCACGACCGCTATTTTCTCGACCGCACCGTGAACACCATTTTTTCCTTCGAGGGTCACGGCGTTTTGCGGCAATACCCCGGCAACTATTCCCTCTATTTAGATTACAAAAAAGCCGAACAAGAACGGGAAGCAGAACAGCAACGCAACGCCGCTAAGTCCGTTAACCCATCACCCAAGGCCGTCACCGCTACCCAGGAAAAGGACACCAACGAGACGAAGAGTAAAAAATTATCCTACAAAGAAAAACGCGAGTACGAACAACTAGAAGTCCAAATTCCAGAACTAGAAGCTGAGAAAGAAGCCATTGAAAAATGCCTCTATGGCGATGCTCCCAGCGACTACGAAGCCGTCACCCGTCTCTCGGAACAGCTCGCGGCCCTCTCCGCTAGAATTGATGCCGCCACTGAACGCTGGATGGATTTGGCCGAACGTCTAGAGTAGCCACTGGGGCGATTATTTTTTCCTGGTTTTCAGGTATTCAAAAACGGATTTATCGCCAATATCGGGGACGAGGGGTTGGGCCAACTTGCGCAGGGCAAATATCCCAAACAGAATCACCCAGAGAAGCAACAAGCCTTGTTCGACGACCACGGGCAGTAGGCCAAACAGGTGACCGAGCAGCAGCAGCGGTACCAAGGGCGTCAGCAGTTTGGTTTCTAGACGATTGAAGCAAAAGGCTTCTTTGATGTACAACCCCGTGAGGGCGGCGAAGGTGAAACCAATGCCCCAGAGGGTTTGGGGTTGGGTAACCACAGTTTCCGCTAGGGATCCATCGATGCCATGGGCCAGGACCAGAGAGGCCAGCCCACCCACCAGCCAAAACCCCTGGAGTAGACGGTGCAGGGGCACCAGGTAGATATGAACCGTAGCCAAACTTAGCCCTAGCCCCAGCCAAAACAGGGTGTAGCACAGGCTAATGGCCTGGACAAGAGTAGGATTTTCGGGGAAACCCAGCCCCAGCATCACCCCTAGGGCCAGAGCGAGGGCCGCCGCCACCAGTCCGCCGCGATAGAGTTGAACGCCTAGGCGATCCTGATCGGTAATCGTGTAGTTGCCGAACTGACCCTGGTAGACCACGGGGGCGTCAGAAACAGCGGCATCGACGGCGTTGGACATGGAGAAACCTCACGGGCGGGATTACGGGCTAACGGGTGCGGTTGACTGGGGGATGGCGGCTGTACTCAACCTCAGCAGTGGACATTCCCTAGCGGCTGAGGGAGATTTGGGTAGGTAGGGTAACTGTGAAGCACGTTCTTTGGTCGTCGCTAAGGACGACAATTTCGCCACCGAGGTAACGGCAGAGCTTTTGCACTAGGGCCAACCCTAGGCCCGTACCGCCCTGTTTCCAAGGATCGGCGCTGGGCACGCGGTAGAACTTGTCAAAAATACGGCTACGCTCCTCCGCAGGGATGGTGACGCCCGTATTGGTAAGGACGAACTGCACCTGGCTGAGTTGGGTGTCGGCCACGGGTTCTACCCTGAGGGTGATGTGTTCGCCGGGAGGGGTATATTTGCAGGCATTGTTCAGCAATTCGGCCAGAATCCGCTCTAGGCTGGCCATGTCCGTATGCACCACGGGTAGACTCGGTGCCGTGCTGACCTGAAGGGTCTGATCGCGACTTTTGGCACGGGTAATGAAGCTGTCAATCCAGCCCGACAGCCAGGTTTTCAGCGCAATGGGTTCGGTTTGGACGGGATGATTGCCCACGTCGAGGCGCTGTAGGTCGAGCAGGTCGTTGATCAGGCTAATCTCCCGCTCGCATTCCTCTCGCAGAATATGGTAATAGCGGGCGATGGGATTTTGGGTCGCCTTGGGCTTATCCAGTTCTGCGGATAAGTTGCATTCCTGATTGAGGCTAGCCCCCAGCAGTTTCAGGGCCACCCGCATACTCGTCACAGGGGTGCGTAGCTCATGGGACACCGTGCTGAGGAAGTCATCCTTGAGGGTATTGAGCCGTTCTAATTCGGCCACCTGGGACTGGGCCGCTTCATACAATCGGGCCTGACGAATGGCAATGGCGCACTGGTTGGCCACCTGTTGCACCAGCCGAATTTCAATGTCGCTAAAGCCGTAGTCGCGCCCATTGATCAACCACAGATCCCCCAGCACGCCCCGGTCATCTAGGACGGGACAGGCCAGCATCGCCACGTAGCCCCGGTCAGGGTTGGGTTCCATGGAGCAAAACTGAAAGTACTGACCGGTGAGCAACTGGTCGTAGACCTCTGGGAAGGCTTCCATCTGGGCCACACGGCCCTGGTAAGCGGGGATGGAGCTGTTGTAGCTGTTGTATTCGTAATAAATCGTCGAAGTCCGCTGCTCTAGGTCGTAGAGGGCGGTGTTGGATCCCTTGGCCCCTAGGGCTTCGGTCAGTTCCTCCACCGCCGTCAGCATAATTTGGTTCACATCCAGGCTGTCGCGCACCCGGTCGGTAATTCGCTTGAGGGTGGCTTCAAAATCCAGGGCGGTTTGCAGTTGCTCGGTGCGCTGGGTCACCTGCTGCTCTAGGTCGGTGTTGAGCTTCTGAACCTGGTTGTACAGGCGGGCCTGCTTGATGGCGCTGCCCACCTGGGTGGCCACCTCTTGCAGGGTTTCTATTTCCCAGCTTTGCCAGGAGCGGGGGCCGCTGCGATGGAGGGCGCACACCACACCGTATAACGTCTCTCCCTGGAAAATGGGCACCACTAGCCCTGCCTGTACCTGGACTTGGGTGAGGTGTTCTCGGCAGATCTCAGGGAGGGGAGCGGTACGCATATCGGTGATGACCTGGATCTCTCCCCGGCAGGACACCATCAGACTTCTTAATTCATTCAGGTTGTGGTCCCCAGAACCCAGGTTGGCCGTAGACAGACCTTGCGCTAGGGCCGCAGGCATGACCACAGACCCGGCCACCACACCCGGATAATCGGAATCGAAGCTGTAGAACAGCACCCAGTCCACCTTGAGGAAATGGCACACCTCGTTGACGGTGGTTTGCAGCAATTCGTCGGGTTTGATGGCCTGTAAACGGTGCTGGGCAATTGCCCCCAATAGCCGCTCCCGTTCCGACTGCTGTTGCAGGGTTTGCTCCACCTGTTGCTGAGCAGTGATGTCTTGTAGCGTCACCATCAACAGAGGCACATCTCCCGGCACGGCCACAGGAGCCATCGTCGCAATTAGGGTGCGATAGTTCTCCGTGGATCTGGGCAACTCCACCTGAATCGATTGCTGCTGGCCCGATGCTATGGCCCGCTGTTCCGCCCGCCGAAACACCTCCGCCACCGCAGCAGGAAAAATATCTGCTTCCGACTTACCCAGCAAATCGCTGACGACATGGCCCAGCAAATCGCCATAGGCCCGGTTGAGAAAACACCAACGATGCTGGTGATCCTTGACCCCCAGAGGGGCCGCCACCGCGTTAAACAGCAGATCAAAACCATCCTGCAAGAGCCGCCCCTGGCAATCGCCGCAGGGGTTAGCATCGCCATCGGACGACAACGGGGCCGTTGGGGGCATGGAATGGGACATAGTGATAACACTCGGATCGCGGCAATCTCGTGAGCCGCTGTGGGTGAAAGACGGTGGCCGCTGCTGCTATTTTAGGTGATCTCTCTGAGAACCCCTACCTAGAAGCCAGCCCCACATCATAACCTGGCCTAACCAGGCAACCCGTAGGGTGGACGTGGTGGCTAGCCCATTCCTCTATGACGCTGAATCCGAAGCTCAGGTCATGTTGCCGCGACCCCGATCCGACCCATTAGCACTTGTTAAGGTTGAGGCCCACTTCCTTCGCCATAGCGTCGATACCCTTGGTTTCGAGGGTCTTGATGGCCTTAGTGGAAAGACGCAGCTTCACCCAGCGGTTCCCTTGGGGCCACCATACCCGCTTCTCTTGCAGGTTGGCCTCTTGCATACGCTTCGTACGACGGTGGGAGTGGGAGATGGCGAAGGCGTTGTTAGCCTTTTTCCCGGTTAGCTGACACTTACGACCCATGGGTATTCTCCGGCAACTATCAAACGGCACAATAACACAGTCTATTATCATAGCAGGCTGGGCCGAGAAACTGGGCATGGCGCGAAGGATACACTCAAGAATAGAGACTCCCCAAAGACGCCATATCCACTGGGCTCATACCATCAGAGCAAATATATAAGCCCTCACCAAGCAGGTTTATTCGGCCAGTACCTACGAAGAGGCGAAGCTCTGGCTAATCGCAGATGAAGTATGAGCTGGTTGATGGACGGCTAACCGAAAATTAATCGTTAACCGCTCCATCGCCATTCGCGATGCCAAGCTACAGGCTCCAGAGGCGATCAGCCGTACACGATTACTTACCCGAACGTTTGGGCTTCGTCACCACCGTCACCGGGCCGTTTACCGTGGCTTGGCAGGCGAGGCGGCAGGTACTTGGCCACTTCTTCAGCTTGCGCTCCTCTACTGCCGTGCGGGGGGAGAGATTTTCGCCGCCAGACACCACATCCACGATGCAGGTACCACACTGTCCATAGCCGCCGCAGTTCATCAGCTTGCCGCTGAAGGTGTATAGATCAATACGATTCTCTAGCGCCTTAAACCGCAGGTTCGTCCCATCCGCCACAATCACGTCTTGATCTTCGTTAAGAAACTTAATAGTAGCCATTGGGTCACACTCCTTCACGTTGGCGTCCGTTTTCTGCCTAAAGCCATGGTTTCCCGGCTTTAGGCGGCTTGGCCCAGCCGTTTTAGGCTCCCTTCACAACCGAGGCGGTCGTCAAATGAGCTTGCGGGGGGCATTTGAAGTAGTTACACTTCTTTAAGCAATTTCATTGTTACATCTGATCTGTACCAAATGAATTTCTATCCCCTAGCCGTTCTGGCCAAGCCCAGAGATTGGCGCTGAGATGGGGATGCTGTGAGGGATCTGGTAGCCCTATCTGATAGGCTTATCAGTATCTGGCATGGTTAAGACAACTTCCAAAACATTCACTGTTTTACCTAGAGGAGGAGCGTAGTCAATGGGACTACCCTGGTACCGGGTACACACCGTCGTCATCAATGATCCCGGGCGACTGATTGCTGTACACCTAATGCATACGGCCCTTGTGGCTGGTTGGGCTGGCTCGATGGCTTTGTTCGAGCTGGCCACCTTTGATCCAAGCGACCCCGTCCTCAACCCCATGTGGCGGCAGGGCATGTTTGTGCTACCCTTCATGGCTCGTCTCGGCGTCACCCAATCCTGGGGTGGCTGGAGCGTTACGGGCGAAACCGCTGTGAACCCTGGCTTCTGGTCTTTTGAAGGCGTGGCGGCAGCTCACATCGTGCTGTCGGGTTTGCTGTTCCTAGCCGCCTGCTGGCACTGGGTCTTCTGGGATCTCGATCTGTTCCGCGACCCCCGCACCGGGGAACCGGCCCTGGATCTGCCCAAGATGTTTGGGATTCACCTGTTTTTGTCTGGTCTTCTCTGCTTTGGCTTCGGTGCCTTCCACCTGACTGGCCTCTGGGGGCCTGGGATGTGGGTGTCTGACCCCTACGGTCTGACCGGACACGTCCAAGGCGTGGCCCCTGAGTGGGGTGCCGCAGGCTTTAACCCCTTCAATCCGGGCGGCATTGTGGCCCACCACATCGCAGCGGGTATTGTCGGGATTATTGCCGGACTGTTCCACCTCACCGTGCGTCCTCCCCAGCGTCTGTATAAGGCCCTGCGGATGGGGAACATCGAAACCGTGCTGTCTAGCAGTATCGCCGCTGTGTTCTTCGCCGCCTTCGTGGTTGCGGGTACCATGTGGTACGGCAGCGCTGCTACCCCCATCGAGCTGTTTGGCCCCACCCGCTATCAGTGGGATAGCAACTACTTCCAGCAGGAAATTCAGCGTCGGGTACAAGCTGACGTGAATGCTGGCGGTACCCTGGCTACGGCCTACGCTCAAATTCCCGAAAAACTGGCCTTCTACGACTACGTCGGCAACAGCCCTGCTAAGGGTGGTCTGTTCCGGGTTGGCCCCATGAACCAAGGCGATGGTCTGGCCCAGGGCTGGCTGGGGCACCCCGTCTTCAAGGATGGCGAAGGCCGCGTGCTAAGCGTGCGTCGTCTGCCCAACTTCTTTGAGACCTTCCCCGTGGTTCTGGTGGATAAGGACGGCATCGTCCGCGCCGACATCCCCTTCCGTCGGGCCGAGTCTAAGTACAGCTTCGAGCAGACGGGCGTAACCGCCACCTTCTACGGTGGTGAACTGGATGGCCAAACCATCACCGATCCCACCCTGCTGAAGCGCTACGCCCGTAAGGCTCAACTGGGCGAACCCTTCGAGTTTGATCTCGAAACCTTGGGTTCCGATGGTGTGTTCCGCACCAGCACCCGTGGCTGGTTCACCTACGGCCACGCGGTGTTTGCGCTGCTGTTCTTCTTCGGCCACATCTGGCACGGGTCTCGTACCCTGTTCCGCGACGTGTTCGCCGGGATCGACCCCGACCTCTCCCCCGAACAGGTGGAGTGGGGCTTCTTCCAAAAAGTGGGCGACACCAGCACCCGCAACGAAGAGCGCGTCTAATCCACGCTTGATCTGAGGGTTTAACCCATGGCCCGACTGGTGAGCGTTTCGCCAACCGCGTTTCGCAACATCGGTCGGGCTTTTTAAGGGCTAGTCCCCAGACACCATTGAAACCCCTGTAAACTATCCATAGATAGAGTAGGAGCTACTGACCCATGGAAGCCGTCGCTTACATCTTCATTTTTGCCTGCATCATTGGCACCCTGTTCTTTGCCATCGCCTTCCGCGAACCCCCCCGCATTTCCAAGGACTAATTCCAGGGCTAAATAGTCCATCCTTAAATGGCAATAAGAACGCCCAGTTTCTCTTTGAAGATCTGGGCGTTTTTTGTGCTTATGGTGACGCTTTCATAGGGTGTATTGCTTTGGTGGCGCATGACCTCAGGGGTGCATTGCTTCGCGAATGCCCCCTACGGTACCTTGTAGGGTGGGCACGGCCCACCATCAACTTTCATACCGAACCCTACCTCTATGATTGGACAACAATCCACCGCCAAAACCGTCTTTCTCCTCGTTTCTATGGCGGGATGGCTGATTGTGGGCGCAGCGATGATGTACCTGTTCCCGGCTATTGCCGATGCCCTCTTTGGCAACGACCGCACTCACCTGTGGATGACCAACCTGAGCCGAGGCGGCTATGCCCCCAAACTGGGCTGGCTGGGGGGTGGCGCAGCCCTTGGGCTGACCCTAGCCGGAAATTGGGTCTGGTATCAGTATTTTGAGGGTAAGTAGACTCCCAGGAGTTTCTGTATGACCAAGGTTCAGGATTTTTTATTTGGGGATGCCGCTATGGCTTCGCCGCATTCCTCCAAAACCCAGACCCCAACCCAGCGGGAAGAAAGGCTGGCCTTGGGGCAGGGCTTTGTGGGCCAATATCCAGGGGGTGGTCATCCATTGTTGATGGGCGTCACAACTCGTTATTTACCTGTGAGCCGAAAAACTGGGTTTTTAGGATTTCCTCTCTGCGCCTCACCCTCGTAATAGCCACAGTCCGGTATAGGTCACGCCAGAATCATCTGGACGCACCAGAAGAAAATGGACGCCCTGACTGGCGACCTTGCGCTGCTCAAACAGGCGTCCCGCCTCGGCCATGGTGGCATCGGAAAAGGTCGTCATCACCCAGCGATCCCAGAGCCCTGCATCCAAAATTAGCCCATCGGGATCTCCGGCCATGTATCGCAACGCCGCTGGACTCACGGACTGCACCCACTGGGCTAACGCCATCGCCTGCCGTCCACCATCGATCACAATGCCCGGTAGCGGTGTGCTGCTGGCTAGTCCTAATGTCGAGGGTAGCCATTCCGGCGGCAACTGGATAATCGGGATAGGTTCGTGGGGAAAGGTACGCTCAAAATCCCCCGCTGCTAGGGTGACAAAGCCCCAGCGATCCCCCCACAGGTTTTCCGACAGCGGTAGGGGCGGCGGCGAGTCAAGATGCAGTGGGTCGTAAACCATGCCAGTAAAGTTGGACAGTGTGGGGTAGGTTTGGGCCTTCTGGCGTAACCACTGATGTAGGGCTGGCGTATGACGGGTGGGGATGATGGCCACCTCCAGCCGCTCTGCCGCCAGGGTCAACAATGGCAACGCCTGGGGCCGAAACACCTGAATTTTGGCTGGAGTATCCCTCGATTGGGCCACCGCCGCCTGCAATTGAGCCGCTACCCAATCCACATTCACCGCTCCCTGGGCCGTCTGGGCTTCGTAACGGAACTCTCGGCTGGCATCGCAAACCAACAATTCCCACAGCGGTTCACCCTCGGCATCTCTTAGGGGAGGACGGTGTAAATCGACTTGCCACAGGGTCATCGTTCCTTGCTCCGGCCCCGGTTTTCTAGCCATAACAGCAGCCCCACCGTGCCCAGCACCCCAAACTGAATCAGCAAATTGGGCACGAGATCATCCGTGGCCCGACCCGCCAACCCTTGGGTAATCATAATGAACGCCCCAATGGCAGCCGATGCCCCCGCCGTTAGATACACTACCTGCCGCAACCCTCGGTAGGGAGCCTTCGCCTCCGCCCGCAGCCGAGCATACTTTTCAGGACTGACCCCCTGGGGCAAACGGTCGGGCGGTGGGGCATCGGGTAAGGTCATCGCAAAGCGCTCATAAACAACGTTTTTGCCCAATTTTCTCGCCAGATTCCTGGGTAGAGCAAACGCCTTCTCGACAGGAGAGTCGGCGAAGCAGGTCATCATTATCCCATCCATCGTTGAGCCTCGCCGATCAGGGTTGTGTTTTGTGACAGTTCCTCCGTTTGGCCCCGTTGGCCAGGACGAGGGGGCTAGAATTTAAGCCGTCCGTTTTCTCTCACCCATTCCCAGCCCTATGAGTTTAGTGATCCCCCAAGCCACCTCCACCGACCTCGCCCCCCACAGCTATGTGCTGATGGGCGTAGCCACCTGCTATGTACGCCAGGAGGGCGAAACCCTGGCCGTGGAGGTGGTAGAGCCTATTCCCTCTGCCTATTCAGAAACCTTGATTCAGGGGAGTCCCACCGCCTACCGTCAGATTTGGGGCAGCACCCTAGAGGCAGCGCTGGCCTTCGACCCCGCCAGCCTCACCCTAGAGCATGGGGCCAAGGCCCAACGCTGTGCCGATTTTGAACAGCGCACCCTGGCCGCTGCCCGTACTTACCAAAACCGCCCCCAGGCCGCCGCTGCTGTCCCGGTGGGTACCTGCCGCCAGGATCTCAACTACTCCACCGCCCACAAGCGCATCCTCAACCCCAAAAATAAGGTATCGCGCAACGACAACGTGAAACAGCACAAGTACACCCACGAGGTTCTGTAGTTATCCCGCCAGATCCGCGCTAGATCGGCACGATGGATCGCTGACAAGGGGGGCAGATGCCGTGGATCAGCAGTTGGCAATCCAGCAGATGGTAGCCAGAACGGTCGGCGGTTTTGGCCCCCACCTTGAGGACAGAGTCATTTTTGAACTCAATGGTTTTATTGCAGCGCACACAGATTAGGTGGTGGTGATGATGGGGCGCGGGCTGGTTAATCTCATAGCGCTTTTGGCCCTCGGCCAGTTCTAGCTCTCGCAAAATGCCCATACGCGCCATCAGTTTCAGGTTGCGGTAGATGGTGGAGAGGCTAATCGGTTCCCCCGCCTTATCCAGCAAATCACAGAGATCCTCGGCGCTCAGGTGGGTACCCTCCGGAAGATTTTGGAAGGTCTTGAGCATGGTTTCTCGCTGGGGAGTCATACGCCAGCCGCGCTCGTTCAGTTCGGCCTTTAGCGCCGATGGAGTGTATGCTGCCATCGCCCAACCTCTCCCCAGAGAATTTCATTAACATCCGCTTAATGAGAATAGTAACGAACCTAGGGGCGAATTTGCAATAGTTTTCGCTTATTGAGAATTACTCCGAAGATGGAATAGCATCAATCCTAGAAAAAATAAGTATTGCTATTTCTTAATGAACTGATGCCAGCATCGGCAACTCGGCTAACGGCGAATTGGGCGTTGCTGGCCCTGCCCTCAACGGCCACCGTTGATCGATCCCATCGGTTCTGGGTGGGTTGAGGGGATAGCCCCAAGGCCCGCCAAGGCTAGGGTGAGGGCCACCAAGGGAGCCGTGACGGCCCGAAGGATAGTTGGCCCCAAGGAAACAGGCTGAAATCCGGCGGCCAGGGCGACAGCAATTTCAGCTTCCGTCCAGCCCCCCTCTGGCCCAGTGGCGATCACCGCGTCTAGGGTAGGATCGGCGGCTTGGGCCACCGTCAGCAGGGGTGGGGCGTCTCCACGGGCGAGGCCAATCCAGCGCTGGGGGGGGAGGTCTTGGCCCAGGTAATCGGCCCAGGTCACGATTGGCTGAATCTGGGGAAGGTTGGGCCGCTCGCATTGTTCTGTGGCTTCGGCGGCGATGCGTTGCCAGCGTTCTAGCTTTTTGGGGTTGGGCTGATGAATGGTGCGCTGGGTCACCAAGGGTTGCAGACAGGCCACCCCCAGTTCGGTAGTTTGGCGCACGATGTCGTCAAATCCACTGCCTTTGGGGATCGCAATGGCCAGGGTGACGTTCGGCAACCCCATGGAGACCGCCTCTAACGGGTCGAGGTGGGCCAGCCCAGCACTCTCTGCTAAGGTAGCTACCCACCGCTGGCCTTGGCCATCCAGGGCGATAAACCGATCCCCCGCCGCCAGCCGCAGCACCCGATAGAGGTAGTGCTGCTGGTCGGCCAGGAGGGTCAGGTGATGCCCCTGCATTTGGTCGGGGTGAATAATGATTCGCTGCATGGCTTGTCGAAGAAAACCTCCCAACCGTTGCATGGGCTCCGAGATGCTTGTCATTTTGGATGACGCAAGTATTCACCCATAGGAATAAAATCCTCGGCAGATTGAGTCGTATAGACCGTAGATCGAAACCGCCGTCTGGGGAATTGATCCCCCCTAGCCCCCCTTGATAAGGGGGAACCGGAGTCAAATTTCCCCTTTCTCTGGCCTCAAAGTCCCCCTTTATAAGGGGGACTTAGGGGGATCTGCGCGGCCTTGCGCGGCATGAACGCAATATTAGGGTACACAGTAGCCACGCTGGGGAGCGAGGGGTGGGAGAGGGGCGTAGGGCTTCTGGGGGATGATCTCGCTGGACGCGCTGCCAAGGCAAGACCATCCCTAGGCGCTAGATTTCGGCGACAGCCCGTTCAATCAAGCGGCGGGCGAGGGTTTGGATGCCCGTGTGCTCGTAGTATTTCACCGACACATCGAGGAACGCCCCTAGGTAGTCGAGCTTGGTTTTAGAGCCTTCGATGAAGCCGCCAACATTGTCCAGTAGGCGGCTTTGGGTGATGCCCTTCTCCGCCACAAACCGATCCATCCAGCCCTGGGTCGATTCAAAACTCTCGGTCATGAAGGCGAGTTTGCCTTTGCTGTCCTGGCCGGGGATTTCGTTTTTGATGCCCTTAAAGGTGGGGTTATCGTCAATATCCGAGGGCCCCATGCCCTTGATGGCGTTGAGGGCTTTGAGGGAAAACTCCGGCCCCAGGGGAATGATGCCATCGAAGCAGACTAGAGCCGTCATCCGGATCAGGGACTCGCTGCCGTAGTCGCCCAGGGCGGTGAGAAAGCCGCCGAGGCTGTCGCCGGGGATGCCGCTAATTTTGCAGAAGGCCACCACTTCGGCCACCAGTTTCACGGCCAGGTCGATGGTTTGGGCCTTTTCGGGCTTGGGGGTCATACCCTTGAGGAACCCCAAAAACGTATCTTGACCGATGCGGTTGGCCAGGGCCGCTGTGCCCAGCATCCCAGAGGCCGAATCCACAGTTTGGTAGAGCCAGAGGGCGGTTTGGTAGCCTTCCCGCTTGTCGTTAAACAGGGTGATGGCCCGCTCCGCAATAGCCTTGATCATGGCCTCATCGGTTTCGCCCGTCACGGTTTTGATGGTGTTGTCAAACCCTACCAGGTTGTTCCACTGACCAGGGACAAAGACATCGAGGGTTTTCAGCGCCCGCACGGTGAGCCCGCCCGTGGGCAGGTCGTCAACCAGTTTGTAGATTTTCTTACTCACGGTTTTCTCCTGAGAAACTATCGGTTAGGGGGCTAAGGCCCGATCCATCACAGGCTAGGATGCCGGACTGGGAACAAGCTCCGGACTTAGGGCTGGGCGGCTGGGAGCCAGGGGCGAGGTGGGGGTCGCTGGAGACTCTGCCGCCTTCGCCGCCTTTTGGGAGGGCTTGAGGGCTCCCCGCAGTTGGGCCAGCCCTTGTAGATCAAACTTTTGCAGCCAATCCACCCGGTTGGCCTGGGTAAAGGAGGCATCCCGCGATAGCACCTTTACCTGGTAGCGCCCGTTGACCAATAGCCCGGTGGCGGTAGTGCCCTGGTTGACCGCAGGGAATCCGGCAATCGTATCCGTCGCGTCGTTATATTTATCGGCGGCGGCGGGTAGGCTGGTGGTATCGCTAATGCTGAGCATGGCTAGGGTTTGGCCGCCCCGTTGCAGCTTGTATTCCGCAAAGCCCTTCTTTTCTTGGTAGGGAATCACCTGATAATCCCCCTGGCTATCGGGGAAAAACGCGTTGAAGGTACCGCCCTGTTCCGCTTTGCGATCCACCGCCGATGGGGTGCCGAATCCGGTGGTGTCTTGCTGCACCTGGTCGTACTTTGAGGGGGCCGCAGCACAGCCATTCACCAGTAGCAGCAGGCCCAGCACCAACGGGATAAAACCCTTGAGCCAGCGAGTCTGACGCATAATCATCTCCTTGTTAGGGCAAACATAGTGGTAGACCCAATCCGAATCAGAAAACCCTGATTCTCAACCCGGCAAACCGTGGGGGTGAGGTCTTCTCGCCCATGGATATTGGAGGTCAGTAAGCCGGATTTGGGGTGAGGTCAACGCTAACCAACCCAACCAAAGTAGGGATGGCCACCCCCTGACCATGCCACGGAACGATAGGGCTGTGATATGTCCTAAAACACTTGTTAACAAACCTCCATTGATGGCTCATCTAAAGCCTAAAAAAATCCCTCGATCGCCAGGGTGGGATCAAGGGACATCGAACTGGAGATAAAACTTACATTGGCGGGATAAACCGCCTAAAACGGCCTACCACCCCTGCTCGGCTTGGCTCAGCACATAGGCGGCCACGTCGGCAATATCGTCATCGGTGAGGCGACCTTTGAAGGCGGGCATGGCCGCTTTGCCCTTGGTGACTTGGCGAGTAACCGCTTCCACAGAGGCCATATCGTACTGATCGAGGTCAGCCTTCTTCAGGGTTTTGGCTCCGTTCACCACGTTGCCGCCCCCAATGTGACAGGCCACACAGTTTGCTGAAAACACCTGCTGGCCGTGTCCCACATCTGCCGCTAGGGCCGGGGCGACCCACACCACTAGGGCCAATAGGGCTAAGGCCAAGCTAAGAACCGTCCGTTTCATGAATGTTGTTACCCGCAAAAAGTTGTTACCCGCAAAAACCGTACTGTGGGCATTATGGCGATCACCCAAGGGCGGATCAAACGACAGTTCGTCAACTATTGCAAACGGTTACAGGACGCTCAGCCCAGGCCAAGGCCCGACCGATTCCCCCTTCGGTTCAGGCCGGTACAGGTGGGTTCAGATACGCGAGACAACCTGGCCGCTACCCGTCATGTCATGGTCTCGGTTGGCCCGTGGGGCGGTTCTGATGGGTGTCACCGTTCGCTAGACTGGGGGTATCTTGTCCGTGAAGTTCTCCCTATCTCCCTTGCCCCTCGATCCGTTATGGCTCCCCTTCCCCGCTATCGTCCCCGTCAGCTTGCCCTTGGCCCCCTAGAGCAGGAGATCCTCGCGATGCTCTGGCAGCGGGGTTCGGCCACGGTGAAGGACCTTTTGGATGATATTCTGGCCGATCCCGACCGGGATCTGAGTCAGGCAACGGTGACGACGGTATTGCAACGGCTGGCCAACAAAGGCTGGGTGCGGCGCGAACCGATGGGGGTAGCTCGGCTGGGCAAGGGGCGTAAGGGCTATGTGTGGCACCCCCAGGTAAACCAACAGGAAGCGACCATGCTGCAATCCCACCGCCAACTTGAGGAGTTTTTGGCGATTAGCAACCCGGAGATTGTCGCCGCCTTTGCCGACAGCCTCGATACCAGCGCCCTAGATCGCCTAGACGCCATTGCTCGTCGGCTCCGGTCAATTCGCGATGCCCAGGGGGAAGACGATCCATGCACCTAGGGTTGATTGTGGGGGCGGTGGTTGTAGCGGCGGCGGTTCGCTGGGGGTGGAAACCGGGAGTTGGCTCCTGGTGGCAACGTTGGTGGCGGGCGGTGCTAGTGCTCATTGGCCCCCTTCTGTTGCTGGTTTCCACGGCCATCGCCATTTTGAGCATGGGGCACCACGGCACCATGCTGGGCTGGGCGGTGGGGCCGCTGGGCTGTCGCATCAGCCAAATGGGCCTCCGTGGGGCGCTGCTGATTGGCCTCCAGGGCTTACTCCAGGCAGGATGGGCCACTTGGTGCTGGCAGCGATATCCCTGGGTGGATCTCCCCCAAGGCGTCCCGGCTCGGTTCATTGATACCGAGGCACCCCTAGCAGCCCAGGTGGGCTTTTGGCGACCCGTCCTCATGGTCAGTCGTGGCTGGCTCGATCAGCTCTCCAGTCAGGAACAGGCGGTGATTCTAGCCCACGAACAGGCCCACGCCCACTATCACGATCCCCTATGTTTTTGGCTGCTAGGTCTGGTGCGACGGCTGACGATCTGGCTTCCCAACACCCAAGCCCTCTGGCAAGAACTGTTGCTGTTGCGGGAAATTCGGGCGGATCGCTGGGCTGTTCAGCAGGCTCACCCCCTGGCGGTGGCGGAACTGCTGGTCAGGATTTCTCGCCAAACGGCACTAGGTCAATCCGCTGTTCCTGCGTCGCTGGTGAGCTTTAGTGGCCCCGATGAACTGGATCGCCTAGAGCAACGGGTAGACGCCCTCCTACAACCCATCCCTGAGACGGACGACAGCCCGCTGGGTCTAGTCATTCTAGGGGTTGCCCCGGCCCTGCTGCCCTTGCTGGCCATGGGTTTCCATCACTGAGAGGAGGCTCCATTTCTAGGGGGTGACGGGTTGGAATTTAGGGGGGTGGGATTCGGCATTTGGACTGGGCATCAATAACTCACGATGGCCCCAAGGGACTTCAGCATGGCCCCTTCGGAGGCAGAGAGGCCCGTAGCTCCTCGGATATTGACTCCGGCGTAGGGGCGGTCGGGGTGGAAGCTCTGTTGGAGGCTGCCGAGGGTGAGATTCCACAGACGAATTTCCGAGTCTTGGCTGGCCGTCACGAGATGCTCTCGGTCGGGGCTCACCAGGGCCGTCCACAGGGGTTGGCTATGCCCTCGTAGGGTATGACGCAGGCGGTTGGTGGGCACCTCCCAAACGGCGACATCGGTGGTGTGGCTGGTGATGGCTAGGGACGTGCCGCTGGCATCGAAGGTGACGCTGTGTACCCAATGGCCATCCGGCGGCGACCACAGCCCCAGGTTTCGGCCCTGGGGCAAATTCCAAGAGCGCACCGTACCATCATGGCTGGCGCTGATGAGGGATTGTCCATCGGCACTAACGGCCACAGCGTGTACTGGGCGCTGGTGACCTGTCAGCAGGAGAGGGGCTGGGGTGGTTTCATCGAGACCCCAAACCTCAAGGGTGCCATCCCGACTGCCGCTAATGAGCGATTGGCCATCGGGGCTAAAGGCGAGCGTTGAGGGGGGCGTTCTGGGCTGTCCCCATTCCCGTAGCCGCTGGCCGCTCTCCACCGCCCACAGGGATCGGGTGTGGTCGGGGCCAACGATGGCGAGGTGCTGGCTGTCAGGGCTAAAGGTGAGCAGGTGAACGGGGCAATGGGTGACCCACTGGCGCTGTCCGGTGGCGCTGTGCCATAGGGCCAGGGTGTGATCGGTGCTGGCGCGGGCACACCATTGGCCATCGGGGCTGAGGGCGATGGTCTGGAGGGGATCGCTGGGGAAATCGCCCATGGCCTGGGGACGGCTGGCCATCCCGACCTCGTTGCACCACAGCCGCAGTCGATGGTCGCTGTGCCCCGTGAGGATAGGACTCCCCCCAGCACTGACCGCAACATGGTTGACGGGGTGGGCTTGGCTGAGGAAACGACGCAGTTCGGTGCCGCTGCCCGTTTGCCATAGGTGCAGCCGATAGTCGCTACCCGTCACTAAATAGCGGCTATCGGGGCTAAAGGTGAGCAACCACACGGGAGAATCTGCTGGCGGTAGGGTATAGCATCGGGATCGGCTGGGGATATCCCACACCACCACACTAAAATCCTGACAGCTACAGGCCAAATATCGACCATCGGGGCTGAGGCTGAGGGCGGGTAACGTGCGCACATCGGCGGGCAGCATCCAGCAGGGGCGACCTGTTTGCACATCCCAAAGGGTGAGGCAGTGATCGTCGTAGCCCGCCGCAAAGGGCATCGCGGGTAGGTCGGGATCGTTGGGATCGATCAGAAACCCGGCGGCGCGGACGGTGGCCGTGGCCGGAGCCTGAAACACCGTCATCAAGCGGACCTCGGAGAGATCCCACAAACAGGCCATTTGGTCGTCGCCGCCGCTAATCAGGCGATCCCCCGCCCCATTGAAGGCCAGACTGTGAATGGATCCCCGATGCTCCGTCCAGCAGGCCCAGCAGCGCCCCGACGCCACCTCCCACAGGCGCAGTTCCCCCTGGCGGTCGCCGGAGGCCAGCCACGCCCCATCGTCGCTAAAGGCCACCGCCTGCACCGCCGCCCCATGGCCAGAGAGGGCATCGGAACGGGCCATCCCTGCCATGGGCCACAGCCAAATTTCGCCCCCATCGCTGCCCACGGCCAGGGTGTCGCCATCTGGGCTCACGGCGAGGGACTGCACCGCCCGATCTTCCCCCTCATCCATCACCTGCACCAATCGCCCCGAAGCCACCTCCCACACCAGCAAACGCCCCTCCTGATCGCCCGTCACCATCCGCCCAGCGTTCCCCTTGGCTGGGGATGGGGAACCAGGGCAAAAGGCCACCTGGGGATTCCGGCCTAGGGCGGTGGCAAACTGGGTGTCGCGAAAGTCCACCTGGCTGAGGTTGGCCCCCTGCAAACTCACCTGCCGCAGATCGGCCTGCCACAGGGCTAAACCCGAAAAATCCACCCCACTAACGCTGACCCCCAGGGCCTGACAGAGGTGCAACCAGTTGGCACCTCCGAAACCCGGTTGACCTCGGTGCTGCTGCCGCAAGGTATGTAGCCGTTGATGGCAAGCCTGCACCAAGTCTGCTGGCTGGGGAAAGTGCTGCCGTAGCCGCTGGGCCAGAGGGTTGACTAGGGTAGCGTGTTGGGTGGCCTGCACCGATTCCTGGGCCGTCATGGTCACCAGGGGGAGGCGCTGGAGCCAGTGAAAGTCCTCCGCCAGCAGTTCAGCTTCCAACTGGTCGATCAGGTGATCTGTCACCAGGGTACGCAGCAAGGGCGGCAGATCAAGCTGGGTGCAGGGCGAAGCGCTGGCGGTGGGCGGGAAAGTATGGGTTTGGCAGAGGGAGCGACTCACCAAGGATTGCAATGCCGCTGGGCCTGGATAGCTCGGCAGGGCTGATTGCAAATTCTCTAGAGCAATGGGGGATTGGGCCAGGGCCACCCAATAAAGCAGCGCCTGCTCGCCAGGGGTCAGCCGTTGCAACAACCCCTGCCAGGAACGCCGCAGGGAGTCGGGGAGGGCGGGCTTGGGCTGGGCCAATAGAGACGATAGCTGGCCCTGATACAGACTGCGGAGGGTGGTGGCCAAATGGCGCAGCAGCAGTGGATAGCCCCCGTAGCGTTGCCACACATCAGCCCACTGGTCATCTGGGGCAGGGAGCACCCCCTGACGTAGCAGTAGGACTTGGGTATCGGCTAGGGTAAGGGGCTGGAGGGGATATTCCCTCGCCCGTGGCCCCAACCATTGAAACCGATCCGCCGGAGGTTCGCGGCTGATCACCACCAGATGGCCGGGGTGGGACTCCGTGGCCCAGCGGTGGAGGAGTTGCTGAATGGCCTCGCTGCCCGATTGGTATTGGCCCGCCAGGTGTTGAGGATCAAAGCACACGTCCAAATGATCCAACACCAACAGGCAACGCTGCTGTCGAAACCGATCCATCAGCCAATCCACTGGGGCGGTGGTGGGTGGTGGTTCTCCAGGGGCCAACCAGGTCGCTAGGGCCGAGACGACCGCTCCATCGGTTGCGTGATGGGTCAGGTCTAGGTAGCCACAGCGATCCATCGTGGGGCCAAGGCGATGGATGATTTGCCCCGCCAGGGCGGTTTTGCCCAATCCCGGCAAGCCCCACAGCAACACTAGCCGACCGGGGCCATCGGCTATTCCCTTCCCGGTCAGCCATTGGGTGAGGGTGGCTAAGTCCTCCTCCCGGCCACAGAAATCTGCCACCTCAACGGCAGGGGCCGACCGCACCACCTGCACCACGGTCGAGGGATCGCCGGAGACCCCAGCCCCAGACAACGCCATTACCCCGTCACTGATTTGGGATTCCTGTCGCTGCTTAGCCCAGGTTTGCAGCACATTTTGCAAGTTGCGCTTCGTGACCTTAATGCCCCGGTTCTGGGTATCCACCAAGGCCGACAACAGATGCCAGAGCTTTGGCCCCACATCCTTCTTGAGATAATCCTCGGAATAGCCCACCGCCTGCTCGGCAATGGATCCATAGGTCTGGTTATACCAAGCCCCTTTCAAGACCAAGCGTTCCACATCCTTCAGAGGTCGCCCAATCTGCTCTAGGGCCACCTGGTTAATCAACCCAGCAATATCGTCAAAATCCATGGATTCGACACCTGCCCTCTGCCCCTGAAGCCTAGGGCTTAGTCTACCCTGAATAATTCAGAGCTTTCCAGAGCCTTTGCCTTTTCAGCGCTTGATGACTCAATAGGGTCTTGAGGGCTCTATCGCCCACGGAAAAGCGCTATATCATCGGGAGAGCAGGGCAATCCTGGACGGCAAAAAGGAGACACAGCCATGGTTCAACGGCCTATTTATCTCGATGGTCACGCCACAACGCCCGTCGATCCAAGGGTGATGGAGGCGATGATTCCCTTTTTTACCCACCAGTTTGGCAATGCCGCCAGCAGCAGCCACATCTATGGCTGGGAAGCCGAGACAGCGGTGAAACAAGCCCGCGACCGCTTAGCCGCCGCCATCAATGCCAGCCCAGAGGAAATCGTCTTTACCAGCGGGGCCACCGAGGCCAACAACCTGGCTATTAAGGGCGTGGCCGAAGCCTACTTGGAACGGGGGCGACACATCATCACCGTGCAGACCGAACACAACGCTGTCCTCGACCCCTGCACCTACCTGGCCAGCCTGGGGTTTGACGTGACGGTGCTGCCCGTGCAGCCCAACGGCTTGGTCAACCTAGACGACTTGGAAGCCGCGATACGGAACGATACGATCCTCGTCTCGGTGATGGTAGCCAATAACGAAATTGGTGTGTTGCAACCCCTAGCGGAAATTGGGCAGCGCTGTCGGGCAAAGGGGGTGATCTTCCACAGCGATGCCGCCCAGGCCATCGGCAAGGTGCCCCTAGATGTCCAGGCCATGCAGGTGGATTTGATGTCCCTCACCGCCCACAAGGTCTATGGCCCCAAGGGCATCGGTGCCCTCTACGTGCGGCGGCGCAATCCCAGAGTGACCCTTGCCCCCCAGCAGCACGGCGGTGGCCACGAGCGGGGAATGCGCTCCGGCACCCTCTACACCCCCCAGATCGTCGGTTTTGCTAAGGCCGTAGAACTGGGTCTAGCAGAAATGGCCACGGAAACCCCACGGCTAAAGGGGCTGCGGGACTATCTTTGGGCTAGGTTGCAGGTGTGCGATGGCATGGTTCTCAACGGCCACCCCAGCCAGCGCCTACCGGGCAACCTCAACCTCAGCATCGAAGGAGTGGATGGCCAAGCCCTGTTGCTGGGCCTACGCCCCTTGGTGGCGATCTCCTCCGGGTCGGCCTGTAGTTCCGCCAGCCGCAAACCCTCCCACGTCCTCAAAGCCCTGGGCCACAGCGACGATCTGGCCTACGCTACCCTGCGCTTTGGCCTAGGCCGCTTCACCACCGCCGACGAAATTGAACAGGTGACCGATGGGGTGATTGCGACTATCAAGGCGCTACGGTCGGTGCAGGTGGTGGTTTAGAGAAGTCGGGAGTCGGGAATAGGGAATAGGGAATGGGGAATAGGGAGTCGGGAGTTGGGGAGCTTTTATCCGGTAATGGCCCCTTCCTGGATCTGGCCGAGGTTGTTAGGATCGACGGCATAAGCGGCCCCAAAGCCCATAATGAAGCGTCCACCCTGGGGGCTGAGGTGGAAGAGTTGGAAATCTTCGAGTTGGCGTAGCATGGCAATGATTTCTCCAAAGCGGGTCTCAAATTGAGCCATTAGGGGTTCCCACGCTTCGCTCTGGCGTTTGATAGGGGTAACCTGGCAGTCGTAGTTCAGCCGCTGGCGGGCGAAAACTTGCTGAGTCTGGCTTTCGTCTTCAATAATGAGGACACTGGCCTGCTCAGTTCTTAAGAGATTTGGGGTGTGGGCGGATAGGCTGCTGGTGAGTAGGTATATCTGATAGGTATCGTCCATCACGAAGGGGGCATAGCTGGCGTGGGGGGTGCCGTCGGCGTTGACGGTGCTCAGCATGAGGCTTTTGACGTGTTTAGGAAGCGCCTGGTAGGCCGCTTGGGCGGTTTCAAAACGGGACATGAGTTGGCTACGGTGGCTACAGAAGATTGGGCTACGGACGTTTACCTTCGGTTTCTGCATTATGTCGCTATTATCTCGCCAGGTGCTACCTGCCGAAACCTACCTGGCTCGGCTGTCTGCCGCCGATTGGGCCAAGCTCACCCGACGCGAGGTGCTGCTGTGGGGAGGGCAGGGGCAGTATGAGGTGATGATAACGACCACTGCGGATTGGGCAACGGCCTGGGCGGTGCTAACGGACTATGGCAACTTTGCCCGCTTTCTACCCACGGTGGCCAAAAGCCGCGTGATTGAAGCCGATGGCCCCCGCACCATTGTGGAACAGGTGGATCGGCGGCGCATTTTGCTCTCCACCCTCGAATCCGTCGTCCGCACCGAAAACCTAGAAATTGACCAGCAGCAGATCAGCTTTCGTTTAATTCAGGGGAACCTACAGCACATGTATGGCCACTGGCGATTGGATGAGGCCATCCCGCCCACCAGTGCCAGCCCGTTGCGGTTGGTGTCCCAGCAAGTCCATGCTGAAGCCGATGTGGGGCCGTTTAAGGCCATGTTCTACACCCTGTTTGAAACCAGCCTAGTCGAAACCATCCAGGCCATTCGCCAGGAAATGGAACGCCGCCACCAGGCAATGCCAGGATCTCGCTAAGAGTAATCCAACGAATAAAACGCCCAGCCTTTGCCCTCATCCCCCAACCCCTTCTCCCTAGGGAGAAGGGGAGCCAGATTCACAACCCCTCTCCCTGAGGGATCTACCGCTTATACAGATCTTGTTTTCATTCGGTAATGCCTAGGAGATCCCCCTAAATCCCCCTTAAAAAGGGGGACTTTGAATCCGGTTCCCCCCTTTTTAAGGGGGGCTAGCAGGGTGGTTTCATACCAGTAAAGAAAAAATGTAGTGGATCCGATTCGCCCAA
>JBBAWV010000050.1:0-30290 GCA_040396995.1 Nodosilinea sp. | reverse complement strand
GGCGAGGTCTCCTCGCCCGCTGATACCGGGGGCAAACAAGTCGGATTTGGTATCACAAGATCACAGATCGTGCACGGCGGGCGTCGCCACCCAGCCACCATCCACGCCGCCGGGCAGCATCTGGCCGACGTCCTCGCCCACCTCCTCGTCGATCAGTCGGTTCAGCTTGGCATTCATGGCCATGATCAGGTCGGCGTTTTTCCCTCGATCCAGCGCCAGGTTTTCGACTTCGTTCGGGTCGTTCTGGTGGTCGAACAGCTCGACATCGTTCAGTTCAAACAGTTCCTCAATCGAGGTGGGCCGATTGTGCTGTTTGGGGGAAAAGTAGCGCGTGAACTGGTAGCGGCCATCGAACACGCTGCGGATGGCACCGCGTTTCATCATGTCCGGGTGCAGTCCGGCTTCCTTAATCTTCTCCGGCCCGCCCTGTTTCAACAGATCGCGCGCCTGCAACAGGAAGTCGCCGTCTAGGGAGGCGAACATGTTGAAGCAGAAGAGCTGGCCATCGCGCACCGTGTCGAGGCCCGCCTGCTCCGGGGCAGCGAGCACAGGGGAGAAGTCCTTGCCTGGAAGATCCTGGGTGATCGCCGCTTTCTGATCGGGGCTGGCGTTGGTGAGCGAGATCAAGGTCGGCGCGAGGTCGAGGTGCGTGGTCACGGCCCGACAGCGCTTGCCACCTGCGTAGGCCGGGTGCACTACGATCAGCGGCACGTTGTTCTGCTCGCGGTAGGAGGTGGCACCCTTCCCGGTCATCTGATGTGCGCCGCCGAGTTCGCCGTGGTCCGCAGTCAGAATGACGATGGTGTTGGACGCGAGGCCGCGATCCTCCAGTTCGTCGAGCACCGTCAGGATGTGGCGGTCAACATCGCGCAGCGCATTGAGATAGAAGTTGTGCCGCTTGCGCCAGCGCCAGGTCTCGTCCACCGGAATCGGCCCGGTCATTGCATCGTTCCCCAGGGTGTGGTCGGTGTGGGCGGCGGGGCGTCCCGGCGCGTCAATCGCCTGCGAAAAACTGTCCGGCAGATCGAATTCCCACTGCTTGGTGTACATCTCATGGGCCGGATCGCCCGCGATGTGGGTCAGATTGTTTGTCCCCTGCATCGGCTGTCCCGGCTCGTCCGTGTCGTAGAACATCACGTCGTGGGGGTTGACCAGGTTCACTGCCAGGAACCACGGCTTGTTCTCCTGCGCCAGTTCCGAGGCCTTGCCCCGTAGCCAACTGGCGGCGGCGGCGGCAATCATACCGTCGTGCAGATAACCACCATGGGTATGTGCGATGATATCGCCGACCCCAAGGTAATCGGAAAAGCCGTAGGCCTCCATCTCCTGGGTGAAGATTTTCGTCGGTGCTTCAAGGGTGTTTTCGGTCTCGAACTCGCGGGTGAGGTGCCATTTGCCCTTGTAGGCGGTGTAGTAGCCAGCCTCGCGGAGCTGGTGGCCGAGGGTCTTGATGTCGGTTGACATGCTCTGCATCCAGGGGAAGTTCGTGTTGTCGAACATCTTGGTCTGCTGGATGTGAAGCCCGGTATAGATCACCGAGCGCGAGGACGTGCACACGCAGGAATTGATGCGGTGGTTCTCGAATACCACACCGTTCTTCGCCAGCCGCTCATGGGCTGGCAAGTGATAGTCTTTGGGAAGTTCATTCGGGCGGAAATGGCGTTCCTGATCCGTCAGGATGAATAAAATGTTGTAGGGTCCCGCCGCTTGATTGTCTCTCGCCATGGTTTCTGCCTCCTTGATGGCTTCTATTATTCCTGGACTGTACCAGCTAAGGGCCAATGGCTGAACCGAATCCCGACCTTTCACGACCTTTTCTACAGATTTTCTACATATTTTTTCTACGGATTTTCTACATATTTTTTCTACGGATTTTCTACATATTATTGTTGCGCCGCTATGACGTCATCGAGCTTCCACGTCTAGTCGTAATACGCCTCGGTCGGGCTATAGAAGCGTAAGTACGCAAACCAGCCTTTACCTGGTAACGTCCGAATCCAGTTCACCTTGTCCTTAGACTCGTTAAGACCGAAATAGATGTCAACTGAACCATCCGCGTTGATAGGGCAAATGCATACTTGGGATGAGCCTATCAAGACCCATGACTCAAGAAGACAGGGCCGCTCAGATCGCTGGGGACGATTCCCTGGAAGCGCTCAATGACAGTATTGAATCCCAGAAATCCACCGTGGGCGGGGCCATTCACCGATTGGCTCCGCTATCCTGAAAGGACTACTGAGAGAGCGAATCTATGCGACTCAATGCCGGGTGCGAACTTTTATTTGAGACGCAGGAATCTGCCCCCTTGATGTTGATGCTCCAGCCCCAGGAGGGAGCCGCCCAGCGCATTCTTCAGGCTAGCCTACAGGTTAGTCCCCAAGTGCCTACCCTAGACTACGTGGATAGCTATGGCAACCTCTGTCAGCGGCTGATGGCCCCTCCCGGACAACTGCGGGTGCGTAGCACCATCACCGCCCAGGTCGCCCATCACATCGATGTCCAGTTTGGGGCCGAGTTTGTGCCTGTGCAAGACTTGCCCAATGCAACCCTGCCGTTTTTGTTGCCCAGCCGCTACTGTCAGTCCGACCTGATGGCCGATTTAGCCCACGACATTACCGCCGCCATCGAACCCGCCTACGATCAAGTCGAGGCCATCCGCCACTGGATTCACACCCACATCGAATACCGCTACGACACCAGCGATGCCTCTACCTCGGCCCTAGAAACCGAGAAGACCCGAGTCGGGGTATGTCGCGACTTTGTTCACCTCGGCATCGCCCTTTGCCGCAGCCTCACCATTCCGGCCCGCATGGTTGTGGGGTATCTGTATGACCTCAAACCTATGGATCTCCACGCCTGGTTTGAAGCCTACGTGGGCCACCGCTGGTATACCTTTGATGCGACCCAGCCAGAACCCCGAGGGGATCGGATCATCATCGCCTACGGTCGAGACGCCGCTGATGTGGCGCTGGCCACCCAGTATGGGCCACTACAGCTCACTGAAATGGAGGTTTGGGTCAAGGCTGTTTCCTAAGAAATAAGTGTGATCCGTTCAAGCCAATTCATACCGACTAAAATAAGGGTAGGCCAGCGATAATATCATCCATGGCCATCGCAAGTGCGGGTACCTAAATCAGCTTAACGCCTTAGACTTTGCCTTGTCTTGAATGCCCTAGTGCTTCTATAAAACTTGTAAACCCCATAGCGTTGGTACCCTGGCTGGGTAGACAAGATATTTCTCTAAGCTATCGATTTTGCAGCCATCAATGACTTCAATGCCCATTCTAGCCCGTTGTATCTAGATAACCGTAATCAAGTCCTTAAATCAGGTGATCAATCATGGGAAAAGAAAGAAAGGGTAATAAGGAAGCTAAAAAACCCAAAGCAAATACTGACGGAACGAAGAAGCCCAAAAAAGATCCTAAGCGCTACGACTCTCCCGCATAACGGTTCATTCCTCCCTTTGGGTTAGGAACCTGGGGTGAATTGTCTTTTAACGGCTCCCATTTCCGAAACCCTCGTAGATCATGCATTAGGTAACGCCCGATGCACCGTATCGGATTGACCTGTTGAGGGTAGTCATCTCTTTCTAGAGAATCACAAAGATCTAATACGGTCTAACGTTTAACAAACCTCACATTAATATATCCCGCCTGGAGGCGTTTAACGATGTCATCTTCTTTAACCAAAGGAACCCTGGTTACTATTATTGGTGAAGCCGTTCTACAAAATCGGCTCATCCATCTCCTCACTGAATTTCAGGTCACGGGCTATACCCTCGTGCCAGCCCAGGGCGCTGGTAGCCATGGCCAACGGATGGGTGATATTGCAGGCTATAACACGAATATTGAGCTTAAAACTCTGGTTACCTCCGATCTTTCTGATCAGCTCATTGAAGCCCTCAAACCCTTCCAAGACACCCATGCTCTGATTGTTTTTCGCCAAACCGTAGAGGGTCTGTTCGATTGAGCGATTGCGGCTAAAGATCCACTAGCCACGGTGCCCGACTGACCATGCTGCGGGAAGCAGGCCACCCCCTTCGTCATAGATGGTTTCGCGCAGGTCTTTTTGCCGCTGGCGCTCTAGCTCTGCCCACTTGCGATCACGAATATCGAGCACTACCCCAAACCAGAGAATATCCTCGTTGGGCAACCGTTCGTGGCGGTCGTTGACCTGGAGCCACTTGATTTTGCCTGAGGGCGTCATCACGCGCCACTCGTGGCGGAAGGGCTGATGGGTCGCCACACTGTGGTTGCGAGCGGCTACAAACCCATCCCGGTCATCGGGATGGTACAGGTTAAAGATCACGCTGGCATCGGCGAGGGCCGCTTCGGCCTCAATTTCTAACAGTTCTGAGGCGGCGGCGCTACCGTAGATAAACTGTGTGGATTCATCAGGTTTCACAACGCCTCTGAAATCCCCGATTCAATGGGGATTTCCCCTGGCTGAATCTGGGTGTTCACCCCATCCCTGTTGCAACTCACACTAGGATTTAAGCCCTCGGGTCAGGAATTGCCCCGGCTGGTGCTGAAGTTCCATAATGCCTCGCCTTTCCTAGGGTCATTGGCCCGAACTGAGAAGGCAGGATATCTATGCCCAAACTTGGAAAACGGTGCTCGTATCAGGTCGCGGTTGCCCAAGTCTTTTGCCCCCACATTGCCATGACCCATTTTCCACGCTTTCCGGCGGTGGCCGGATGTTTGTTGCTTGGCCTGGTGTTGCCAGCCTGTACTGGGGCATCGCCACCCATATCAACCCCTGAAGCGCCTACAGAAGTCCCCGCTGAAGCGCCCGCCTCACCGACGGAACCATCTCCTGCGATTAACCGTGAGTTTACAAGCTGGGCCGATCTCCTAGGGCCAACCTCGGCCCCTGAGGGGTGGCAGGTCGTCCCCTGCGAGAACCCCATGCTGCTTTGCATTCAGGCCGATGGCGAAGTTCGCGACACCGTGGAGCGGTTTAGCTATTCCCTCTATGATTTGAACCTGCCAGGGGGGCCGCCCAAGACGCCGGAAGCTCAGCAGCAGTTTATCGAGGCCTGGGTGGTGAATCATTACGACACCATCGAGGCGGATCGAGCCGGGGCGGATCCCAACCTTCGGTTTGCAGCAGACCCTCCAGAACCCGTTCAGATTGGCAGCTTGGCTGGATTGCGCTACGGCTACACCATCACCCATCCCAACGGAGCCGTGTTTGACCGCACCGTGGGCTATGTCACCGCCGATAGCGAACAGATCTTTGTCTTCGTGACGGGGGTAATCAGCGGCGACCCCACGGGTTCCTTTTCGGATATTGAAGCTCTGGAGACCTTTGAACCCCATCTAAATGCCTTGATGGAAGGGTTACGGCTATGACTGGGATCTTCAAAACCACTCCCTTAAACCTCTCCTTGCGGGCAGTCCCCCCTCAACTCCCCTCAGCCACCCACAGCACACAAGGACGTTCTATGAAAGCAACGAAAGTACTGACAAACATCAGCCTGGGCTTAGCGAGTGCGGCCCTGATGCACCCCCTGCTGGCCCCCGTGGCCCAGGCCCAGATAGACCCGACGGTGCAGCAAATTAACTGGGCTCAGGCGCAGCCCGTGGATATGAGCGCCCTGAGAACCCACTTGGCCGCCCAAGACTGGGAGGCCGCCGATGCCGAAACCCGCCACATTTTGGATCGCTGGATTCATCCCGGTGGCAACATTTTGGGCACGCCCCTAGCCACCAACATTCCCCCGGAGGTGCTGCAAGCCCTGGATGACCTGTGGGTGGAGGCCAGCGACGGGCGGTTTGGCTTTAGTGTGCAGCAGCGCATCTGGGCCGAGGTGCGGGCGCAGAACCCAGTGGATTCGGCCACGGCAGCGAAAGCCTTCGGGGATCGGGTCGGCTGGACGCGGCCACCGGGCATGGAAGATCCCACCTTCATCGCTGGAGACTGGCTGACCGAAATGGAGATCACCCATTCCCTCGATGCCCCCGTGGGTCACTTACCCTGGGCCGGGGTGAGTTGGGCGCAAATTTCCCGCCTGCTCTCGGTGGAAAGCTGCGGCAGTTGTACCATCGACGCCATGTTTGTGCAGGGGGAACGGTTCCACCAATACCTGCCCATCCTCTATAGCTGGGTGGAAACCGCTCTGGGAATGACGGTGCCGGACATTGGATCTTGGCAGCGGCCCCAGTTGGCCCACACCATCAATCTCCAATCCCTCTATCCCGATTCCCAGTGCCCGATCCGCACGGCTTCCTCGGCCCTTAGCCCCAACGGCGAGGTGGTGGCCATCGGCAGCTACAGCTACGAGCGCAACTGTCCGACACCGGGGGAAAGCACCCTGGCCCTGTGGAACGCCCAGCGGGGCAACCGAATCATTACCCTGCACCGGGGGCCAGCGATGGAAGCCTTTTCCCAGGGCAACCTACCCCAGGAACCCGGTGGTCAAGGGGATCGCATTGTCGGGGATGTGGCGAATTCAGTGGCCTTCACCCCCGATAGCCAGATTGTGGCCGCAGGGATGTCCTACGGGGTGGTGCGGCTGTGGTCGGCCACCACGGGGGAACCCATCCGCACCCTGGAGGGCCATCGCTATGCGGTGCGGGCCATTGCCATCAGCCCCACGGGCCAAACCCTGGCCAGCGCCAGTGCCGATAACACCGTCAAACTGTGGGATCTGCAAACGGGACGGCTGTTGCAGACCCTATCCATCGCCGCCCCCGATGGCATCGTCCACACCCTGCGCTTTAGCCCCAATGGAGAGCGTTTGGCCACTGCCACCGACCAAAACACCCTCCAGCTTTGGGAGGTGCCCAGCGGACGGCTGATTCGCACCCTGGTGAACCGGGCCGGAAACGGGATTGCGCCCCTGCCCCTGGCCTTTAGCCCAGACAGCACCACCCTGGCCACGGGGGATGCGGACAACAGCCTTAAGTTCTGGAACGCCAACACCGGAGCCCGCCAGATTACCCTGCGAGTTCATGAACCCCTGCGGCATTTGGTCTATAGCCCGAACGGTGAATGGCTGGCCACCAGCGACGGCACCACCGCCCGCCTGTGGGATTTGGCTCGCCGCGAAACGGTGCATTTCATCCCCCTCAACCAGACCGCTGGGCATCCCATTCAGCCCACCAATCCGGGCTGGGTGGCTTTTAGCCCCGATGGCACTACCCTCGCAACGGGCACCCTCCTCTTGCCCCTGGTGGAGAGCGAACCCATCCCCCGCCAGGGCATCACCCTGTGGTCGGTGGAAACGGGACTGCCCCTGTCGCAACTGCACGAGGTTGGCCCTTTTCAGTTCAGCCCCCAGGGCGACTTTTTGATGGCCCTGGGCCAAAGGGTGCAGTTCTGGCGACCCTATGGCGGCTTAGTCCGGTAGTCATAGGGACAGCACCCCGGTTTCTTACGACCGCACCCCGGTTTCTCCCTCAGAAGGTCGGCCCATGATTGCCTGACACATCTCCAATGTAGGTTGGGTGCAGCGAAGCGAAACCCAACACCCGCCGAGGATTTCAGGCTTGTTGGGTTTTGCTATCGCGCCACCCAACCTACAAGATATCCAGGCTTTTCGGCGTTGTGTCAGTCAGCCGTTACCCATTCTGTAACCCAGCTTTAGCCAGACCAAAGCGTGGCTAAGGTCAATTCAAGCTCTGAAATTCAAGCCCCAAAATTCACCATGAAAAACCCAAAATTCACCCTTTACCATCGCCCCATGCCTTTCTTCACCCTTTCCACCAAAGCGCTGACGACCCTGTTTGCCCTGGGCATCCTGACCACTGGCGCGATGGCCTGCGCCCCCCTGCCCGATGCCGAAGAAACGACCTCCTCTCCTGGGGAAGCCGTGGTGGTCGATCCATCTGTGGTGGATCCATCGACCGATGAGCAACCGGGCGACTGGGGCGACGCCGATGTGGATGACGTTCTCACCCCGGCGGTGCGGGATCGCATTCTGCAAAATGTGGCCATGGATCTAGGTCGTCCTGTGGCTGATCTGCGCATTGCCGCCGCCGAAACCGCCACCTTTGATGGCTGCATGGGAATCTATGTGCCCGATCTGGCCTGCACCGCCATCGCTATTTTTGGCCTGCGGGTGGTGGTCACCGATGGCGACCAAAGCTGGGTTTACCACACCCACCAAGAGGTCGATACCCACGGCGTGGTGCAAAACCCCACCGCCAGCGGCAGCCGCAATGGCCTGATTCCCGACTTCATCCCTCACCCCGTCACGGAGTCTGATCCGGACACCCAAGGTCACCTCTTTCGGGCGGTGGAGTCGGGCAGCTTGGCGGGCTACGTTAAGGAAACGATTCTGATGACCGATGGCCGACTGATTCAACGGGAAAGCGGTCGGGTGGTGGCAGAGGCCCGTCTGTCGCCAGACCAAGTCACGGCGTTTCAGCAGGTGCTAGAAGACCAGCGCTTCCCTAACCTGCACCGGATGCGCTACGTCACCGATGCCGCCTTTGCCGACTATCCCACCGTGCGCCTGTCGTCCCGATACCTGGAAACGGAATACATCGACCTTGCCCTGGAGGATGCCCCCGTCGCCCTGCAAACGATTGTGATCGCCTGGAGCGACCTGGTGGCCGAGGCAGACCTGTAACGAGGCAGACCTGTCATTGGTCTGCCCTAGCGCCCATCGTTCCGCCCTTGTTTCAGCCTAAACTCGATGCAGGAGAATCCTTGGCTAGTAAGGTGGTGATCAATTGGGAGAGTTGCTTGAGGCGTATGGGCTTGCTGAGGTAGTGGTTAGCCCCAGCCGCTAGGCAGCGTTCTTGGTCGGCGGGCATGGCGAGGGCCGTGAGGGCAACGATGGGCACCGTGGCCAGGGCGGGGTTTTGGCGAATCTGGCGGATCGCCTCTAGTCCGTCGATCTGGGGCATTTGGATATCCATCAAAATCAAATCGGGCTGATCTGTGGTGGCTAGGTTGGTAGC
Source organism: Nodosilinea sp. (assembly GCA_040396995.1). GTDB lineage: Bacteria > Cyanobacteriota > Cyanobacteriia > Phormidesmidales > Phormidesmidaceae > Nodosilinea. The sequence continues at coordinate 21,378 of JBBAWV010000050.1, read as the reverse complement.
TTCTAGGCCATCTCTGGCGATGATGAGCCTGTAGCCCTTAGCTTCCAAATAGGAACTGGTAGTGCTGATGTTGGCTTCGTTGTCTTCGGCCAGCAAAATTAGGGGGGCTTTGGCGGGGTCTACCGGGGGCGGGGCGGTGTTGGAGACGGTGAAGCGATCTGGGGAGGTGGCGGTGTTGGGAATGGCGATGATCGGTAGCTGAACGGTGAAGCAACTGCCAACGCCCACATCGCTGGTGAGGGTGACTTCGCCGCCGTGCATTTCCACAATGCGTTTGACCAGGGAGAGGCCCAGCCCGGTGCCTTCGTATTGGCGATTGAGGGCGGTGTTGACCTGCACAAAGGGCTGAAATAGGCGTTGGGCATCGGCGGGGCTAATGCCAATGCCCGTATCGGTGATGGAGATAGACAACAGGCCGAGGGTATCGCCGGGGTTGGCTTGGGGATGGGTGAAGGCCCAGGGGGAAGCGGCATCTGGGGTGAGGGCAATGTAGCTGGCGGCAAGGGTAATTTGGCCTGCTTTGGGAGTGAATTTGACGGCGTTGGTGAGCAGGTTAATCAACACCTGGCGCAGGCGGCGGTCGTCGCCGTAGAGGTCGGGCAAGCCGTTGGGGATGAGGGTTGTGATCTGCTGGCGCTTTTTGTGGGCCTGCTGTTTTACAAAGGCGATGCTGGTGCTACATAGCGGGCCAACGCCGATGGCCTCGAAGTCTAGCTCTACCTGGCCTGCTTCAATTTTGGAGAGGTCGAGGATGTCGTTGATCAGCGAGAGCAGGTGGCTGCTGCTGCGTTCGATGGTGGCTAGGCTGCGCTGCTGGCGTTCGGTGAGGGGGCCAAAGATTTTCTCTTGCAATCCTTCAGTCATGCCGAGGATGGCGTTGAGGGGGGTGCGCAGTTCGTGGCTCATGTTGGCCAGAAATTCGTCCTTGAGGCGGGTGGCGCGTTCCAGTTCGGCGTTGGTGCGGCGCAATTCGGCCTCGGCGGCTTTGCGTTCGGTAATGTCTTCTACCACTCCTTCAATGGCCAGGAGGTTGCCCGCCTCATCCCAAACGGGGTGCTGCACGACGTGAACGGTGCGGATGTTCCCATCGGGATGGATAAAGGACATCTCAAATTCCTGGGAGGGCACCCTATCGGTGAGCAGTCGTTGGTTTTCGGCTTGAGCTAGCTTTAAGTTTTCGGGGAGCCAGCGGATGCTATCGGCCCAGGACTTGCCCAAAACGCCCTCTGGTGGCACTCCAAAAACAGCCTGAAACCCGCCACTAACGTAGGTGATAATGGTTCCGGTGTGGCTAAAGACGACGAATTTATCACCGATGTCATCCACCAGGCGCTGAAACTTGGCCCGACTGTTCCACAACTCCTGCTCGGCCAGTTTGCGGTGGGTAATGTCTTGGTGGATGCCCACCATCCGCAGCGGTTGGCCCTGGCCATCGCAGCATAGCTTGGCCGTAGACAACACCCACCGCAGTTCGCCATCCGTGCGGCAGATGCGAAATTCGGCACTGAAGGGAATTCTGGCCCGTAAATCGGCCTCCAGTTGCGCCTCTACCCAGTGGAGGTCGTCGGGATGGATGCGATTGCGCCAGTCTTGGTAGGTGATGGGTCGCCCTAGGTTTTGCAGGCCATAGTCTTCATAAATACGCTCATCCCAGATGGGGTCGCTCACCAAATCCCATTCCCAAATGCCATAGGATCCGGCTCGTAGGGCCAGGGTGAGGCGGCTGGTTTGTTCTTGCAGCGCCAGTTCGGCCTGTTTGCGGGCGGTAATGTCTTGGTTAATGCCAATCATTTGCACGGGCTGGCCGTTTTCATCCCGCTGCACATAGGCCGAGGATTGAATCCACCGCAGTTCGCCATCGGTGCGATAAATGCGAAACTCGGTCCCCAGATAGGGTGCGCCATGGATGGCGGCTTCTAGCAGAGCCTCTACCCGATCTAAATCCTCTGGGTGCACAAGGTCTCGCCAGGTTTTCCAATCGGTGACTTGATCGGTCTCCGAAAGGCCATAGAGGCGGCAAAGGGAGGTGTCCCAAAACAGGCTTTGGTCTAAGTCCCATAGCCAAAAGCCAATTTGGCCCGCTAGCAAAGCCAAAGAAAGACGATCCGCCAAAAGCTGAAGTTCGGCTTCGGTCTCTTTTTTCTCGGTAATGTCGCGGGTAATGCCCACCATACGCATAGGATGACCAACCGCATCGCGTTGCACCTGGGCAAAGGATTGAAGCCACCGCAGTTGGCCATCGGGTCGCCAAATCCGAAATTCGGCGTTGACCGAGGCTTCGCCAGCGAGGGAGGCTTGGATTTCCGCCTCTAGTTGATCAGCGTCGTCGGGATGAATACAAGCTCGCCAATCGTGATGGGTCGTAGGTTGTCCTAGGTCTTGCAGGCCATAGATCTCATAGGTCCGATCATCCCAAACCCGCTTTTGGCCCAAATCCCACTCCCAAATGCCAAAGGCACCCGCTTGTAGGGCGAGGCTGAGGCGGTCGGTTTGGGCTTGCAGAGCGATTTCCGTCTGTTTTCGCGCGGTGATATCTTGGTTAATGCCCACCAGGCGCACGGGGTTGCCCTCGGCATCGCGCTGCACCTGGGCAAAGACCTGCACCCAGCGTAGTTCGCCATCGGGTCGCTCAAAGCGAATTTCGGCGCTGATGACGGTATTGCTTTCTAGGCTTTGCTCAATTTGGGTATCCATGCGAAGGATGTCTTCGGGATGAACCAGACTCCGCCAGTCTTGATAGGTGACAGGTCGGCCTAGGTCTTGCAAGCCATAGATTTCGTACATCCGATCATCCCAGACAGGGGCATGGACAAAATCCCACTCCCAAATGCCAAAGGCACCCGCTTCCAACGACAGCGAGAGTCGATTGGTTTGGGCTTGTAGGTCAGCTTCGGTCTGTTTCCGCGCCGTAATGTCTTGGTTAATACCTACCATCCGCACGGGCCGACCTGCCGCATCCCGTTGCACCTGGGCGAAGGTTTGCACCCAGCGCTGCTCACCATCCGGTCGGCAAATGCGAAATTCCACATAGAAGGGTAATTCCCTGGTGAGGGAACGCTGCACCTGATCTTCCACCCGTTCCAGATCAGCGGGATGAACGATGGCACGCCAGTCTTGGTAGGTGGCGGGTCGCCCTAAATTTTGCAGGCCATAGATTTTATACACCCGATCATCCCAGACCCGATTGTCGCCCAAATCCCATTCCCAAATGCCAAAGGCACCCGCTTGCAGGGCAAGGCTGAGGCGATTGGTTTGCGCTTGCAGGGCAGCCTCCGCCTGTTTGCGCTCAGTAATATCCTGGGTAATGCTCACCATCCGCAGGGGATTGCCCTCCGCGTCGCGCTCCGCCTGGGCAAAGGCTTGTACCCAGCGCAGTTGGCCATCGGGCCGCACAATCCGAAATTCGGCGGTGAGAACGTTGTGCATCTCTGGAGTCTGGGCTAGCGTAGCCTCTGCCTGACTGGCATCGTCAGGATGAAGGAGATCGCGCCAGTCTTGATAGGTGACTGGTCGGCCCAGGTCTTGCAGACCGTATATTTTATACAGTTGATCATCCCAATCTGGAAGATTGACAAAATCCCATTCTCCAACGCCGTAGAAACCCGCCTCTAGGGCTAGAGTGAGGCGGTTGGTTTGGGCGTTCAGGGCGGCTTCGGCGGCTTTCCGTTCGGTGATGTCTTGGTTAATGCCCACCATCCGGATAGGGTTGCCTTGGTGATCCGTCTTGACCTGGGCAATCGCCTGAATCCAGCGCAGTTCTCCGGTGGGACGCTGGATACGAAATTCGGTGTCATAGGTGGCTTCACCCCGCAGGGCCGCCTGTAATAGCGCTTCTCCCCGGTCACGGTCGTCGGGATGTAGGCTATTGCGCCAGGTCGAATAGATAGCCCGCTCCCTCAGGTTTTGTAGACCATAGAGGACGTACATCTGATCATCCCAGTTCACCTCATTAACGCAATCCCAATCCCAGGTACCAATGGATCCGGCTTGCAGCGCTAGGGCTAGGCGTTCCGAAAGGTCTTTCACAGCGGCTTCGGCTTCGACCCGTTGCATCGTTGTCCACAGCCGTTCGGCGGTTTCGCATACTAGGTCAACCTCTGCCGCTGTCCATTCACGCGCCACCGATTCGCTGGCAACGAGGGCACCGACCAGGGCACCGTTTTTGATCAGAGGGATACTCAGCATTCCAATCAGGTGAGCGTCCCTGAGCTTAGCCTGCTCACCCTCCGTAATGAAGGCGGTGGATTGCGTATCGGCAATGACAATGGTTTCGCCCCGGCGCAGGTAGGGCAAACTCCAGCAATCGTTGGCGGTTGGATACTCGCCAATCAGGGAAGGAGAATCACCCCGCACATACTCTCGATCAACCTGGGACATCCCCGCCGCCTCATCGAAGGCAATGTAGAAGACGCGATCCACATCCAACTGTTCACCCAGCAAATGGCAGGCCTCGGCTGGAATGTGGATCGGATTGGTGAGGGAACGCAGCACATCCGACAGCCGCACCCGAAACGCATCGATGGCCGCCGATGCCTGCAATGCCTCCCGCGCCATGCGTTCTTCGTGCACGTCGGTGACGGCACCATACACCTTGATCACCTCGCCTGCTGCATTTGTGACCGGGGAAACGTTCGAGACAAACCAGCGGTATTCTCCATCATGGCGACGGATGCGGCGCTCTTCCCGCCGGGGTTCTCCCGTTTCGGCGGCGTCTCGCTGAATCAGAACCGATTGGGCGCGATCATCGGGATGAATGGCCTCTAACCAGCCCCGGCCCAAGGCTTGCTCCAGGGTTTGCCCAGTGTAGTCGAGCCAGCGTTGGTTGCACCAAGTATTGAAGCCATTGGGTTCGCTTTCCCAGAGAAAATCGGGAACGAGGTTGGCAATGGTCTCAAAGCGGGCTTCGGAGGCTTGGAGATGGGCTTCGGTTCTTTTGCGACTTGTAATATCTGTGACCGAGCCCAAAAACTGCTGCACATGGCCCTGCTCGTCGCGGGTATGGACTTGCCCCCGCAGCAACAAATCCAGCCATCGACCATCGCGGTGGCGCACTCGATATTCAAAGGCGAGGCTGGTTCCCGGCGGGCTTTGGTCGAGTTGGTCGATGTAGGCGGCAAAACCAAGATGATCATCAGGATGCACTAGGTTGGGCACCAGATCGGCCCCCATGGCCAGAATTTCGGCGGCGGTATAGGCTAATAAGTTAGCCACCGATTCACTGACGAAAAGAAGGCTCTGGCTAGGCACATCAAACAGATAAACCAGGAGTTTTGGATTGGTCTGAATGGCACTTTCAATGAACTTTTTCTGTTCTTGTATCGTCTGTTCGACTTGTTTTTGTGCGGTAATATCTCGACAGATACAGACTAAAGCATTGTCATCCAGCAGCGTTAGAGACAAAAATTCGGGAAACGTCGTGCCGTCTTTTCGGGTAGCAACTACTTCCCCTTGCCAGTATCGTTGCTGCTGCAAACTGGGAAAAACCGTCTGCTCAAACTGCACGAGCATCTCTGGAGAGTAGAGGATTCTCCAGCTTTGGCCCATGAGTTCTGCGGTGGTTTCATAGCCAAAGAGGTTCACATGGGCCGAATTGAGATAGACATAGCGATCCTTCTGAAGGATGGCAATACCATCCACCGCCGATTCAATCGCCCCTAGCTGCTGCTGCGAAACTGCTTCGGTTCGTTGGCGTTGTTGCAACTCCGCTTGTATCTGCTCATACAAGCTGGCTTGGTAAATGCCCATGCCTAGCTGGCTGGCAATCTGCTGCAACAGATTGATCTCCCCATCTAGCCAGATTCGGAAATCCTCATTTTGATAAATGGCCATTAACCCCCAGAGGGTGTCTCCAGAGAAAATAGGCGCTACCACAAAGGCTTTGGCCTGAAACCGTTCTAACAGTTCAATGTGGCAGGGTTGAAAACCCGCCTGATAAATATTAGCAACCGCTAAAGTCTCTTGGTTTTGAAAGCGACTGCCCTGTTTTTCTTGCAGACAGGTATCGGTCAAAATTTGGCGCATCTCAGGATCGAGCAGTTTGCCCCACGGTTCTGCCACCGACTCGGCCACAAAATCACCGCTCCAGTCGGGCAGAAAGCGATACACCACCGCCCGATCTACCCGCAAAAACTGTCGTACCCGATCAACGGCAGTCGTCAGAACGACCTCTAAATCTAAAGTCTGCCGAATCTGCTGGGTAATGTCTCGCAGCAGAGCTTCCCGTTCTGCCTGCTGGTGAGCGATGGCTTCAGCCGCTTTGCGATCCGTAATATCTGTGAAATAGCCCACTACTTCCTGGGGTACACCCTGCACATCACGCAGCAGCACCATGTCATCGCGAAGCCAAACATAGTACCCGTCGCGATGGCGCATCCGATAATCGCGCTGGAGTTTTCCCTGGGCAAACAACTGAGGAATGCCCTCAAATACCTGGGCTGCATCATCGGGATGGACGCGCTGCACGCAAAAATTCGGCTCTGCGGTAAATTCCTCTGGGCTGTAGCCCAAAACGGTTTCAATATTCTGACTAATGTAGGTACAGGCATAGGGAGGAGTCGCCTGATAGCTGTAGGTGGTGGCTGGACTGGCTTCCAGTACCCGCTGAAGGCGATGGTTCTGGGCTTCGCGGTGCACCAGATCCTTTTGCTGCTGCGCAATCTGATCCTCAAGCCGCTGAAATGCTTCACGCTCGGCGGCTAATTGTTCGGAGATCTTCTGGATTTGGGCTTGGGCCGCTGCTAATTGCTCTAGCTCCCCCTGTTCTTGAGTCATAAGGCTTCTGCCAAGTAGGGATACCCGGATCTTCTGGGCTCAGGGTAATACGTCAAGCTAACACCTATGTCCAGCAAGGCTTTCAGTGAATTCGAGCAAGATTCAATGTATTGGCCTGTACAACTCTAACCACGGTTCTGGAAGAGCCAGATAGATTGACTATATCACTGCGGCTCGCCAACGTTAGTCCGATTGCCGTCCACTACGGTAATCGCGCTAATTCCCCAATATCGGCCTAGCTGATGCATGACTTGAAGTAACCCAACCGCTGATCGTTGGGGCGCACAGCGATGAGTCCGTAGGAAATTGGGAGAATTTATCGATAAAGTGGGGAATCGTAGCAGGGGGGGTGGGGCAATGGCAGGGTGGCTTAAAGATACGAATCAGGAGCATCGAGAACTGCTTTGGCTGTTGGCGGGCGGGCTGATCTATCGCACCATCGTGGCCATCTGGCTGCTGCCGGGATTTGATGAGGCTTACTACTACCTCTACAGCCGCCACCTGAACTGGAGCTACTTTGACCATCCTGTCATGGTGGCCCTCACCACGGGGCTGGGCTGGTGGACAACGGGGATGATCTCGCCGCTGACGATTCGGGTGGGGGCGCTGCTGCTGTATGGCCTCAGTCTGATGCTGCTGTACCTGGCGGCGAGGCGAATGCACAACCCAGCGGTGGGCCAAATGACGATGGCCTTTGGGACGTTGATGCCGCTGATTGTGATCTCCTTCGGCATTCTCACCTCGCCCGATAATGGCCTGATGCTGTTTTGGAGTGCCACGCTCCTAGTCGCCCTGTGGGAATTTTTCCCCAGCCGTCGCCGCCTGAACCACTATGGCGTAATTGGGAACGCCTACATCCCAACCTGGCGAGTGGCGCTGCTGGGCGGATTGGTGGGGCTGGCCTGCATCAGCAAGTACCACGGTTTTATTTTGGGGCTGGGGCTGGTGGGGTTTTGCCTCAGTCGCCAGCCCTACCGCAAGGTGTTTCAATCGCCCTGGCTGGTGGCGTCGGTGGGGTGCTTTATGATCGCACTCTTTCCGCTGCTGTATTGGAATGCCCAGCACGACTGGATTTCCTTTCGCTTTCACCTGGGGATGCGCTTTGATGGCGGCAGCGATGAACCCAGCCCCTTTCGATTTGGGCAAATGGTGGGCTATTGGCTGCTGTCGAATGTCTACCTCTTTCCGCTGTTTGGCCTGCCCCTGTGGTGGGTGACGCTACGCCAAACCGGGCAGCATGTTTTGATGGCCTTCACCCCCAGTTGGGACACCCAGGAAGCCCAGGGACGGGATCAGTTAGCGCTGGTGCTCTGGCTTTCCCTGCCGATTGTGCTGTTGTTTACGGTGCTGGGGGGCAAGCAACAAATTTTCCCCGCTTGGCCCGCTCCCGGCTATTGGGGATTGCTGATTTTGCTCGGTGCCCAGGTGGTAATTTGGCAACGGCGCAGACCCCGGCTGGTGCAACGGTGGCTGTGGGGTTCGGGGACGCTTTTGGCCATCCTATCCGTGATTGCGCTTTTGCATTTGCAACTGGGATTTCTACAACAACCTAGCCGCTATGCGCCCTTTGGCGGACTGATTCCCCTAGAACAAGACGGCTCCACAGAACTGATCGACACCCTCCAACTGCGCCGCCTGATGGCCGAAGATCCCCAACTGCAAGCCACCCTAACCGAGGTCAGCTTTATTTTCACCAACGAATACTACCTGGGCGGCTATTTCGATATGGCCATCCACCCCCTGCGCGATGTGCCCATCACCGCCTTCAGCCAAGACCCCAGGGGCTTTGCCTTTTGGTTCAACCAAACCGACTGGCTAGGCCAAGATGCCCTGTATCTGACCCTAGAGCGTTTCGCCCAAGATCCCGACATCCTAGCCCAATATCAACCCCTATTTGATACCATCGAACCCCTCACCACCCTAGACCTACGACGAGGGGGCGAGGTGACGGAGACCATCCACGTCTTCAAAGCCAGTGGCTTTAACCAACCCTACGTTTATCCCTATTAATTCCAATTCAGCCTTCGGCCCACTCCAGGCCCCATCGTCGTCGGGAGGCCGTTCTAACCGTGCTGCCAACACCTGTTGTTGTTCCGCCGTGAGTCAACACCGCCTTGATTTTCCGTGTCTGGGCTAGCACAATCGCCGCACTCCATTCACCTAAAGCGTGCCTAGACCTTAGAGTGGGTTGCCTTCGGCGGTGCTGGGGCGGGTACTGGCGGGGGCGTTTTCCAGTTCTTCGGCCAGCAAATTGCGGTAGATGCGAGGCAGGCGGGAGGTCATGGTGTTGGATTCAATGCCGTAGCCTAGGCTTGTCCAGGTGCCCGATAGGCGACGTAGCACATCATCAAGACGCTCCTCCCGCAGGGCAGCGGCGATATCAAACCCCCAGGCGTTTTCGTCCTTGAGCCAGCGGTATACCACCAAATCCTGGGAGTTGGGGTCAAAGCTATATTCTCCCCACATGTCGTACCAGGCGGGGGGGCGGGGGTGATATTTAGCCGCTTTTTCCTCCCAGGTTTGGGTGAGGAACTGGTAGCGTCCGGCGGCGGTGGTGCAGTTGCCCGTATTTGGCCCAGCGGTAATGGGCACACAAATATTGGGATGGCGATTCCCCGGCGCAAAGGATTCGCCTCCGTAGAGGATGGTGTAGGGATAGCTGGTATTGGATTCGGCGGCGGAGATGGTGCGCATCAGGGCGCGAATGTAAGGATCGCCGCCCTCCATAGCCAAGGGTTCGGGATGGCTGACCCACACCACCTCTTGCATTTTGCGCAGGGAGGGGGTGGGAATGGCCCGTAGCCCCAGCCAACCGAGGATCACCAACAGCAGCAACGTCACCGTGACCGAACCCCGTTGGTGTTTTTTGCGGCGTCTCACTCGGCGGCGGGGCAAGGGCTGGGGAGGCGTACCATGGGAGGAAAAAGGAGTCACAGGGAAGGCGGAGGAACAAAACACCGCTAATACTAGCGCATTGAAGAAAGCTCGTGCGGCCCCGCCTGACCGATAATAGATTCGGAACATAGCGGGTTGTTGGCGAGTTGTCGTCCTAGGCTAGGAATAGCAGGGCGATGGTTCGGCGTTGGTTATCCCCTAGCACCATATCCTGCACCCCAAAACTCTACCCGAAGCAAACCATGGATAGGTTGTTCCCGCCCTCTTCCCGTTTTCGTTTGGCCCTTCCAGTCATCCGGCGCACCCTCATGGCCCTGGTGCTAGTGCTGCTGTGTGGTGGGCTGTGGGGTTGTGGTTGGTTCAATCCGGCCCCGCCTCGGTCGGTGGTGGCAGAGGCTGTGGCCCAAAAGGTGGCCCAAACTCAGGTCGCCCTTCAGCAACAGTTGGTGGGCCTCACCGATACCGAGGCCAGGGTATTTCCCCAGGCCAGCGGCATCCATGTCACCGGACACCATTGGACGACCCTCAACCACCAGCCCACCCTAGAAATCAGCGGCACCTACCACCTCAAGGGCGGTGGACTAGGGTGGGGCCAACAACGCCAAACCCGCCCCTTCAGTCTCTACCTGCGCCGCGCTGGGGAAGACCAATGGGTAGTCGTTAATCCCCTAGAGTAAGGGCCGGGAACGGCACCACCACGCCCATCACCCAACGACCTTTATTCACGTTTTTGGCCGCTACCGATCACTAGCTTGCTGCCCGTGGTCGAGGCCGTGAAATCACCCTAGGTTGTACTTCACTAAACCATCATAAGGAGGCTGCAAGCCGAGCCCGCAGCGACCAGCAACGGAACTGGCCGAGGTCTTTAGCCTAACGGCGCACCATGCCCGCAAATCCTGACGCCTTGAACTGCTTAAGCTGCAAGGGTTCGGGTTGATTCGCCGCCACGGAAATGCGGATTTCAAACTCGCTTTTACCGGGGAGGACTTCGGGAATGCCGCCCAGACGGGTTCGGTTTTGCATGACGGGGTTGTCGTCGGCGTCGTAGATGCGGCCAAAAATATCCACATCCAGCACGGGTTTGCCGGAACGGTTAATCGCTTTGCCCGTAATCAAAAAGCAGTTGGCTTCCTGGATCGAACCCGCCGCCACCATGCCATCCGCGTATTCTGGCGGGCAGGGCTTGTAGGCGATATCGCTCAGATCGATAGGAGTCAGGGCTTCGGCGGTCAGTCCCCAGCCGCTCAACAGCCATAGCATCGCCACCAAAACACCCGTCACAATGCTGCGGAATACCATAGTTCCCATTGCCCTTCAACATAAGCCGTTTCTAGGGTAACGCTGTTTTGAGCCATCGGGAAATTGCCGGGAATGTCCGCTGTGATTGGCCACTGTGATTGGGTGCCATGATCGGGCGTCATGATTCGGACGGCCTAGGGCGACCGATCCAACCAAGCCACCAAGGCCCGTCGCATGGTATCCACGGGTACGGGCCGCTGAATCCATTTTTCGAGGGCAATGGCTCCCTGTTGCACCAGCATTTCTAGGCCGTCCTGGGTCGTCAATCCTTGCTCGGAGGCGAGGGTTAGCAGGCGGGTGGGGCGAGGGGTGTAGATGAGGTCATAGACCATACCCTGAGATGGAATCCGGGCCAGCAGATCGCCAGCGAGGGGCGTTTGATCCGCCGTGTGGTGCATCCCAATGGGCGTCGTATTCACCACCAAGTCTGCCTGGGGCAGTAGATCGGGCAAGGTCTCCCAGCCATGGACGGTGAGCGGTGGCGTGCGGGGAGAATCGGCCCAGCTTGCCTGAAAATCCGCCAGTTTGCCCAAATCGCGCCCTACCACCTGAACCTTCGGCAGTCCTAGCTGCCCACAGCCCGCCACCACGGCCCTCGCGGCTCCGCCATTGCCCAGCACCACCACCGTCGCTGCCGACCAATCGCGCCAGCCCTGGAGGGGCATCATAAAGCCCGCCACATCGGTATTTGTACCCGCCCAGCCCTGTTCCGTACGCCAGACGGTATTTACCGCCCCCACCGCCTGGGCCTCCGGCGTGATAGTGGCCAAGAGGGGTAGGATGGCTTGTTTGTGGGGAATGGTGATGCTAAATCCCTGCACCCCCACCGCCGCCAAGCCCTGCACCGCCACAGCCAGGTTGTCGGCTTTCACCGGAAACGGCACGTAGGCGTAGTCCACCCCCAGTTCCGCTAGGGCTGCATTGTGCATCACCGGAGACAGGGAGTGATCGACGGGGTCGCCGATGATGCCAAGGAGTTGGGTTGAGCCGGTAATCGTCATAGGAATCAGAAAAACAACAGAATCAGGCGTAGGTAGCCATTGGAAGATCCCCCCTGCCCCCTTGGGAAGGGGGATCTAAGCCCGAGGCAACGTCCCCCTTTTCAAGGGGGATTTTGGGGGATCGCTAGCGTTGGCCGTTAGTCCCTAATTGATAGGTAAGTCAATTGATAGGGACGTCCCCAATTCGGTCTTTGTACATCAGGACAATTTTATCGACCACCTGATCGATAGTGAGTCCATCGGTGATCAGTTCCACGGCATCCTCGGCCTTGCGGAGGGGAGCCACGCGGCGGGTGCTGTCCTTGCGGTCGCGGTCGTCAATGGCGCGTTCTAGGGCGGCGAGGCTTTCGATGGGCTGCTGCTGAGCTTTGAGATCCTGCTGGCGACGGCGAGCCCGTTCCGCCACGGAGGCGGTGAGGAAAATCTTGAGTTCCGCATGGGGGAAGACCTGGGTGCCGATGTCGCGCCCTTCCATTACCACGCCCCCGGCAGTGCCGTACTGTTGCTGTTGCTTCAGCAGCACCTTGCGGACAATGGGCTGGGCGGCAATGGTCGAAACCTGGGCGGTGACACTGGGCTGGCGGATCAGTTCCGTTACCTCTTGGCCGTTGAGCCAGATGCGGCTGGGGTAGGCGGCAAAGGCGGGGTCATCTCCAGAGGCAGCGAGTTTGAGATCGCAGTCCTGCAACAGTTCCGCCACCGCCACTTCATCCTGGAGTTCAAGTCCTTGCTGAAGCGCTTTCCAGGTAATCGCTCGATACATCGCCCCACTGTCTAAATACAGCAGGCCCAAACGCTTGGCCACCTGACGGGCCACGGTGGATTTCCCGGCTCCGGCGGGGCCGTCAATGGCCACAATGGGCTGACGGTGGCGTAGCAGAAGATTGTCAATCAGACGGGTTTGGCCGAGGTAAGCCGCCACGGCTAGCAGCCCGGTAGATTCGATGGTGTCTAAGGGCACCAGGGTCTCAGGATGCACCAATTCCACATACTGGGGCTGCACCGCTGGTACCTGGCGCAGGGTTTGATCGACCGCTGCAATAAGCGCCAAGCTAGAGCGTTCCCCGGCCTTAAACGTCGCCTGAGCCGCCATCAGCCCCCGATACAGTACCGTCGCCTGCTCCCGTTCCGCCTCACTGAGATAGGCATTGCGCGAGCTGAGAGCTAGGCCACTGTCTTCGCGCACGGTGGGACAGCCGACAATTTGGGTGGGCAGGTTCAAATCCTGGGCAAGGCGCTTGATGATGGCGAATTGCTGGGCGTCCTTGCGGCCAAAGTAAGCCCGGTCGGGTCGTACCAAACTCAGCAGCTTCGTTACCACCGTGGCTACCCCTTCAAAATGGCCGGGACGATGGGGACCACAGAGCACCGCCGTCATCGCCGCTGGGGGCACCACCTGGGTCAGACCCGCTGAGGCCGGACTGTCACTACCGTAGAGTACCTGGGGCGTGGGCATAAACACCGCATCTACCCCCACCTGGTCACCAAGCTGCAAGTCTTGGCTGGGGGTTTGGGGATAGCGGGCCAAATCCTCCCCCGGCGCAAACTGGATGGGGTTGAGGAAAACACTGACGATGACCAGATCATTCTCCCGTCGCGCCCGTTCCATCAAACTTTGGTGTCCGGCATGGAGGCCGCCCATGGTTGGCACAAGGCCTACCGTTAGCGTCCCCGTTCGGCCCTGACGTTTTTGGGCCAGATAACAGGTCAGGCCGTCCACCGTCTTCAGTATTCGCACCACCTGCACTTTCTCCGTCTTCGCTCCAGTATCGTTTCCGTGGGCCAGCCCTGTGCCAGATGAACATCTGGCCACCGTCAACCAAAGTTAATACCCTATCAGATTATCGTTAGCCACAGATAGCGGTCTGGATGACCATCGTCCACCTACCCACCGCTCAAAAAGCCCCACGGAAAACCGCAGGGCGTCAGCGAAAAGCAACCTTGAAAACGACATAGAAAGGTCAGGGTTAAGCCTGGAAAACCTGACCCAGACACCGCACTACCTAGGGGTTAGACAGCACCTCAATTTGCACTTGACCTACCCCGCTGGCCCGCAGACCAATTTGGCCCGCCGCCGCAGCAGACAGGTCGATAATGCGGCCATGGCTAAAGGGGCCACGGTCATTGATGCGAACCACCACCTGCTGGCCTGTTCTGAGGTTGGTGACGCGCACACGGGTGCCAAAGGGCAGGGTGCGATGGGCCGCAGTCAGGTCGTTTTGGTTGAACACTTCGCCACTGGCACTGCGCCGACCGTGGAACCCAGGCCCATACCAGGAGGCGGTTCCGGTTAGGGTGCTGGTGACCACTCCCACCTGAGGAGCCGCAGGCCGCACAGGCTCAGGCATCCCTTCCACTCGGCTGAGGGCGGGGGCATTGCCCAACAACCGCCGCATCCGGTTGGCCATTTGCAGCACATCTTCGGCGGGGTTTTCTGTGGTGTCAGGCAGGATGGCTTGGTCGTTCACCGTCACCAACACTTCATCTTCCCAGGCCACCACAAAAGCCTGTTGATCGGCTAGCCAGCGGGCTTCAATGTCGGCGGGATCTTCGGTTTCAGCCAGGGCCAGTAGTCGATCCACAATCTCATGGGCCTGATCGACCGGGTCTTGATCGGCCTCGGTGATGGTACTGGGGGTTTCCTTGGCTTCGCCCAAGGTAGCGAGTTCGTCGCCAATTAGTGTGATTACCGGGATGGATCGGAGGTAGACCGTAGCCGCTTGGTTGGCATCGAGGGCGTGGGGCAAAACCGCCACGAGGTCGGCAGAAAACCGTTGACGAGAACTAGAAGAACTTGCACTAGAAGAGCTTGGATCTGATACATCGCTAGCCTCAGCCTCGGCGGCGGAGACCTCGGCGGATGAGGCCGTTGTAGCGGGCTCGGGGAGAACTGAAGCAGCGGACGTCAGGAGAGAGTCAATTTCTGACTCTGAGACTCGACGAGGATCGTCGGTGGATTGCGCGTGACTGGGCAGAGGTGCTCCAAAGGCGGACAGGATAACGGCAGCCGTTAGCCCACCCAATACAGACTGTTTCATACACACCAGAAGAGATCAACAGGGAGGATGGTGCTCAATCCTGGAGCCAACACAGGCAACAAGACAGGTTTCACGGGACAACCTTGCGGCACGGATCCGTTACAAAGGTTTACTCTTGGCTTTTATCGAAACGTAACTTAGCACGAAGACCCTGGCTTGCGAATCCGGGAAAAATCCCTGGACTAATTCTCCGGCGGCAAAAAATATTGACTACCACCTCATCTAGATTTTTGAAACCGCTTATCATATCGGGCTTTAGAGGCATTCGCCCAGGGGCTAGAAGATTTTGATTTTCTTATGAAATAGGATCTTTTAGTTTACTAAAACTCATCAATATATCCGTCGGAAAGGGGAGGATAAATGAGAAGTTAGGCCCAACTCGATGACCTGAAGTGATAATTCAGGGACGCAATTTCAGTAAAGATAGAGTAATTTTGTCGTCCTCGTCACAGAGCCTGAGTATATTTACTTAAGCCTTAATTGGGGTTTTGGGTTCGGTAGAGCACGAAGGCCCATCAGTCACCCCTGGCTCTCCGGGCTTCATGGTTGGCCCCATCACTGATGTGGGCATTGGCAGATTGGGCCGTAACGAAGTCCTCAGCATCCGTGAACCGGCCTGTCAATTGCCTGTGGATCGCCCATAAATCGTCCGATAACGTCCTATAAATAAAAGACGAATTAACGAACTAACCCTCTTCAAGGAAGACTTCCCCGCTATGGATTATCGTGATGCCGGAGTAGACGTGGTGGCAGGGCGCGACTTTGTGCAGCGCATTCGGGCCATGGTAGATGGCACCCGTCGCCCAGAAGTCCTCGGAGCGTTGGGGGGCTTTAGCGGCCTGTGCGAAATTCCGGCGGGCTATCGGCAACCTGTGCTGGTGTCGGGCACCGATGGGGTGGGCACCAAGCTCAAAATTGCCCAACTCACCCAGCGCCATGCCACCGTCGGCATCGACCTGGTCGCCATGTGCGTCAACGATATTTTGACCTGCGGGGCCGAACCCCTGTTTTTCCTAGACTACCTGGCGACGGGAAAACTGGAACCCGAAACCCTGGCTCAGGTGGTGGAGGGCATCACCGAGGGCTGTCGGCAGGCGGGTTGTGCCCTACTAGGGGGTGAAACGGCGGAAATGCCCGGATTCTACGCCCCTGGGGAGTACGACCTAGCGGGCTTCTGCGTCGGCGTGGTGGAAAAATCCCAAATCCTCGACGGTAGCCAGGTGCAGATTGGCGACCGGGTGATTGGCCTCGCCAGCAGCGGCGTCCACAGCAACGGCTTCAGCCTGGTACGGAAGGTGGTCAGCGAAGGCAAGCGCCTCGACGGCAACGGTCAGGGCTACGACTGGGCCGAGGTGGTGTCTGGGCTGGGGGATCGCTCCCTAGGGGAAGTTTTTCTCACCCCCACCACCATTTATGTGGAAACGGTGCTGGCGGCTCGGCGGGAAGGCCTGCCTATCCACGCCATGGCTCACATCACGGGCGGTGGCCTGCCCGAAAACTTGCCCCGCTGCCTTGGCCCTGGCCAAAGCCTGCACCTCACCCCCGGCACCTGGCCCGTGCTGCCTGTATTTGAGTGGCTGGCGGCGGCGGGCGAAGTTCCCCTGCGGGATATGTACCACACCTTTAATATGGGCATCGGCTTTGCGCTGATTGTCCCCACCGACTTCACCGATGCCGTCCTCACTTGGCTCACCCAGCGCCAACTTGCCGCCTACGCCATCGGTGAAGTCGTCTCTGGCGAAGGCGAAGTTTTAGGACTGCCCGATTAGGCCCAACTGACCTGTGGATTGAGGTGAAACACCACAGTTCTGGGGGCAGCGCCTACAATGGAAATGAGATTTCGTTACAAAAATTCATCTCCTTAAAAGCGATCCCCGTTTTCGGGTAACGTCCTTATATGAAAGAGTTCCACGCCAGCCAAGCCCTAAACCTGCGGGTGCCCCACGAGGCCATCCCCATCGAGCATTACCTGCGCCAGCCCCAGCGCTTGGTGCAGGCTATCACCGATCCGCGCCGCATCGAACCCCGTGAGGATGGCGTGTATCGGCTCAGCTTGCGGCCCCTGCACTTTTTCGGCCTGCATGTGGAACCCACCACCGACCTCAAGGTATGGGGACTGGCGGATGGTTCCCTCTGCCTAGAGGCGATCAACTGCGAGGTGCGTGGCCCCGGCTACCTCAGCCACATCAACGACTCCTTTTCCATGGGGCTAAAAGGTATTTTGAGCCCCCACCGCCAGGATCAGCACACCGATCTCAAGGGCGAAGCGAACCTCACCATTCGGCTGGATATGCCGCCGCCCATCAAATTCATGCCTCACTCGGTGCTAGATGCCACTGGACGCACCTTCCTCAGCGGCATTTTGATGACTATGAAAAGCCGCATCGAGCACCACCTGATCCACGACTACCGCGCCTGGGTGGAACATACTACTCAAAATTCCCAGGATCGACCCGGTATCCTGCAAGGTCGGCTCGCCCAGTAGTGGCTTAGTTGGGCAGGCGTCAGCGAATGACTACTCGTCTCTATCTCGTCACGTAAGTTCTAGACGACCTGTCGAAGCTGGTTGCAATGCCTGAGGACGCTAACTCACGGGGGCGATCTGCCGCATCCCCAAGGCAAACACCTGCGTATCGAATCCGGTGGGGTTGGTATTGCTTAGACTTTTGTGATCAATCTGCCCAATGGCTGAAAACCGTGGTACCTCTCTATGAAGACGGGTGAAGGAGATGACCATGGCGTTTGCAGCGGGGAATCCTAGGGTTCTAACGGGCTTTTTGCCAAATCTGCGGCGGTTTATTCAGATTTACCGGGGCTACGAGCGGCCCTTTTGGATGTCGCAGGGGTTTTTGGCGATTTCGGCCCTGTTTACCCTGCTGATTCCGTTGATGAGCCAGAGCCTCATTGACGACGGCATTATTCCCGGCAATCGCGATGCCATGGTGCGGGCGGTGCTGTGGATGGTGTTGTTTGCGGTGTGCAGTGCGGTGTTTACCATCGCCAATGCCTACTATGCCGTGCAGTTTGCCGAGCGGACGGCCCATGCGGTGCGGATGCGACAGTATCGCAAAATTCAGACCTTCACCTTTGGCAACCTGGATCAGTTCCCCACCAGCGACCTGATGGTGCGGATAACCAGCGATGTGACGGCCATTAAGGGGGCGGTGCAGCAGGTGATTTTGTCCTTGGCCCAGGCTCCGGTGATGTTTGTGGGGGCGCTGTTTTTGATCTACCGCAACAGTCCGGGGCTGATGTGGATTTTGCT
Source organism: Nodosilinea sp. (assembly GCA_040396995.1). Lineage (GTDB taxonomy): Bacteria > Cyanobacteriota > Cyanobacteriia > Phormidesmidales > Phormidesmidaceae > Nodosilinea. The sequence continues at coordinate 3,109 of JBBAWV010000050.1, read as the reverse complement.
GCTGGTGATTCCGGCGGTGCTGGGGATTTTGGCGGTGTTTTTGTTCAAGATTTCCCCCTTGTTTGAGGTGCAGCAGCGGCAACTGGACGACCTCAACCAGGTGTTGCAGGAGAGCTTAGCTGGGGTGCGGGTGGTGAAGGCCTTTGTGCAGGGGGAGTACGAAAATCGTCGCTACGACCGAGCGAATCAGGCGTTTCGGCAGGCGTCCCTGCACCCCATGCGCTACGTGGCAGCGTTGCAGCCCAGTTTCTTTTTGATTGTGAACCTGGCAACGGCCCTGGTGCTGTGGTTTGGCGGGCGGGCCGTTAGCCAGGGCGACAGCACCGTGGGCGAACTGATGGCCTTTACCCAGTACCTCGTCACCATCCTGATGCCCCTGGTGGTGCTGGCGGTAATTACGCCCCAGGTGACGGCAGCGGAAGCCTCGGCGGAGCGCATGTTTGAGGTGATGGATACCCTACCCAACCTCGCCCAGCCCAGCCAGCCCGTCTTGCCCTCGGCGACGGCGGCCACCCAGGGGCAAATTGTGTTTGAGAACGTCAGTTTTTGTTACCCCAAGGCACCGGGGGACACCCCCACCCCCGTGCTGCGAAACATCAACCTCACCATCGAGCCGGGGCAAACCGTGGCCTTTTTGGGGGCAACGGGTTCCGGCAAATCCACCCTGGTGAACCTGATTCCCCGTTTCTATGACGTGACCGAGGGCCGAATTCTGATCGACGGCATTGACGTGCGCGACCTGGCCCCGGAAATCCTGCACCAGTGGGTGGGCATTGCCCTCCAGGAGGCCGTTCTCTTTAGCGGTACGGTGCGGGAAAATGTCGGCTACGGTCGCCCGGAGGCGGAACAGGAAGACCTGGTGGCGGCGGCGGCGGCGGCGGATGCCCACGGCTTCATTAGCGCCATGCCGGAGGGCTACGATGCGCCTGTAGCAAGGCGCGGCAGCAATTTTTCGGGCGGACAACGGCAGCGGATTTCCATTGCCCGTGCCCTGGCGGTGCAGCCCCGGATTTTGATCCTCGACGACAGCACCAGCGCCCTGGATATGGCCACTGAGGGCCGGGTGCAGGAGGCCGTCCAAGATTTGATGGCCGCGACGACCAAGCTCTACGTGGCCCAGCGGATTAGCACCGTCCTCACCGCCGACCGCATCTTTTTATTAGAGGCCGGAGAACTGGTGGCCCAGGGCACCCACGAAACCCTGCTGGCCACCAGCCCCCTCTACCAAGACATCTACCAATCGCAGCTAGGGGGTGCCCCGGTATGAAACGGTTTCTGCGTCGCCATCGGGTCAAAATTGCGCCGCCGGAGTTGGCCCCACCCCCCCAGGCCTTGGGGCGACTGTTGGCCTATGTGGCCCGCTACCGCTGGGAAATGGCCCTGGTGGTGGTGCTGCTGATTGTGGGGACGGCCCTGAATTTGTTGATCCCATTTCTGCTGGGCCAGGGGCTCAACAGCCTCAGTGCGGGGTTAGATGGCCCCTACCTGGCGCGGCTGGCGGGGTGGATGATGGGGGCGGCGGCGGTGAGCTGGCTGTTGCTGGTGATCCAGGGCGAGGTGCTGGCCAATGTCACCCAACGCGCCCTCTACGTGCTGCGCAGACAGGTGTTTGAGCACATGCAAACCCTGTCTTTGAACTTTTTTGACCGTCAGCCCATCGGCCAGTTGATGAGCCGAGTGAGCGACGATGCCGAGGTGGTGGCCCAATTTTTCCGCAACGGCCTAGGGATGCTGCTGAGCGAGACCATCAAGGTGCTGTTCATCATCCTGGCTATGGTGCTGCTGAACTGGCGCATGGCCATCGCCGCCTGCGTGATTGTGCCCCTGGTGCTGGGCTTTTTGGGTATGGTCAGCCGCATTTCTGGCCCCGCCTTCGATGCCCTACAGGCAGAAATGGGCGAACTCAACGGCATCCTCGAAGAAACCGTCAGCGGCGAACGGGTGGTGATTGCCTACCAACGCCAAGAGGAAGCCATCGCCACCTTTGAGGAGGTCAGCCGCGCCGCCATGGAAGTGGGCATTCGGGCGCGGTTTGTGGCCCTGCTCAGCCGCCCCCTCACCCTGGTGCTCACCAACCTGGATGTGGCCCTGGTGGCCCTGGTGGGCAGCCTGCTCACCCTGCGCGGCGAGGCTGATGTGGGCACCGTCACCGCCTTTCTGCAATACACCCGCCAGATGGGCCTACCGATCATCAACATCGCCAATACGCTGGACTTTTTGCTGGCCGCCATTTCTGCGTCAGAGCGCATCTTCCAAATTTTGGACGAAGCCCCCGCCGTGCAGGATGCCCCTAACGCCACCCCCCTGCCCCCCATCGAGGGCCGCGTGGAATTTCGCCAGGTAGACTTTGGCTACGTGCCGGGGCAGCGCGTCCTCAAACACAACAGCTTCATCGCCGAACCGGGGCAAACCATCGGCCTCTGCGGCCCCACCGGAGCCGGGAAAAGCACCATCATTAACCTGCTCACCCGCTACTACGACATCGACGCCGGAGCCATCCTCATCGATGGCCACAACATTTTGGAGGTGCAGCAAGACAGCCTACGCCAACAGGTGGGCATCGTCCTGCAAGAACCCTTCCTGTTCTCGGATACCGTCCTCAACAACCTGCGCTACGCCCGCCTAGAGGCCAGCGAAGCCGACTGCATCGAAGCCGCCAAACAGGCCAACGCCCACGGCTTCATTCTGCGCCTGCCCCACGGCTACGACACCCTGCTCACCGAACGGGGCAGCAACCTCAGCCAAGGCCAACGCCAACTGCTCACCATCGCCCGCATGATGGTGGCCAACCCCCGCCTGGTCATCCTCGATGAAGCCACCAGCAACGTCGATACCCGCACCGAGGCCAAAATCCAAGAGGCCCTCAACCGCCTGATGGCCGGACGCACCAGCTTCGTCATCGCCCACCGCCTCAGCACCATCCGCCACGCCGACAAGATCCTCGTCCTCAATGCTGGAGCCCTCGTGGAACAGGGCACCCACGACGAACTGCTCACCCTCGGCGGCCTCTACTACGACCTCTACACCAGCCAATTTAAGGGCAAAGTGCTAACGCCCTAGTGCTTAGTCAATAAAATGATGACGAGTAGGGAGGGTAAGATTAAGTCAG
>JBBAWV010000049.1:0-30391 GCA_040396995.1 Nodosilinea sp. | reverse complement strand
TACCCTGAGTCCTAGGATGAGACATCACTTTTGGTATTTTTCGAGGTGCCCTTTAAACTCAAGCGCTTAAGATTCTGAAGGGACACGCAGGCTCACAACTTATTATACTGACTCTTTCCGTATAACTGCCTCCTACAGGGGAGTTATACCGACGTTTTCCGTGTAATTCACGGTGAGCAGTTAGGGCTGCCGACAGTGGGCAGGATGGGTTAGCAATGGCGTCATCGATCAACCTCAGATATTGCTCTTTGCTCAAAGGTTGTTGTTGTATGGATTACGCTGCACTAATCCATCCTACGGGTACTGTGGAGGGGGAAGCCGGAATCCGCCAAAATAAGGTTGAGTTGGCTTTGGGAATGGTTTAGGCAACCTCCTGGAGTTCCTGGGTGGCTTGGGCGGCGAGGGCTTTTTCTTTATCTAGCCGACGCTTGCGGGCATAGAGTTGGATGGTCGCCGCCATAAACACGACCAGTCCTGCGATGAGCCAGGTGGTCGCTCCGGTGGGGAAATTGTTTTTGAAGATCACCAGCATCACAATTACCACCAGCAGCAGGGTGGGGGCTTCGTTTAAGGCCCGAAGCTTTTGGCTAGACCATTGGCACTCGCCCCGCTGAAGTTGACCCATCAGCCGTCTGCAATAGAAGTGGTAGGCCAGCAACAGCCCCACTAGGCCCAGCTTAATGTGCATCCAGCCGTCCTTGAGGTATTCCGGCATTTGCACCAGTAGGCCAATGGCCATGGCCACCGTCACCACCATGCCGGGGGTGGTAATGATGTGGTAGAGCCGCCGTTCCATCAATTCGTACTGGTTTTTGAGGATGCTTTGGGCGGGCTCTGGCTCGGCCTCGGCTTCAACGTGGTAGATGAACAGGCGCACCAGGTAGAACAACCCCGCAAACCAGACGACGACGCCAATAATGTGAAAGGCTTTGAACCAGTAATACGCCATAGGACTTATGCTGCAACGATAGGGAGGATGGTTCTAAGCGTCTCTCCCCTGGGGGAAAGGACGTTAGGGGAAGGGCGACGGAACGGCAATTTTTCCCATTGCCAAAGCCTAGGGCAACCTGGCCAGGGGAATATTGCGAACCGTTAAGCCCGTTTTTCATTTTTATGCAGTGGTTTACCTTTGAGAAGATAACTGCGACGGTTCTTAATGTTTGCCGACCCCGATTACCCCCATGTGGTGATGTCCTTTGCCTATCGTGGCTTTTGGTTGGAGATTGACCAAGGCGAGGATCAGGGTTTGCCGCTGTTTTCCGTGTGGGCCACCTACGACCGGGGGTGTGCCGTGGCGGTGCCCGGTGTCTATAGCCGCCGCGAAGCCATCTACAAAGCCAAATGCTGGGTCGATCAGCGCCTCAAAACCCAGCCGCCTCACCCCTGATACCTACGACCTTGGCCTTCCCGTGGGCAACGCAGCGCACCCATTCTGACCATGCTGGCCAAAACCTATACTGAGCCTATCGATATCGTTGTCCGTTCTGTGCAAGCCATACAGCAATGGGGGCAAGTTCCTGGCTGCTTTGTTTATCTCAGGCTGAAGCAGTCACTGGAGGCCGTAGAGACGTTGAGGTGGGCGGATTTGGTGTACCACCAGTTGCGGGTAGCTGCGTCAAACTGGGCGGTGTAGAGGGTGGTGACAAAGGGCTGCGTATGGTAGCCCTGACCGACAATTTCCACACAGTAGGAGGGGGATTTGCGGGTGGCGAGATCGGGCACTAGGCGCTTGCCGACGCGTCGCCAACTCGGTTCCTTGCCTCGCCACTGAATCCGGCAGCAGGGCCAGGGCAATTGCTCGCGGTCAAACAACCGACAGCAGGGGCCAACCACCCGGTAGGTCAAGTGGGCTCCAGGGCTTTGGAACAGGTAACCCGTGGGCCAGGGGTGCTCGGCCTGGGGGGAAGGGGTGGGTGCCATCGGAGAAAGGGAGTGCGCTACATTATCCTGTGTTGATGTAGTCTACGAGATTTCCTATGGCCGAGCCAATTACCGCCGCCGTGAGCGACCGCATTTGCAAGCACATGAACAAAGATCATGCGGAAGCCGTGTTGTTCTACGCCACCACCTACGGCAACTTGTCCAGTGCCACCGCCGCCACCCTCAACGCCATTGACCCCGAAGGCATGGATCTCACGGCTATGGTAGACGGTCAGCCTCAATCGGTGCGCGTGGCCTTTGACCATACCCTGGCGGGGGCCGAAGATGCCCATCACACCCTGGTGGCCATGCTCAAGGCTCGGTCAGCCTCGGCCTAGGTGGGGTGACAGGACAGGATTATGGTGACCGTGCAGTTTTTGCCTGACGACATCACAATCACCGCCGAGGTGGGTGAACCCCTGTTACAGGTGGCCCATCGGGCTGGAATCACCATTCCTACGGGTTGCCTGATGGGATCTTGCCACGCCTGCGAAGTGGAACTGGAAGGAGCCGCCGATCCCATCTGCGCCTGCATTTCGGCGGTGCCCCCAGGGGTCAATCCGGTGGTGATTAACCTCTATGTTGACCCAACCTGGTAGCCAGCCCCATGGATGGCGGCGGGTCTACTTCGGCTTGCAGAGGTCGGCATCCCTAAAAAAAGGGCGCATTGCTGAACGAATGCACCCCTGAAGAGTCTTGAGGATCGAGGTTATTTGCGAATTTAAGCGACGACCTGAGGAATGGCTTCGACGGGGAATCCGGCGGCTTTCCAGGCCGAGACGCCACCCCGCAGAACCGATACCGACGTATACCCAGCCGTCCGCAGTTGTTCCGCAGCGGTGTTCGCTTCCTCGTCCGTGATGCCGTAAATATAGAGATCTCGGTTGATCTCGAAGCAGCGGTGGGCGGTTTCGAGGAGCTGGTGGGCAGGGATGGAAATGGCTCCTGTGATGTGGCTGGCGCTGAAGTCAGTCCGGCTGCGAATATCCACAATGGAGAGGGCGGGTTCGCCCCAGTCGAGGCGTTCTTTCAGGTCGTAAACACGGGATTCAGCCCGCAGGGGAGAGGGTTTGGGGAACCAGCTAAACAAGCTCATAGTGTTGAGGAGGTGGAGAACATCTGTCCCTTGCAATGTAACAAGCCTCACCAGTCTCTGCAAACTTTTGTTAACAAAGCTGGACATGGGGCGGATTGAGCTCTGCGGATGGATTGAGAATTTTCACTTTTGACGCGATCCATTTCCCTGGGTTAAGCCTACCTAGGGTATGGGGTCATAATGGTGAATACAGGCCGGGACTTGGCTTTGGCCTAGGGTGTCCCTGCCCGGTTATTTCCATGGTGAGGCAGCAATTATCGCGGATTGGTTGAGTTCTAGCGCTAACCCGATGGCAGGCCACGAGCCGGAGGCCATTCGTCCCCTGCCGGAGGCCATGGTGGCCCAGATGGCAGCGGGCCAGGTGGTGGATTCCCTGGCGGCGGTGGTGCGCGAACTGGTGGAAAACGCCATCGATGCCCAGGCTACCCGCATTACGGTGCAGCTTTGGCCGGATCTGGGGCGGGTGCAGGTGGTGGATAATGGTCGGGGCATTGAGGAACATTCCCTCCCCTGGGCGGCGATGGCCCACAGTACTAGCAAGATTCACCATCCCCAGGATCTTTGGCAGGTGAAGAGTTTGGGCTTTCGGGGACAGGCACTCTACAGCTTGACCCAGGTGGGTGTTCTGACCCTATGCAGCCGTCCAGCCTTAGTCGATCAGGGGTGGGCGGTTACCTATGCCCGCACCGGAGCCCCTCTGTCTTCCCAGCCCATGGCGATGGCACCGGGCACCATCGCCACCGTGACGGATTTGTTTGTCCGGTGGCCTTCCCGTCGCCAGGGGTTGCCCGCTCCCAGCCGCCAACTCCGGGCCGTGCAGGGGGTGATTCAGGATCTCGCCCTCTGCCATCCCGGGATTACCTGGACGGCCCAAACCAACGACCGCCCCTGGTTTACTATCGCTCCTGGGGCAACTGCCAAGGCAATTATTCCGCAACGGTTGCATCGAGTGACCGAGGACGATTTGCGGGAACTCGCCTCGTCCGAGCCCCTTGGGCTGTCCCATCTATCACCGAATCCATCGCCAAATCCATCCCTGGATCCATCGCCTCAGCTATCGTCTAGGGTCTATGCGGTGATTGGCCTGCCTGACCGCTGCCACCGGGCTCGTCCCGACTGGGTAAAGGTGGCGGTCAATGGTCGTGTCGTCACCCTGCCCGATTTGGAGCAGGGGCTCATCTATGTCTTTCGACACACCCTGCCTCGCCATCGGTTTCCCCTCTGTTTTCTGCATCTGTCCCTACCGCCCCAGGCCATCGACTGGCACCGCAGCCCCGATAAATCCACCCTGTATCTGCACCATTTAGAGCACTGGATCGCCCAGGGGCAAGCCTGCATCCGGGCTTTGCTGGGTCACGCCACCACCACCGAGGGCAACCCACGGGTGATCCAGTTGATCAAAGCCGCCGAGGCCGGAGGGGGCTATGGGGTCACGGCGGGGGCAACCCCTAGGTTAGAAATTGCAGCAGAGACCGGCACAGGGGGAGGGCTAGAGACTGGGATAGCGTCGGGTGTCTACCCAGGGGTGAATCTATCCGATCCCCTACCGGGGGCGAGTCCGCTGGGGATGAGTCTGACGGCGGTGGCCCAGGTGCAAGGGCGCTACATCGTGGCGGAACAGGGGGATGGCCTCTGTGTGATTGAGCAGCACATTGCCCATGAACGGGTGCTGTACGAGCGGCTTCAGGATCGATGGTCGGTGGTGCCGCTGGAGCAACCTGTGGTGTTGGAGGGCTTGGGCGAAGAGCACAGGGAACAACTTCAGCGGATTGGCATCACCGTTGACCCCTTTGGCCCCCAGCGCTGGGCCATTCGCCAAGCCCCCGCCCCCCTCAAGGATCGGCCCGATCTGGCTGAGGCATTGATGGAACTGAGCCGGGGACAAAATCTTGATGCTGCCCTGGTGGCCGTAGCCTGTCGCACCGCCCTACGCAACGGTACTCCCCTCAGCCTGCCAGAGATGCAGACTCTCCTCAACGACTGGCAGCACACCCGTCACCCTCGCACCTGCCCCCACGGACGCCCGATCTGCCTCACCCTCACCGAAACCAGCTTGGCCCGCTTTTTCCGCCGCCACTGGGTGATCGGCAAAAGCCACGGGTTGGGCTAAACCAGGCGATCTAGGCAAGAAGCTAGGCCAAAAAAAATCGACATTCCCCGGAGGGCTTGCCGATTCGTTGTGTGTTCCCTGTAGATGACTCGGTTGTTGAGTCTTCCTTAGTATCTAAATAAGCGGTGGAAATGCCCAGGTGTCTTATCACGGCGGGCAGTGAGATCGATCACACCCAGGCGGCTAGGCTGTAACAACTCTGCAAGCCTTGGTTACGAAGCCCACAATCTGAGGCAAGATGTGAACTATGGACGACTAGCGAGGCCACCATGGGTCTATTTGATAAGGCGTTTACATCCGATAGCGAAACCGACAGTCCTCAACTGATGGGCGCTGCCGAGGCCATTGCCAGTATTGCGCTGGTGGCCATTGCTGCCGATGGCTACCTCGCCGACCAGGAAGGCCAGGATATGACCATGATGCTGTCGCGGATGCACCTCTTTCAGGGTTACCCAGAGGATATGCTGCATCGTCTGTTTGATAGTTTGCTAATGCGACTGAAGGAACAGGGGCCAGCGGCTTTGGTGGATCAGGCCAAGGCGGCTCTGCCCCCAGAGTTGCGAGAAACCGCCTTCGCCATCGCCACGGATTTAGTCCTCTCCGACCGCACCGTGACGCCCCAAGAACAGGCGTTTCTGGATGATCTGTACCGCATCCTAGAAATTCCCGGTGATACCGCCCTGCAAATTGTGCAGGTAATGACCATCAAAAACCGAGGCTAAGCCCGGTTGTACCTCCCCAAACCCCATGGCCGAGCCTTCCCTCCCCAGCCCCAGCGGCCCCCTCTATGTCTATGGCCTCTGCCTGAGCCCTGCTCAACCGCTGGATCTTCCCCCCGGCATTGAGGGCCAGGTCTCCCTAGTGACGGTGGGCGATCTAGCGGCCCTTGTGGAAACTGATATTGACCTAGAGGTGATCCAGGCCGATCATACGCGACTGCTGACGGCGGTGCTGAGCCACGACCGGGTGCTGTGCCACCTGTTTCAGCAAACCCCCCTACTGCCGTTGCGGTTTGGCACTCAATTTCCTGCCCTAGAATACCTGGAAGCCTATCTCAGCCAAGAGCAAGCCGCCTACCAAGCCAAGCTCACCGACCTCGCCGACCAGGCCGAATACCAGCTTAAACTCATTCCCACCGATCTCGACTCGCCACCGATACCGGAGGGACTCAAGGGACGAGACTATTTTTTGGCTAAAAAACAAAGCCTCCAGGCCCTCACCGCAGCTCAACAGCAACAGCAGGACGAACGGCAAACGCTGATCCAGGCCATCGCCGCCGCCTACGCCAACTCGGTGGTGGATGACACCCCTCCCGCAACCAAGGTGTATCTGCTCCTTGCTCGCTCGCAGCAGGATGCCCTGGCCCAAGCCCTCACCCAGTGGCAGGCCCAAGCCCCCCACTGGCAGATCCACCTAAGTTCCCCCCTGCCGCCCTACCATTTTGTTTAACCGCTTTCAGTGGGGTGAACGGCATTGAGGTTGGATGCCAGCGGGATTCTGGGGTCAGTAATTTATGGGGAATGGCGGTTGTGTAAGATAGGAACGCCCCTTTATGCCCCTTGCACCATGGCTGGCGAAAAACTCTACGAAGGCAAAGCCAAAATCATCTACACCACCGACGATCCGGCGGTGCTGCTGACCTATTTTAAAGACGATGCCACCGCCTTCAATGCCCAAAAACGGGGGCAAATTGCCGATAAGGGTAAGATTAACTGCGCCATTTCCACCTATCTTTTCCAGCAGCTTGGGGCGGCGGGGGTGCCGACCCACTGGCTGGAGACCATCAGCGACCGGGAAATGCGGGTGAAGGCGTTGACCATTATTCCCCTGGAGGTGGTGGTGCGGAACATCGCTGCCGGGAGCCTTTGCCGCCAGACGGGGCTACCCCTGGGCCAGGAACTCAGCCCGCCCCTGGTGGAGTTCTACTATAAAAACGATGACCTCGGCGACCCCCTGCTCACCCCCGACCGTATGCGGGTGATGAACCTGGCCACCGAGGAACAGATTGAAGCTCTGCGTCGTCAAGCCGAACACATTAACCAAATTCTGACCGCGTTCTTTGCCAGTTGCGCCATTACCCTGGTGGATTTCAAACTAGAGTTTGGCCTCGATGCCGAGCAGCGCATTCTGCTGGGGGATGAAATCAGCCCCGATACCTGCCGCCTGTGGGATCAATCTACCCAGGACGAAACCCAGCGGGTGATGGATAAGGATAGATTTCGCCAGGACCTTGGGCAGGTGGAGCAAGCCTACCAGCGTGTGCTAGAGCGAGTAATGGTACAGGCCAATCAACATTGAAATCCATCAATGCGGTAGAATTTGTCCGGCCATTGGGGCTTGAGGTGCCCAAGGGCCAAGGTGTTCCTGTCTCGGTTCGGCAAGGAATCGGGGTTTCTGGTGTGTGGATGTTGTTAGTAGGTGTGATTGGATGCAGGTATCTCCTAGGTTTTTAGCGTTGCTGGCCGCGTCCGGGCTGGTGGGGCTGTTGGCTTCGTCGGCCCAGGCCAATCCTGGTCTAACGGAATCCCCTGCGGTGGAAGCTGAGGCAGTGGAGATATTGCCCCCAGCGGCCCTATCCGCCGAGACGCTCCTGTCCCCTGCCCCCCAAGCTGTGATTCCGGCTACGGATACCCCGTTGCCCGTGGGGCTACCGGAAGCGAATCCCCCGGTGCCCGCTAACACGGTGACGGAGGATGTGCAGGCGATGGTGGAGGAGTTCCGCCCCGACACCCCGGTGGATGTGGCCACTGACTATCCCCAGCCCACCCTTGATCTCAGCCGAAGCCCCAGCTTGCAGGGGGTGGCTCCCACAACAGCGCCATCCGACTCTGACGATACGGCCCTGAGCCAATCTGGCCCCCGTGAGATTACTCCAGAGGAGGCTCAGCGGATTTTAGATGGAGCCGTGGAGCGGCGCAGCCAGCCCCAGGGTTCACCACCGCCCACCACTGAACCCGCAGAGGGTCAAGATACGGATGCCCCCGCCCCAGGGGCAGAGGGGACTGAACCCGAAACGCCCCCCGCCGCCGCTGAACCCGAAGAACCGAGGGTTTTGGTGGCCGAGGTGCTGGTGGAGGCTCCTGAGGGAGAACTAACGCCGGACTTGGTAAACTTGGTCTACAGCGCCATCGAAACCCGCGCCGGACGTACCACCACCCGCACCCAGCTTCAGCAAGATATCAACAGTATTTTTGCGACCGGGTTTTTTGCCGATGTGGATGCCCGCCCGGAAGATACCGATTTGGGTGTGCGAGTGATCTTTTTGGCCCAGCCCAACCCCGTCCTCAGTGATGTGCAGGTCACGGGTAACGAAGTTCTGCCGCAAGCTGTGGTAGACGAGATTTTTGCCGAACAAAAGGGCGAGATCATTAACCTCCTGACCTTTCAGGACGGCATTCTGGCACTGAACCAGTGGTACCAAGACAACGGCTATGTGCTAGCCCAGGTGGTGGCGGCCCCCCGTGTCTCTGACGAGGGCGTGGTCACCCTAGAGGTGGCCGAGGGCGTGATAGAAACCATTGAAGTGCGGTTCTTCAACGATGAGGGTGAGTCGGTGGATGAGGAGGGCAACCCCCTCCAGGGCCGCACCCACGCCTACATCATCACCCGCGAGTTTCAGACCCAGCCGGGGGATGTGTTTAATCAAGCCCAAATTGAGCGTGACTTTCAGCGGGTGTTTGGGCTACAAATTTTTGAAGATGTCACCCCCGGTCTAGAACCAGGGGATGACAACCCCCGCCAGGTGAAACTGATCGTCAACGTGACCGAACGCAGCACTGGATCGGTGGCGGCGGGTTTGGGCTTCAACTTCACTGGGGATATTTTCGGCACCGTCAGCTATCGCCAGGACAACTTTGGCGGCAACAACCAAAAGCTCAGTGCCGAAGCCCAGGTGAGTACGCGGGATTTGCTGTTCGACGTATCCTTCACCGATCCCTGGATTGCAGGCGACCCCTACCGTACCTCCTACACCGCTAACGCCTTTGCCCGACGGGCCATCAACCTCAACTTTGACGGTGGCCCCAACCCCATCAATCTACCCAACGGTGATCGGGTGCGGATTCGGCGTTTGGGGACAGGGGTGACCTTTAGCCGCCCCCTAGAGGCTGGCTGGACCGTGGCCGTGGGTACCCGAGCTCAGGTCGTCTCTGCTCGTGATGCTGATGGGACGCTTAATACTGTGGACGCAGCGGGCAACCCCCTCACCCTCAGCGGTACCGGCACAGATTTTCTGTGGACATTCCCGGTGAGCGCTACCCTAGACCGACGCAACGATCCCTTTAACCCTACCAGGGGCAACATTTTGCGCCTGAACAGCGAACAGTCTGTGCCCCTGGGCAGTGGCAGCATCTTTATGAATCGGCTCCAGGGTAGCTACAGCCAATATATTCCGGTGAGTTGGCTGCGCTTTAACGACGGCCCCCAAGCCCTGGCCTTCAATTTTCAATTGGGTACCATCCTCGGCGATGCCCCTCCCTACGAAGCCTTTGCCCTGGGTGGTACCAACTCCATCCGAGGTTATGAGGAAGGGGATGTGGGCGGAGGCCGCAGCTATGCCCAGTTCACGGCGGAGTATCGTTTCCCGCTGTTCTCTTTCCTAGGCGGGGCGCTGTTCTTCGATGCCGGGTCTGACCTGGGCAGTGGTAACGCTATTATCGGAGCACCGGGGCCATCGCGAGGCAAACCGGGCAGCGGCTTTGGCTATGGCCTAGGGGCGCGGGTGCAAACTCCCCTTGGCCCCCTACGCATTGACTACGGCTTTAGCGACAGTGGCGAAGGCCGCATCCACTTCGGTATTGGGGAGCGGTTCTAATGGTTAGCACCAACCCCCTTGCGGCCCCGGTCGTTACCCCAGAGCCCGCCGGATCAACCGCCCACCACAGTTCCCTCAGTTCCGCAACGGCTACCCTGGCAGCAGCGGTGCAGCGGCAAGGGGTAGGGCTCCATTCCGGTGTGGTCACCACCGTCACCCTGCGCCCAGCCCCAGCCAAAACTGGGCGAATGTTCATCCGGCAAGATCTCCCTGGCCAGCCCCACATTCCGGCCCAGTTAGCGGCGGTGGATCAAACCCTGTTGTCCACGGAACTGCGGCAGGGGGAGGCCACGGTGCGCACGGTGGAGCATTTGCTAGCGGCCCTGGTGGGGCTGGGGATAGACAACCTCTATATCGAAATTGATGGCCCGGAGGTGCCCCTGCTGGATGGATCGGCCCTGGGCTGGGTAGAGGCGATTCGGGAGGCGGGCCTAGCAATTCAGGCCGAATCTATGGCCCCCCTGGCCCTGGCCCAACCCATCACCCTTCAGCAGGGAGACGCATGGATTGCCGCCTTTCCTGATCAGGCTCCCCGTCTCACCTACGGCATTGATTTTGAGGTCGCCGCCATTGGCCATCAGTGGTTTAGCTGGCAACCCACCGCCGATCCCTTGGCCCCAGAGGGGTTTGCCGCTGCCATTGCCCCGGCCCGTACCTTTGGTCTAGCCCACCAAATCGAGGCGCTCCAGCGTCAGGGGTTAATTCAGGGTGGCAGTTTAGAGAACGCCCTGGTGTGTAGCCACGAGGGTTGGGTCAATCCTCCCCTGCGGTTTGAGCAAGAACCCGTGCGCCATAAACTGCTGGATTTAGTGGGGGATTTGGGTCTGCTAGGCCGCTTACCCCAGGCCCATGTGGTCGCCTACAAAGCCAGCCATCGCCTCCATGTCGCCCTAGCCAAGGCGATCCAGAGTTCGGCCCTGGAATGTCCCCCAGGGGCGGTATAGTGACAGAATTAAAAGGCTGTGGGTCAGCCGGACATCATCCCCAACGTCGATGGGGTACGGGTGTCTACGGCCTCAGGGTCGTCCCTTTGCAGATAGGAGCGTATCGATATCACCGTGATTGAAGCCACTTCCCCAAGCCCCCTACCATCCACCTCCCCAGGCCGCGAGATCGAGGCGCTAGATTTGGCCCAGGCTCCGGTGAAAACCACCTATGCCGCCGAGGAAATCCACGCTCTGCTGCCCCATCGCTACCCCTTTGCCCTGGTGGATCGGATTATCGACTATGTGCCGGGGAAACAGGCTACGGGGATTAAAAACGTCACCTTCAACGAGCCCCACTTCCAAGGCCACTTCCCTGGCCATCCCCTGATGCCGGGGGTACTGATTGTGGAGGCGATGGCCCAGGTGGGCGGCGTGGTGTTAAGCCAAATTGAAGGGGTAAACGGGCTGTGCGTGTTTGCCGGGATTGACAAGGTGCGATTTCGGCGTCCGGTGGTGCCTGGGGATCAGTTAATTATGACCGTGGAACTGTTGGCGATTAAGCGAATGCGGTTTGGCAAAATGCGGGGGCGGGCCGAGGTAGACGGCCAACTGGCCTGTGAGGGGGAACTGATGTTTTCGGTGGTGGATCGTTAGGGTAACCCGGGCAGAGCATCGATGACCGTGCCATTGCCATTCCCCCTGGATTGCATCGCCGATGAGGATAACCACCCCCGATCTGTTTTATCTAGACCTGTTTTTATCTAGACCTACTGATGTATCTCAAGTGCTGGCTTCTGGAGGCAAGTCGTTGACTACTACTCTGATTCACCCAACCGCCGTGATTCACAGCGGGGCCAGCCTTCATCCCAGCGTCAAGGTCGGCCCCTACGCGGTGATTGGCGAGCAGGTCACCATTGGCCCCGGCACCGAGATTGGAGCCCATGTGGTGATTGATGGCCATACCACCCTGGGATCTCACAATCGCATTTTCCCTGGAGCCGCCATTGGCCTAGAACCCCAGGATCTGAAGTATGCCGGGGAGATTACCTCGGTGGAAATTGGCGACCACAACCTGATCCGCGAATGCGTCACCATCAACCGCCCCACAACGGCGGATGCGGTGACTCGTTTAGGCAACCACAATCTGCTGATGGCCTACTCCCATGTGGCCCACAACTGCATCGTGGAAGACCAGGTGGTGATTGCCAACTCCGTAGCCCTGGCGGGGCATGTCTATATCGAGTCCTGGGCGCGAATTAGTGGCTTGGTGGGCATCCATCAGTTCGTCCACATTGGCCGCTATGCTTACATTGGTGGGCTCAGTCGCATTGACCGCGATGTGCCCCCGTTTACGATGGTGAACGGTAACCCGGCCCTGGTGCGGGGGCTGAACCAGGTGGGCTTGCAGCGGGCTGGGCTGGCCGACCAAAACAACGGTCAGGATTACCGCCAACTGAAGCAGGCTTATCGAATGGTCTACCGTTCTGGGCACTCCATGGCCGAGGCTTTGAGCCAGTTAGAGCCCTGGGGAGAGAACGATCTCGTGCGCCACTTTAGCCAATTTTTGCGCGATTCTTCCCAGCAGCCCAACCGCCGGGGGCCAACCCCCAGCCGCAAACTCCCCAGTCGATCCTCCGAGGCAGACTAGGCATGGGCGATCCGACCATGGCGGCAGGCACCCCCCAGCGAATTTTCATCAGCACCGGGGAAGTTTCCGGCGATTTGCAGGGGGCAATCCTCGCTGAGGCGCTGCGCCAGGGGGCGGCAGAACGGGGCATTGCCCTAGAGATCGTGGGCCTAGGGGGGCCGCGCATGGAACGGGCGGGGGTGGCCCTCGTGGGGGATACCACAGGCATTGGCTCCATCGGCATCTTTGAAGCCCTGCCCTACCTCCTGCCCACCCTGCGGCTACAACGACAGGCGAAACAGGCCCTCCTAGCCCACCCCCCCGATGCGGTGGTCTTGCTGGACTATATGGGGCCAAATATGGAAATGGGGCGGTTTTTGCAGGATCACCTGCCCCAAGTGCCGATTACCTATTACATCGCGCCCCAGCAGTGGGTGTGGGCCTTTGCCGAAAAAGACACCCACAAACTGGTGAGCTACAGCAATCAGATGCTGGCCATTTTCCAGGCCGAGGCTGAGTACTACCAGCGCTTTGGGGCGAAGGTCACCTGGGTGGGGCATCCCCTGGTGGATCGCTACCCGATCCCGCCCGATCAACAGGTGGCCCGCCAACGGCTGGGGCTAACCGCTGACCAAACCGTGATTACCCTGCTGCCTGCCTCCCGTCGTCAGGAGGTGAGATATTTGCTGCCTACGATCCTCCAGGCGGCTCAGATCCTCCAGCAACAACTCCCCGATGCCCTGTTTTTAATCCCCGCTTCATCGGCGGCATTGCAACCCCGTTTTGATCAAGCGCTCACCCAGGCAGGGCTGCGGGGACGTGTGGTTCCCCCCACCGCCGCTTACCAGCCCACCGATGCCATTGCCGCCGCCGATGTGGCCCTGACGAAATCCGGCACCGCCAACCTAGAAATTGCCCTGATGAACGTGCCCCAAGTGGTAGCCTACCGCCTCAACCCCATCAGCGCTCGCATTGCCTACTACCTGCTGAACCTCAGGGTGCCCTACGTGTCGCCCGTAAACCTGGCGGTGAACCAACCGATTGTGCCGGAGTTTTTGCAGTGGGAGGCTACTCCAGCGGCCCTAGCGGCGGCGGCTCTTGATCTACTCCAAAACCCCACCAGCCGCCAAACCATGCTGGCGGGCTATGCCACCCTGCGCCACACCCTAGGCCAACCTGGAGCCTGTCGGCGGGCCGCTGGGCTGATTTTGGATCAACTCTCTACGGTGGGATCGCCTGGGGTGGGGACAGGAGCATAGCGGCTCTGTTGAAACGCCCCCATCTTCACTACAATTGGTATGCTTTCTCGCCGATGGGGTGAGAAGGCCATGGACACCGTGGTGAGAGGAAAACTGTGTGAGTATACCGGAGTTATTTGAACGGGGCGGCATTGCCATGTGGCCGCTGCTGCTGCTGTCGATTCTGGCGGTGGGCACGATTCTAGAGCGGATTTGGTTTTGGTCCCGGATCCTCACCCGCGAGCGAGAGGTATCGGGACGGGTAATCGAGGCGGCGCGACGGGATTGGATGGCCGCCGCCGACATCGCCAAACGATCGAGCCCTTTGCCCATGGGGCGGTTTTTGTCCTCCGCCCTCAATCTGCAAGCCCCCGACCCAGAGGTGTTTCGGCTGGCCCTAGAAACCGCTGCCAACGAAGAACTCGCGACCATGGGCAAGGGCGACAAAATCCTTGAGGCGGTGATTGCCCTCTCCCCCCTGCTGGGGCTGCTGGGTACGGTGTTGGGTCTAATCAACTCCCTGGGCTCCATCCAAATTAGCGATCTAGGCAGCGGCGATGCCACCGCTGGCACCTCCCTAGGCATTAGTGAGGCGCTGATTAGCACCGCCACGGGGTTGATTATCGCCATCATTAGCCTCGCCTTTTATCGTTTGTTCCAGGGCTTTATCTTTGGGCAGGCCAAGATGTTTCGGCAGGCGGGCAGCGAACTAGAACTGCTTTACCGCCAAAGCTGGGCTCAGGGTAGGGTGAAAGGCCCAGGGCCAATGGCGGATGGCCTTCCCTCCCCCGCTACCGAGGCGGGATCTGAACCCACCACTATCCCCAAGGAGACCCCCACCCTATGAAGGTTGATCTGCTCGATACCCCCAAGGAGGATGTGCGGCTAGAGATCATTCCGCTCATCGATGTGATCTTCTGCATCCTCACCTTTTTTATCCTGGCAGCGGTGGGGCTCACCCGTCAGCAGGCCATTGACCTGGATCTCCCCTCGGCCCAAACTGGACAGCCCCTACCGGGCCAAGTGGGTCAGGGCGGCATCAGTGATCGCCTCTACGTTAGCGTAGACAACCTGGGCCAGGTGTATCTCGACCAGCAGCCCGTCAGCATCGATCTGCTTTACGACGTACTGGTGCAGTTCAACCAGGTGAATCCGGGTGGATTGATGGTGCTCTACGCCTCCCGCGATGCCCGCTACGAAGATGTGGTGACGGTGCTGGATGTGCTGCGTTCCGTCGGGGGAGATCGGGTAGCCCTGGCCACGTTGCCCAGGGATATTGACCTCAGTGACCCCAATGCCACCACCAGCCCATTGCCGGGACTAACCCCGGAATCTCCTCTGGATGCAGCCCCGAGCCTAGACATCCCTGGTGGCCTTGATCCCTCGAATGGCCTGGATGGTGGCTTAGACGGTTTGGACGGTGGTTTAGACGGCCTCGACAATCTACCTAGCCCCAGTCAGCCCTTCAATCCCTCCGAAGGACGGTCTTTCTCCCCCGATCCATCGAATGTACCCTCCGATGGCCCGATCTCCGATTAGCGGTCGCCTTGCCTGCCCAACCGAGGTTACTAGGTTACTCATCGGGGGACATCCATCGAGGTATCGGGGCTGAACCCGTTCCTGAACCCGCTGGCCTAGCCCAGCCAGGTCATTCCCCCCAGGATCAATAACACAACAATCACCGTGGTGAGCCAACCCACCCTTCCCCGTAGGGCGTTAATTTCAGCGGCCTGCCGTTCCAGCAGCGGCGTTTCGATGCGGGGAGGGAGGGCCACGGGAATGGGGGCGACATCAATCACTGGTTCGGGCACGTCCCCCTCAATCAGCAGTGGGCCATCAAACCGTAGCAGGTTAAACAGCCAGCGGGTAATGAGCCAGGGGCAGTTGCGGCGAAACCAGCGCAGGGCAAACACCCGAAAAATCGGTTTACTGAGGCGGGCGATTCCCTTCAGGGGCCAGCGCAATAGGTTAATGGGCACCCGCTGATCAATCAGTCGCACCGAACCCACGTCGTAGAGGCAGTCGAGGATAGATTTGGCGGTAGCTTCCTCTCGCTGAATCAAATTCTCCAACAGTCGCATCACCTCCTCAACACGCTCGATTTCCATCTGGCTGAGGGAGGCCAGGGGGTGAAGTCGATAGGGGGGACGTTCTTGCATAGGCGGCGATAGAGAAAGCCCTAGGGCTTTCCACGGGGGCATGACAGGGGCAATGATAAAGGCAGCCATGGCAGGCCAGCGTTTTGAGGCAACCTTTTAAGGCAGCGTTAAGGCATCTACCGTTAAGTCTACTGGCTGGACTTTGATCCCCGCTGCTATTTTTCGGATGATTTTTAGGACTGGTTCAAGAGCCGCCCTCCTTCCCAGTCCCGCTCTCATAGGGCTGCTCCATACATAGATCTTGCTGCGGTTAGCAAAATCCTGGGCGATTCCCCTAAATCCCGCTTCGCAAGGGGGATTTATACCAAATCCGACTTGTTTGCCCCCGGTATCAGCGGGCGAGGAGACCTCGCCCCTACGGTTTGCTGGGCTGGGAATCGGGGTTATTCGATTAGGATTTGGTATTAGACTCTGGTTACCCTCTTAAAAAAGGGGGACTGTGACTGTAGTTCCCCCCCCTTTAAAAAGGGGGGCTAGGGGAGATCAATCCCTAGCAAGGTCGGCTCATAGACCGCAGGCATAGCGAGTGACGCCACGATGGGCCAAGGGATATTTAGGATCCAGGGGCTAGGGGGTATTTAGGATCCAGGGGCACCTACCACGGCAATTACCTGATCCTGATTGGTGGCGGCGTAACTATTCGGGGGATAGCGATCTACATGGCGAAACAGGGCTATGGGCTTTTGTACCCGGCAGGTATAAAACTCGACGATCACCTCGGCATCGGGCCGCAGCACCACCTTAGGGGAAAAGTCCTCCGGCATTTTGGTGCGCCATTGCCAGGTGAGCTTGGGGGGGACAGCGGCTACAAAGCGATGGTGAGTCCAGCGGGCATAGCGGCCAAAGCGGCCAAACTCGCGGATCTCCCGGATAAAAATTGAGGCGGAGAGGAAGGAGGCTAGGGAACCATCCCCCTCGATGCCGCCCATGAGGTTAGGGAGGGCACCCATAGGGTTGGGGGACTGATCCTTCGATACCGATTCAATGGCCTCCTCCAGGCGCTCCGTGGTGCTCAACAAACCGGGTAGGGCGACGGTGGTGCCCATGCCGCCCTCTTTGTCTTGGCGTAGATAGGTGACCAGTCGTATACCAGGGGCCAACCACAGACCGGGCAGTTTCCCCAAGACCTCCGAGGGGTCAAGGGTGCTTACAAACCAGCGGCCTTCGGTGTTGGGGGCAGGTAGGTTTTCCTCCAGGTCATCCCCCACCCGAAACAGATCACCCAGGGCATCTAGGGATTCTGGAATGCTCTCGTCATCCTCCGGTGCAGTTTCCTTGGTCTGGCCCTCTGCCATGGGCAACACCAGCGTCTCACGAATCAACTGACTCACTTTTTGGACGGTTGGAAGGGGGTATCGTTGAAACGCCATGGATGCCGTATCCGGCGGTTAGCCGAGAAGTGAGGGGGTAGATCCCGAATCCGATATCGCCGATGGGAGCGACTTCAGAGCGCCCCTAACCCTTGGAATATCCCAGGACGTGAAGCGCCAATCGGGGTTGGAGGGGATGCCACTGAGAATACCCCTAGGCTAGGGTAGAGTTCGTGCTCCCAGGTAAATAACAATATTTCTACATTAATTTTCCTAGCCATCCGCACAATCTGGCGAAAATCCGCCATTTCTAAGGCCCATGGCTAAGACTAGCTACTTTCTAAGACCAGCTACCAACGCTAAAGTGCGCCCCAGAGTTGTTGGCCCAGAGCGCACCCGCCATTGTCTTAGATCCTATGTCTCAGATCCTCGCCAACCCTAGGTCAGCCAGCCCTTAACCCGCTCTAGGCTAGCCCAGCCCGGTTTGCGCGTGAGGCCGTCTTCGATGTTTTGCAGTACTTCAGTCCGGAGTTCTTCCGCTACGGTCATCACCTGTCCGGCAATTTCAACGTGCTGGCGAACACCGGGCTTGCCTGCATCTAGCATGGCCACGGCCAGGTTTACGCGCCCCTGGGGATCCTGAGGGCTGAGTTTGACGGATTTTTGGGCCGCTTTGAGGGCGGAGTTGGGTTTGTCGGTGAGCAGATAGAGCCAGGACAAACAGGCCCAGGCCGAAGCGCTTTTGGGAGCCCGGTCGCAAATGTCTTTGAAAATAGGGATCAGTTCAGCGGGATCTTCCCCCGCTTTGTAGCGCTCAATGGCACTGTCGAACAGGGATTCAACGGTTTGGGTCATGGGTTCGGTGGAGATTAGGCCCCAAAGGATTTGCCACAGCCACAGGTTTGGCTGGCGTTGGGGTTGGTGAACTGGAAGCCACCGCCGATCAGGGCGTCGCTGTAGTCGAGCATGAGCCCATAGAGATAGAGCAGGCTCTTTTTGTCGCAGACGACCTGAAAGCCGTCGTAGTCGTAGACTTCGTCGTGTTCGTTGATGTTGCTGGGGTCTTCAAAGTCCATGGTGTAGGACATGCCGGAGCAACCGCCCTGGCGCACCCCCACCCGCAGGCAAAGGGCCTTTCCCCCCTGCTGCTGTTGGAGCGCTTTGACGTGCTTCAGCGCCGTTTCGGAGAGCAGAATGCCTCGAGTTTGTTCGGTGACCTGTGCCATGACAACCTTAAAATCGACTAGGAACTTTGGACGCAGACTTGGCAGAAGGTGGCTGCTATAGGCTTAGCGATTCACCATTCTAGCGGTTAATGATGACCCTAGGGCGGGCAAAAATGTTTTGAAATCTAACACTTTTGAGGGCCAACCTTCGCGGTTTTACCCGGAACTTTCTATAGTTTACTCTGAGGCTCTCGTGAATCGTGGGGCTAGGAGCCTGCTAATGGGGGGGCTATCATTAAACGCCTCTATGTTGATGGTTGCCTTTCGCCTATATCCCGTTGCCTTTGTTCGCCCGATTGCGCCCGATTGCGAGGGAATCTCGCTAGGCTGTTATCTATAAATTCTCCACCCTGAGCACCCTAGTCCATGACTCGATTGCCCCAAACGACCATCGACCGCCTGAAGCAATTACCCCGAGTGGCCAGTGTGTGGGAGGGTGATCGGCGGCCCGTGAATGGCTTAGTTGAGGAGGACTCAAACCCCTGGAGCCGAAACGACCAGGGCGATCATAGTGACTGCATTCTTTGGGTGGACAGTGGCCAGGGTACGGTGCGCGGAATTACCATGGTTTCTTCCAGCAGCGGCTATGCGCCCATTGTGCGGACGTTGATCCAGGCCATCGAGTCGCCCCAGAGTTCTCTGCCTCCGGCCCGACCGAAGAAAATTGTGGTGCGGGATCGCGAAATTCAGTTTTACCTGCGCGGGGCCATCCAAGGGCTCGATATTGAGGTGGACTATGCCCCGGAACTGCCGCTGATTGATGAGCTATTCAACGCCCTGCAGCAGGCCAGCCGCATGGAGGAGGCGGAACTTCCCGACCGCTATGGCGACGCCATGATCGACAAGGCCATGGAGATTTGGGAGCTTGGCCCCTGGCATAGCCTTAATGAGCAGCAGGTCATCGCCATTGACCTGAATATCTGGGACATTGAAACCCTTTACGTGTCGGTGTTGGGCATGGGTGGGGTGGAGTATGGCTTGCTGATGTATCGCACCCTGGATTCCCTCAAGCAGTTTCGCGAGCGGGTGCTGCTGGGGCCGCAGTCGCCCAAGCAGATGCAGGAGGCGTTCCTAGAGCAAAACTGTCTATTTGTGAATTTTGAGCTGCTAGAGGATTCCCCCCCCAGTGGCCCCTTTGCGGCCTTGGGCTGGGCCAATGCCGCCCCCGATGCTGTGGATCCTATCTTTGGTAGCATTCACCCCCTGGAGGGACTACGCAGCCAACTCGCCGATGAAGAAGGAGCCATTTTTTTGGTGGCCATGGAGGCGCTTCTGCGGTTTTTGACCAAACATCGGTCGCGCCTAGAAAAGCCCCCCTACCCAGATCTGAAAAGTAACTATCGCATCCCAAACCCCGACAAAAGCCATGCCCCGGCCCTGACGATTACCGTAAAAACCCTGCCGGAGGTGACGGAAGAACTGCTCGATCAAACCGAGAGTGCCATTGGTGACGACGATGAGGGGAGCGTTGCGTTTCCGGTGTTGCGCGATGACTATGTGCCGGAGGGGGCGATTATTTTGCTTACCCAGATTCAGCGTTCCTGGCTCGATGCGGTGAAACGCGATCCCTTGGTGGCCTATGTTGAGAACCCTGACCAGATCCTGCCCAACCAGGCCACCCTCCCAGCGGTGATTATCCAAACCTCCCGTCCCAAGGCCAAGACCCTGATCAAAAACCTCAAGCAGGCCCAGGCCGTCCAGGGGGTGTGCTTCAATCCGGGGCGCGATCCCTTCAATGGCACTAGCTTTGAACTGGGGCTTTTGCAAACTGGAGATGGGGAACTGCACCTCTTCGCCGAATACGACGATGGCCCCGGCCCCGACCAACAGCATTTGGCCCGGTGGGATCAGTGGCAAAAAGCCAGCCAAGGCTGCTGCGCTGTCGTCATCACCAGCGGCATTACTGGGCAGGCCAAGGGCAACCCCAGCATTAAAGACATCATCGGCGTGTTTGAGACCCGCCACCGCACCCCTGCCGACCTCAATCTGCCGCCCCTGCTGCTGCAATATGCCGCTGAGTGGGAATAATTGATGGGACTGAGAAATGGGTCATGGGCAAGCATCCCAGGGGCGGGGGGCTTGGTATAATCCCCTGCAACATCCATAGGGGAAAACGGCAATGACGGAGTGGCAGATCATCGAGGGCGGCGTAACGGCTCCTAAGGGCTTTCAGGCAGCGGGTATTACGGCGGGGTTAAAACCCTCCGGTGCGCCAGATCTGGCCCTCATCTACTCGGAATGTGACGCCATTGCGGCGGGGGTATTTACCACCAGCCACGTCCGCGCCGCCTGTGTAGACTACTGCCGTCAGCGCCTAGAGGCCCGTTCCAGCAGCCGCGCCATTTTGGTCAATGCCGGACAGGCCAACGCCTGCACGGGCAACCAGGGCTGGGTGGATACGGTAGACAGTGCCGAAACCCTCGCCGCCGCCCTAAATATTGCCGCCGATGCCGTGCTGATTGCCTCCACCGGGGTGATTGGCCAGCGAATCAAAATGGATCAGCTCAAAGCGGGCATTCCCAACCTGGTGCAAGCCCTCTCGCCCACGGGCTCCGATGCGGCAGCATCCTCCATCATCACCACCGACCTGGTGCCCAAAACCATCGCCATGGAGACCCTCCTCCACGACCGCCCGGTGCGCATCGGCGGCATTGCCAAGGGGTCGGGCATGATCCACCCCAACATGGCTACCATGCTGTCCTTTGTCACCTGCGATGCCACGGTTTCGCCCACCCTGTGGCGGGATATGCTACGCCGCGCCGCCGATCGTAGCTTCAACCAAATCACCGTGGATGGCGACACTAGCACCAACGATTCCCTTATTGCCCTGGCCAATGGCGAATCCCGCACCCCCGCCATCACCGACGAAGGCCCGGAAGCCGA
The DNA here is from genome assembly GCA_040396995.1 of Nodosilinea sp. GTDB lineage: Bacteria > Cyanobacteriota > Cyanobacteriia > Phormidesmidales > Phormidesmidaceae > Nodosilinea. Next base: position 9,083 of record JBBAWV010000049.1, on the reverse strand, counting down.
GCAGCTTGAGGCCATGCTCACCGCCGTCTGCCAATACTTGGCCAAGTCCATCGCCCGCGACGGTGAAGGGGCCACCTGCCTGATCGAAGTCACCGTCTCCGGGGCCGTGAATCAAGCCGCTGCCAACCAAGTAGCCCGCACCATTGCCGGATCGTCCCTGGTCAAATCCGCCATCTTTGGCCACGACCCCAACTGGGGCCGCATCGCCGCCGCCGCCGGACGGGCCGGAGTTACCTTCGACCAAGACGATCTGCGGGTGCAGCTAGGGGACTTTTTACTGATGGAGCATGGCCAACCCCTGCCCTTTGACCGCCCTGCCGCCAGTGCCTACCTTACCCAGGCCAGCCAAGGCGAATATCTCAAAACCGACACCGTCGCCATCCAGGTTTCCATCGGCGATGGTCCTGGCTCTGGCCAAGCCTGGGGCTGCGACCTCAGCTACGACTATGTCAAAATCAACGCCGAGTACACCACCTAAGCACAGGGTTGGGATAGTGAAGGGGCCATAGGTAGAGCTTGAACCCAAGACTTGAACCCAAGATCAAACGCTAGATTGCCATGGTATCTGGCCGCTATGGGGTGGCTAGATTGCCATGGCTAGGCGGTTACCTTGCCGAGGGCTTCCATGGCTTGGTGGGTGCTGAGGAAAACTCGTTCCGAACCGCCCAACTGGTCAAGGAAGCCCGCCTTCAGGAGTTGATCCATCACTGGCCCCTTCACGTCGCTTAAATACACCGTTACTCCGGCTTCCCGTAGTCCTGCAATCAGGTTCTCCAGGGTTTCGAGGGCGCTACCGTCAATGTGGTTAATGGCACTGCAAATGATCAAGAGGGAATCGGCACTGGGGTGATCGGCCACCGCGTGCATGAGGTAATCTTCTAGGTATTTGGTATTGGCAAAGTAGAGGCTTTCATCGATCCGGATAGCGAGGACGTTGGTATAGGTCTGTACCTCGTGGCGCTTGATGTTGCGGAAATGTTCCGTATTGCCGACTCGGCCTACTTCGGCAATGTGGGGCCGACTGGTGCGCCCCAGGTAAACCACCACGGAGGTGATGAAGCCGACGACAATCCCGGCTTCGATTCCCACGAGCAGCACCGCCATGAAGGTGATCATCAACACCCAAGCATCGGCCCGATCTGCCCGCCAGAGATGTTTTAGGCTGTCGAAATCCAGCAAGTTCAGGACTGCCACTAGGATGACTGCCGCCAGGGCTGCTTGGGGCAGATAGTAGAACAAGGGCGTGAAAAAGAGGACTACCAGGGTAATCAGCAACGCGGTGATAATCGAAGCCAGCCCCGTATTGGCCCCTGCGGTGAAGTTCACAAAGGATCGGCTGAAGCCCCCGGTGACGGGATAGCCCCCGGTGAAGGCGGCTCCCAGGTTAGCGGCTCCCAGGCCAATGAGTTCCTGGTTGGCATCAATGCGCTGTCGTCGCTTACTGGCCAGGGATTTGGCCACGGCAATGCTTTCCATAAAACCCACAAAGCTGATGGTCAGAGCCATGGGCATCAGTTGCTGCCATAGCGAGATATCTATGGGAGGCCGAGTCAGCGGCGGCAACCCGCTAGGAATTTCCCCCACGATGGCTACTCCAGCTCGGCTATCCAACCCTAGCAGCGCCACCAGTAAAATTGTGGTCAAGACCACCAACAGCGGCCCACTCCGGCTGATCGGCGTGGCCCACAGGGGCGGAACTCCCCATTCCTTGAGCAGTTTGGGCAGACGTTTCCCAAAAAACAGGAGCACTGCCATACTGCCTAGGCCCAGGCCCAGGGTGACGCCGTTGGTCTCTGGGATGGCCCGCACTAAGTGGAACAGGGTTTCAAAAAAGCTTTCGGAGGAGGGAATCTTGACCCCTAGCAGGTGCTTGAACTGGCTGGCTCCAATGACTAGGGCAGCGGCGTTGGTAAAGCCCACAATCACCGCATGGCTGAGGAAGTTGACCAGAAAGCCTAGCCGAACGACCCCCATTGCCACCTGGATAAGGCCAATCATGAGGGCCAAGGCCAGGGCCGCTGCGATGTAGTCTGCACTGCCCGCCTCCGCCACCTGCCCCACACTGGTTGCCACCAGCAACGACACCATGGCCACTGGCCCCACTGCCAAGGCCCGACTAGTGCCTAGGGCGGCATAGAGAATCAGCGGCAAAATGCTGGCATATAGCCCCACCTGGGGCGGCAACCCGGCCAGCATGGCATAGGCCATCCCCTGGGGAATCAGCATAATTGCCACAATGGCCCCAGCCATTACATCCCCCACCAAGTCGGTGGACTGATAGTTCAAGCCCCAATCCACAATGGGCAGGTAGCGACGCAGGGGCTTCAGCCAGGGGGCAGACGGGACGGTAGATGCCGCTGGAGCGGGAGACTTGGCCATAGGTCAATCGAATTAGGACGTGGTTATTTCTAGAATAGGTCATCTCAAGATTTATTGACTATCTAACCATCTAGGAATATAAAGCTAAGTTATTACCATGGTCTGTGGGGTAAGCCCGTGGCCCTAGGGTGATGGGCCGCAGGGCTACGGCCAAGGATTTAAGCTGGGTGGGCGGCAACCAAGGGGGGGCTAGGGTTGGCGTCCGCTGGGGTAGGCACGGCGGCGGGGTGATCTGGAAGAGCGGGCGGGGGCAGTTCGCAGTGTCCGGCCTCTAGCATTAGCGCCTCCAGCATCAGGCCGTACTCTAGCCCTTCGGTGACGGCCTGGTAGGAGGCTTCGATGATGTTGGCGGACACGCCTAGGGTTGTCCAGCGCTGTTGCCCGTTGCTGGATTCCACAAGCACACGGGTTTTGGCCGAGGTGCCCGTGCCGCTGTCGATGATGCGCACTTTGTAGTCCGACAGGTGGAACTGGGCGATGGCGGGATAGAAGTTCAGCAAAGCCTTGCGTAGGGCGGCATCCAGGGCGGCGACGGGGCCATTGCCTTCGGCGGCGGTGAGAATGTCTTGGCCGTTGACGGCAACTTTGATGGTGGCCATGGCTTGGCTGCTGTGGTCGGCTCCATTGCCCTGAAGCTGGCAGTTGATGTAGAAGCCCTTGAGGTCGAAAAAGTGGGGCCGATCCCCCAGCGCTTCCCGCATCAGCAGTTCAAAGCTGGCCTCGGCGGCCTCAAATTGGTAGCCTTCGTGTTCGAGGGTCTTGAGTCGGGTGAGCAATTGACGAGAGGCGGGATCCTGGCGATCTAAGTTCAACCCAAAGCTGCGGGCCTTGACGAGGACGTTGCTGAGACCCGACTGATCCGACACCACAATGCGGCGACGGTTGCCCACCTGGGCCGGATCGATGTGTTCGTAGGTTTTGGGTTCTTTCTCCACGGCGCTAACGTGGATGCCGCCCTTGTGGGCAAAGGCGGATCGGCCCACGTAGGGCGCGTGGTCGTCGGGAGCCAGGTTCACCACCTCGCTGACGAAACGGCTGGTTTCCGCCAGGGTTTCTAGCCTTGCTGGGGCGATGCAGGGGTAACCCAGCTTGATCTGAAGGTTGGGGATCAGGGTACACAAATCCGCATTGCCGCAGCGTTCCCCATAGCCGTTGATGGTGCCCTGCACCATGGTGGCCCCGGCTTCGACGGCTGCCATGGCGTTGGCCACCGCCACCCCGCCATCGTTGTGGGTGTGGATGCCCACCTGGGGCCGAGGTTCTGGGAAGTCCTGAAGCCAGTCCTTCACCGTTGCCACGATCTCGCCCACCTGCTGGGGAAGGGTGCCGCCGTTGGTGTCGCACAGCACCAGCCATTCTGCCCCGGCGTTAACGGCAGACTCCAACGTTTGTAGGGCGTAGTCGGGGTTGGCCTTGTAGCCATCAAACCAGTGTTCGGCATCGTAGATCACCCGTCGCCCCTGGTGGCGGAAATAGCGAATGGTGTCGTCAATCATGGCCAGGTTTTCGGCCAGGGTGGTTTGCAACCCGACGGTAACGTGCAAATCCCAGGACTTCCCAAACAGCGTGATCCACGCTGTCCCCGCTGCCAACACGGGCTGAAGCAGGGCATCCGCCGTCGCCACCTTGCCCGGTCGGCGGGTGGAACAAAAGGCCGTTACCTGGGCCTGTTTAAGGGGATTCTCCTGAATTTGGGCGAAAAATTGTCCATCCTTGGGGTTTGCCCCCGGCCAGCCGCCCTCAATAAACGGCACCCCTAGGGCATCCAATCTGCGGGCAATGCGCAGCTTGTCTTCGGTAGAAAGGGCCAACCCCTCCCGCTGGGCACCGTCCCGCAGGGTTGTGTCGTAAATGGCGATGGCGGCCTGTCCCTGGAACCCCTGACCAATCCCACCGTGATGTTGAACCTCGTTCCCTTGAAACCCGTTGTCGTGTTGCACCATTGCGTTATTCCCCGCCACCGTAGGATGAGCACCGCCCACCATTGCCATTCTCAGCTTAGCCAGCCTACTCCAGTCCCTCCCGGTTTTGGCATGGGGGTGTCATAAAACGTAGATTTTCCCTAAAACACATTTCCGTGACACCGATTTTCCTAAAAGCGGAGATTGAGATCTTCAAGGTCGCGGTTGCGGAGATCGTCCGGCAGCATGGGGGGCTGGGACTGGTCAGGGGATGAGGGCAGGCTAACGTTGGGGCGATTGGGCGGTGTCTCCGCTGGGGTGTGGGCGGCAGGGGGTGTGGTTTGGCTCTGAGATCTGGGGAGTGTGGTTTGGGGCTGGGATCTAGGGGGCGCAGTTTGGCCTTGGGACGTGTTGCCAGTGGCTGGATCGGGGCGGCTGGCGCGTTGGCCTTCGGGGTTGATGATAATGGGTGGATTGGGGCTGGGGTTAAAGGTTTCAAAGGTGACGGCCCGCAGGATGGGTGGGTTTTGGCCATCGCTCACCCGCAGGGTGATGGTGGTGGTGCCGGAGGGCGGTAGGGGCAGGCGTAGACTTCCCGCTTTGCCGACGCTGCCGGGGGAAGGTAATAGTTCAACCAGGGTGGTGGCCCCGCCCTCTACCTGCCAGTCCAACTGAAAGCCGGGGATGGGCTGACCAGGTTCTACGGGCACTAAATATTTGGGCTGTGCCTCCCGACCATTGATCCGAAAGGCTGTAATCCCAACGGGGCGAGGCTGGATTTCCACCACTTCGCTGACCTTTGTGATGGGTTCTTCGGTGTCCTCCAGTCCAATGGGAATAGGGGTGAGCTCAAACTGGTACTGCCCCACCTGGGTCATACCCGTGGGGACTCCTTGGCAAACGAGGTGTTGGCCGATTTGGCAGAAGGGTTTCAGTTCCTCGGGCAGGGTAATCTGGGTGGGATTTTCCGGGTTTCGCAGGGAAAACCGCCGTCCGCCCATGGTGGTGCCCCCCGGCTGGCGCACCACGAGCAGGAGATCTTGCAGCACCGCTGGATGGGTGACAATCCAGCTCAATTCCACGCCTTTACCCGTCACCGGAGGGGCCAGGGTGGGGGTATTAGGGCTAGCAGCGGTGCCTGCTTCAGAGTAGATCACCTGTTGCGGCACCAACTCTAGGGCCGTGGGCAGGGGCCGCTGGGTGATGGTAACGAGGCTGCTGGCGGTCTGCACGGGGGGCAGGTTGAGGGAAGCCCTGGGCCGTAGGGTGATCTCAAAGCGGTATTGGCCGGGCTCGCGCACCTGGGTGGGCACATTTTGACAGGTGAGGCGGTGGCGGGTTTGGCTACAGTAGGCCAGCAATTCCACCGGCAGAGCCCCTGAGAGATCGTAGGACTGGGGCTCACCGACCAAGGCTCCTGCCTCGGTGAGGGTACGCACGATGATCGCTTCGACTTGGTTTGGGTGGCTAATCTGCCAATTCAGCAGCGGGGTTTGCTGGGCGGTAACGGCATACTGACTGGCGGAGGGGGAGATATCCAGCACGTAGGGCCGCAGGGGTGGGCGGATCAACCAGGCCCACAGCCCATAGCCGAGACCACCTAGGGCTAAGATTCCTATCCCCTGGCGCAGTCGTTGTTGCCATCTCGGACGGGGAAATTTTGGAGGTGCTGGCGGGGCAGGGGACGTTGGGGCCAGTGCTAGGGCGGCGGCGGTGGCCGGATGATCTACCGTTGAATCGGTGCTGGGGGCATCCACCTCATCAGACGATGGGGCCACTGGGGCCGATGTCTCAGCGCTGTTATCCGCTGTTTGCCATGATTCAAAGGGAGACTTGGTCATCGTAATCCTTCATCTTCACATTCTGCCAACGGTTGACGGGGGCACCGCCGCCCATGGTCACCGGAACAATCATAAAGGCCGACCCCCTAGGATGACATTTCGCCCTATTCAGAGGGTAGAGATCACCGACTGTTGGTTTAGGCGATAATTAGAAATATCAGTAGAGTTTACGGCCATGCCCACTAGCAGACCGCCTAGACCGCATTGAAGCCCTCGTAGAGCGCAACAGTGAGGCCATTGAACGCAACAGTGAGGCTATTCAACAACTGACCGAGGAAACCAAGGAACTCAAAATCTGCGTTGCCGCCTATCAGCAGGCCTCTCAGTGGGTGGTGAATTTGGCCTTTGGGCGGTTGGCAAAGGCAACCATTATCACCATTGTTACGGCGGTCGTGAAGTAGCCGGGGGGCTGGTCTTTTTTGGGTTTCTGTTTGGGGTGGGATCGGCGGTATTTTGTAGGATAGGGTGAGTCCTAGGAGGATGAATCCACTCAATCAACCAAGGGCCAACGCTTCGAGGCACTGTTTTGAGACGTGGTGCTGACCCATGACCTACTGGTTTGCTGGCCAACCCGTTGAGGGTACAGAGTTGACCCTGGCCATTAACGAACCCGCCTTCTTCTATGGCGCAACGGTGTTTACCACTCTGCGGGTCTATCAGAACGACTTAGCCCATCCCCTCACCCGCTGGACGGATCACCTGCATCGGTTGCGTCACGGGTTGGCGGTGTTTCAGTGGCCAGAGCCGGATTGGGATCGGGTGCGTCAGGGAGCCGAATGGCTGAAATCATCTTTTCCCGTTCTGCGGATTACCTGTTTGCCCGACGGACGGGAATTGGTGACAGGTCGATTTCTGCCCTCGGATTTAGACCAGATGCAGGCCCAGGGCATTACCGCTTGGCTGGCAACTGGGGATCTCTATCGGCGCGCCCTGCCTGGGTATAAAACCGGGAACTATCTGGCTGGCTGGCTGGCGCTGCAAGAGGCCCAACGGCGAAAGGCCAGGGAAGCCATCTTGATGAACAAGGCTGGACATTGGTTAGAAACCAGCACGGGAAACCTTTGGGGCTGGGCCGACGGGCAATGGTGGACGCCACCCTTAAACGATGACCTGCTGCCGGGGGTGACGCGGCTCCACCTGCTGGAGCATCTACAGCACCAGGGTATCTCTGTATGCAAAAGCCCTTGGTCAGCAGCATCGGTGTACCAGTTTGAAGCGCTGGCTTACTCCAACACCGGAGTGCAAATTGTGCCCGTCCACACGGTGCAGGGCAATCGCAGTACACTAAAATTTGACCCCCATCACAGGAGTTTACAGACCCTACGCGCCGCCTTCGAGGAGGGCAAGGCCTAGATTTTCTCGGTGATATGGCCCATTCCGACAGATAGCGTTAACATTAGTTAATAATCTTCTAATTAATCGGTTTACTCAAAACTCGTTCTGAGATAACACGGTTCCCATTCACGTTCAACCCATTAGTGGAGGCATTACCCCGGTGAACAAACGGTGGAGAAATGCAGGTCTATACGCACTGCTGGTCATTGTGGTCATTGCGCTGGCCACGGCTATTTTTGATGGTTCTGGGGTCGAGACCCAGACCTGGCGCTACAGCAAGTTTCTCGATGCTGTTCAAGGTAATCAAATCGAGCGGGTCAGCATCAGCTCTGACCGCACCAAGGCTCGGTTCACCGATCCAGAGGGCAACGGCCAGATCGTCGTTAACCTACCCAACGATCCTGAACTGATCAACACCCTAGAAACCAACAATGTGGACATTGTGGTGCTGCCCCAAAGCGACGACAGCGTTTGGGTTCGCGCCTTTAGCACGTTGCTGATTCCTGTGCTGCTGTTGGTGGTGCTGTTCTTTGTGTTGCGCCGCGCCCAAAACGGCCCCGGCAACCAGGCTATGAACTTTGGTAAGTCCAAGGCGCGGGTGCAGATGGAGCCCCAAACCCAGGTAACCTTTGGTGATGTGGCAGGCATTGAGCAGGCCAAGCTGGAACTCACCGAAGTGGTGGACTTCCTTAAGAACGCCGACCGCTTCACCGCCGTAGGGGCCAAAATTCCTAAGGGCGTGCTGCTGGTTGGCCCTCCGGGGACGGGGAAAACCCTGCTGGCCAAGGCTGTGGCTGGCGAAGCGGGGGTGCCCTTCTTCTCCATCTCCGGTTCCGAGTTTGTGGAAATGTTCGTTGGGGTTGGTGCCTCCCGCGTCCGTGACCTGTTTGAACAGGCCAAGGCCAACGCTCCCTGTATCGTATTTATCGACGAGATTGACGCCGTAGGCCGTCAGCGCGGTGCGGGTCTCGGCGGCGGCAACGACGAGCGCGAGCAAACCCTCAACCAACTGCTGACCGAAATGGACGGCTTCGAGGGCAATACCGGGATTATCATCATCGCGGCCACCAACCGCCCCGATGTGTTGGATGCCGCCCTACTGCGCCCCGGTCGTTTTGACCGCCAGGTGGTGGTGGATCGGCCCGACTATGCCGGACGCCTGGAAATCCTCAACGTCCACGCCCGTGGCAAAACCTTCTCCAAGGATGTGGATCTGCAAAAGATCGCCCGTCGTACCCCTGGCTTTACCGGGGCCGACCTGTCTAACCTGCTGAACGAGGCCGCCATCCTCGCCGCTCGCCGCAACCTCACCGAAATCTCCATGGATGAGGTGAACGACGCCATCGACCGGGTGCTGGCTGGCCCCGAGAAGAAGGATCGCGTCATGAGCGAGCGCCGTAAGGAGCTGGTGGCCTATCACGAAGCCGGACACGCCCTGGTCGGTGCCCTGATGCCGGACTACGACCCCGTGCAGAAGATCAGCATCATTCCTCGCGGTCGTGCCGGTGGTCTCACCTGGTTCACCCCCAGCGAAGATCGTCTGGAATCGGGCCTCTATTCCCGCTCCTACCTGCAAAACCAGATGGCCGTTGCCCTTGGTGGCCGCATCGCTGAGGAAATCATCTTC
>JBBAWV010000048.1:0-30786 GCA_040396995.1 Nodosilinea sp. | reverse complement strand
ATTAGCCTGCCTAGGAAGTTCATAATCAGTAACACACCCAGTCAGGGAGAGCCCACGGGGGTTGGCAAGGCCATCGACGTGGTTTGAAGCCAGTTCCAAAAACAGAGCCCAACACCTGCGAGAGGTATTGGGCTCTGTTACGCAATACTCAGCCTACACCGCTAGAACAGCCTGCTTACCCTACTGCTTGAAGGCGCTGGCTCCGGCGTATTTGGCCTTGCTGCCCAGTTCCTCTTCAATGCGAAGGAGCTGGTTGTATTTGGAGAGCCGTTCGCCTCGGCAGGGGGCACCGGATTTGATTTGTCCGGTCATGGCTCCTACGACGAGGTCAGCGATGAAGTCGTCGGGGGTTTCGCCGGAGCGGTGACTGACCATGCAGGTATAGCCCGCATCGTGGGACATTTTGATGGCGGCCAGGGTTTCGGTGATGGAGCCGATTTGGTTCACCTTCACCAGGGTAGAGTTGCCGACGCCGTCTTGGATGGCCTTGGCGATGATGCTGGGGTTGGTGACAAAGGCATCGTCGCCCACCAGTTGAATGCGGCCCCCAAGGCGCTGGGTCATCAGTTTCCAGCCTTCCCAGTCTTGCTCGCCGAGGCCGTCTTCGATGGAGACAATGGGGAATTGGTTCACCCAGCCTTCCCAGAGCGCAATCATTTCCTCGGAGGATTTGCGGCTTTGGTCGGACTTGTAGAACAGGTAGCTGCCGTCCTCTTGGTACAGTTCGCTCACGGCGGGGTCGAGGGCGATAGCGATGTCGTCACCGGGGCGCAGTCCGGCCTTTTCGATGCCCTGCAAAATCACCTCAATGGCTTCTACGTTGCTCTTGAGGTTGGGGGCAAAGCCGCCTTCGTCGCCCACCCCGGTGCTGTAGCCCGCTTTGTTGAGGACGGACTTCAGGGCGTGGTAGACCTCGGCCCCGTAGCGTAGCGCCTCAGAAAAGCTGGGTGCACCCACGGGGGCAATCATGAATTCTTGGAAGTCTACGCTGTTGTCGGCGTGGGCACCGCCGTTGATGATGTTGAAGCAGGGCACGGGCAGCAGCACAGAATCTGCACTACCCAAATGCACATACAGGGGCACCCCGGCAGAGGCCGCAGCGGCGCGGGACACCGCCATCGACACGCCCAGAATGGCGTTAGCGCCCAGTTTGCCCTTGTTTTCGGTGCCGTCCATCGCCAGCATCTTGCCATCCACGGCAGCGAGGTCAGCGGCGTCCATGCCCTTCACCGCTGGGGCGATGGTGTCGTTGACGTTAGCCACAGCTTTGAGGACGCCCTTGCCACCATAGCGGGCCTTATCGCCGTCCCGCAGTTCCACGGCTTCGCGAATCCCGGTGGACGCACCGGATGGCACTGCCGCCCGTCCGAGGGTGCCATCCTCTAGCACCACATCCACTTCAACCGTTGGATTACCGCGAGAATCTAGGATTTCTCTCCCATGTACCGACGCAATTGCAACCATGACTATTCCTCCATTTGAGATTCAATCCAGTGAGATTCAGTGCCGTCCCCAGGGGGTAGACCCGTCTGCAAAGGGCCTATCCGGGATGCCGTTCGGGACAACGAACCGACGGGTAAGCCTGTAGTATCCTACCGAGTTAAAGCCGTGAAATAGCGTACTTTGGGCAACGATTGTCCCGCGAAACCCAAGGTCGGCAGAACGCACCATTCCCCTATCCCTCGTCACCGCCCTATGGCCTTTCACCCCGGCCTAGGTGGATAGTACCGGAGATAGCCCCAGAAGCCGGGAATTCTCATAATCCCCTAAGGATCACGATCTAGGGCCAAAAGCGCCAACGCTTGGCCAACGTTCAGTTCTGAGGAAAACGCCCGAAACCGTCACTTCAGGGCTTGCCTCATCAAATCCTGACAATTCCTCCACCCTTGCCCAGCCCATCCATCCCCAGTCTCCTAGGACATGGCGGAGAGGATGCCCTGGCACTGGGGACAGAGGCCGAAAAATTCTAGGGTGTGGTAGAAGATTTTGAAGTGATGGGCCTGGTGAAGCTGCTGCTCTAGCTCGTGGACAGGGCATTCATCAATGGCGATGGAGTTGCCGCACTGCAAACAGGTGAGGTGGTGGCGATCCTCCTGGGGCAGGCTGTAGAGGGATTCCCCGGAGGGCAGGGTACGCATCTGCACAGCCCCCTCCAGCTTGAGGGCATCTAGGGCGCGGTAGATGGTGGCAAGGCCCAAGGTCGATCCCCCCTGGCGCATTTCGATGTAGAGTGCCTGGGCGGAAATCGGCTGGCCCACGCCCTTCAAGGTCGATAGAATCTTTTCTTGACTGCGGGTGCGTCGGGCCATGCTTACTCATTCGTACTGGCCTTATTCTACCAACCCACGGATGGGGTAGGATGGGGCTGGTTCGCGATTTATTCGGTCGCAATCTGTTCAGTTCAGCCCGTGGCGGAGTCGGCCATGCCTCAGTACAGCGCTCGTATTTATGTCACCCTGCGTCCGTCGGTGCTAGATCCGGCGGGAACGGCGGTGCAGTCTGGTTTGGCCCACATGGGCTACACCAATGTCGATTCTATCCGCATCGGCAAGTACATCGAACTCAGCCTAGAGGCCCCCGACGAAACCGCTGCCAGCCAGCAGATCGACCGCATGTGCGACCAGCTTTTGGCCAACCCCGTGATTGAGAATTATCGTTTTGAACTGGAGACCCTAGCGGTTCCGGTCTAGGCCCGTCCACGTTAGCGACGTTCGTTGGCAACGGTTCTGGTTGAGATATCTGGGGATTTTCGATAGCGATCAGGAACTCATTAGAAAACTCGAAAGAGTCGTACATTGCTGCTCAGAGGTGTATTTGCGAAGCAACGCACCCTACAACGCCCCCCATTCCCTTACCCCTTCACCCCGATGAAATTTGGTGTAATCGTCTTCCCTGGAGCCAACTGTGACCGCGATGTGGCCTACGTCACCCGCGATGTGCTGGGCCAGCCCACCCGCATGGTCTGGCACGAAGACAGCGACCTCAGCGACCTGGATGTGGTGGTGGTGCCGGGGGGCTTTAGCTACGGCGACTATCTGCGCTGTGGGGCCATTGCCCGATTCTCCCCCGCCATGCAGGCTACGGTGGCCCATGCCAATCAAGGAAAATGGGTGCTCGGCATCTGCAACGGTTTCCAAATTTTGACTGAGGTGGGCCTACTTCCCGGTGCCCTAGTGCGCAATCGGGATATGCAGTTCATCTGCGACCGGGTGCCCCTGAGGATCGAACGTACGACGCTGCCCTTTACCGAAGGCTACAGTCAGGGCCAAGTGATCACCCTGCCCATTGCCCACGGCGAAGGCAGCTACTACGCCGATGCCGCCACCCTGGACGAGTTGGAGGCTAATCAGCAAGTGGTTTTGCGGTATAGCGATGCTCAGGGCAACGTGACCGAGGCCGCTAACCCCAACGGATCGCTCAATAATATCGCCGGAATCTGCAACCGCCAGGGCAACGTGCTGGGCCTGATGCCCCACCCTGAACGCGCCGCCGATGCCCTGCTGGGCGGCACCGATGGGTTAGCCATGTTCAAAAGCCTGTTGCAAGCCAAGACCGCTGTTGCGGTTTAAGGCCAAACCTCAGTAGACCACAAACTTGCTCGACTGCCCTGATCTTGGCCCACCCTGACGGGAAGCAAGCTACATCCTTTGACCGAGTTAAGCCACCACAAGCGGAGTCGCTTTGGCGTTGAAGTTGGCCTGTACCAAGGCATTCACGGCGGCTTCGGGATCGTTGACCCGAAATTGAGCCCCTAGGCGCACAAACTGGCGCTGCTGGCTGGTGCCGATGACCGCGATCACAGGCACACGGGCATACTTAGGATCTTCGCCCTGGTGGCTACGCAGGACGTTGCGGAGGCGGTGCTGTTGTTCGATATCTCCGGCTAGTTTGGGGTCTAGCTCAACCATCACCATGCGCACATCTTCGATGGGTTCGGCGTCGTCGATGATGAACTGCACCCGGTCGTCCCGACGATCCACCTTGCCCCAAATCATCAGGCGCTTGTCGGCTACGATGTGTTGGTTGATCCGCTCAAAGGATTTGGGAAACACGACGGCTTCAGACTGTCCGGTCAGATCTTCAATCTGGACAATGGCCATGCGGTCGCCCTTTTTGGTGATGACAGGCTTCACCGAAGACAGCAACACAATGGCGCTAAGGGTAACGTTATCGGGCTGTTCTCCCAGTTCCGCCAAGCTAATGGGGGCCAGAATACGGGCCGGACGCTGCACAGATTTGAGGGGATGGTTAGAAATGTAGAAACCGAGGATTTCCTTTTCCTGGCGCAGCTTTTCTTGGTCGTCAAAATCCTTCACCTTCGGCGCTTCCGGGATGCCCTCAAGGCCACCGGAGGCTGGCGTAGAGGCCGTTTCGCCCCCGCCCAACATCATGTCGAATAGGTTGCCCTGGCCAATTTCCCGATCCTTTGCCCGTCCTTGCGCCCAGTCAATCACTAACCCTAGGTGCTGCATCAGTTGGTTGCGGTTGGGGTTAATTTTATCCAGCGCCCCCGCCAAAATCAGCGATTCCAAGGCCCGACGGTTAACGGCATGGAGGTCGATCCGGTCGCACAGTTCCGCCAGGGATTTGAACGGGCCGTCCTTCTCCCGCTCCTTAATCAGACACTCAATGGCTCCTAAACCCACATTGCGCACCGCCGAGAGGCCAAACAAAATGTTGCGCCCTTCGGGGGTGAAGTCCACCAGAGAACGGTTGATATCCGGCGGCAGCACCTCAATGCCCATGGCGATGCAGTTGGCGATGTGCATCTGCACTTTGTCTTGGTCGCCGCTGTTGGAGGTCAGCAGCGCCGCCATGTACTCTACGGGGTAGTTGGCCTTGAGGTAGGCGGTTTGGAAGGTGACAAACCCGTAGGCGGTGGAGTGGGACTTGTTAAAACAGTTGGAGGCCACCGTGCCATCGGCCAGCAAAAAGTTGTGATCCTGGGCCACGCCAATGTCGTAGACGGGCTGCACCCCCAAGGGCTGACGGCTGACAATCTTCACCATGGCTGGCTCCTCCGATTCCATCTGTGGGCAGGCAACCGAGGCCCGTTTGATTAGGATAGCGCCAATGTCCCCGCTGTTCCATCGCGACTCAGTACGCGCAAGTCTCAGATGTAGTCCATCGGTTGGGGAGATACCCCTTGGCCCCCTTACTAAGGGGGAAATCGGAGCCACCGTCACCTTTGCGGGAGTTCAAGTCTCCTGCACGAGAGTCCAAGTCCCCCTTGGAAAAGGGGATTTAGGGGGATCTCCTAACGACAGCCTAGGCTATCGCGAGTGGAAACCTGAGTGATGGGGTTAGTGCCGTCGGCAATTTTGCAGAGTTGGGCAATTTGAAAGCGGTCGATGATGGCCCCGGAAAAGTCGGCTCCGGTAATCTTCACATCCCGAAAGCTGCTGCTGGTGAGCAGGGCATCGATAAAGCGGGCATTGGACAGATCGGCCTCATCGAAAATGACCCGATCCGCAAAGGTTGCCGATAAATTCGCTGCGGTTAAGTTAGCCCGCACAAAGGACGCTTTGGTCAAAATCGTGCGGCTAAGGTCGGCCTCGGCAAAGTTGGCCTCCCGCATTTCTGCCGCCGCAAAGGAGGTGCCAGAGAGGTTCTGTCCGGCAAAGTCCCGAAAACTGAGATCGGTGAGGGTATAGTCCACGGTGTTGTCCTGGGCCAGGGCCACCGAGGCTCCCCCCAGCCCGCCCAGCACCAGCACCAGCCCCGCCAGCACCACCGCCACCAGCCTTGACACCACAGAACCCATGGGCTTACTCCCTCACACGCAGATAACCCTATTATCAACCGAGGGTTCTCTCAATCGCAAAGGAACTTGGGGCGGGTTACAACATCTCCCTCGCTCTCGTGATGCCATGGCGTCCCCCTACTCTTGCCCATGACCGTTTCCCCTCAACGGCCCAGATAGTCCAAAATGCCCCTGGCGATGCCGTCGGCGATTTGGTTCACGGCGGCAGGATTGCGAAACCGAGCCGCATCCTCCGCCCCGGTGACGAAACCCGTTTCCACCAGCACGGCGGGCATCGAAGTGTGGCGCAGCACATAAAATCGAGCCTGCCGTACACCCCGATCTCGCATATCGGTATTGCTCAGAACGCGGTTGTGGATGTTGCGGGCTAGCCGTTCGCCGCTAGCCAAGTAGTAGGTTTCCAGGCCATTCACCTCTGGGCGAGCCATGCTGATGGCGTTGGCGTGGATGCTGACAAACACATCGGCCCCCGCTTGGTTAGCAAATTGGGCACGGGCATCGAGATCCACCCACTGATCGCCCTGGCGGGTCATCAATACGGTCAACCCGGCCTCCTGCAAGCGCTGCTGCACTCGGTTGGAGATGGTGGTGTTGATCTGTTTTTCCTGAATGCCGCCGATGCCCACCGCCCCAGGGTCACGTCCGCCGTGGCCGGGGTCAATCACCACAATGGTTTGGCCACGGGGCACATTGGGAATTACCGGAGTGGCCGCCACCGCTGGAGCCGCCGCTGCCATAATCGTGGCCGGGAGGTTGGCCGCCGCTAAGGACTGGCGCACTTCCTCGGCCCGCTGCCGTTCCCGAAATATCCCCACCTGCACGACGCTTTGACCCTCCACCGTGGTGCGAAAGGCTTCGGGTTCCACATTGCGCACCTGTTGCAGGGTGTCGGGGCTGCTGATCGGCACAATCACCCGAAAGTGGCTGGCGTTGGCGGATGGGGGGGCCGGATTAGAAATGGGGGTGGGGCTGGGTGGCTGGGTGGTGATGGGCGTTGTGGGTGAGGTGGCCCCACCAGAGGCAGAGACCACCTGGGCCGAGAGTCTTGCTGCCACTAAGCGTTGCCGGAGTTCCTCTGCCCGCTGCTGGTCTTGGAAGACACCCGCCTGCACCACCGCCTCGCCGTTGAGGGTTGTCCGAAAGGCCGAGGGCTCCACCGCCCGCACCTGGGGCAGTGTGGCAGGGCCAGTCACGGGCACAATGACCCGAAACTGGCCGCTCTGGGCGTTCCTTTGGGCAATGCCTGGGGCGTTTCCGGACGAATTGGCGGCGGGGGGTGCTACACCGGGATTGGGGCGCACCGCCACCGTGGGCAGGTTGGGCTGGCGGGGCGGGGGCACGTTAACACCGCCAGAGGGACTCGTCGTGGGAGGGGTAATTGGTCGGGTGGTTGAGGCGTTGACCGGGGGCGGATTGAGGGGCGCAGAGGGCGCGGGCGGTGTGGCGGAACTGGTGGGAGTCGGATTGAGGGGAGCGCTCAGGGCCGGGGCTTCCGTTGCCGAAAGCGGTGACAGAGGGGCGGTGGCCACCACCACGTCGGTTAGGGGGGCATCGTGGGTGACATAGATGTGGCCCGTGGGTTGGCCGTTGAAGAGGCGGCGGGTGAGTTGCCAGCCCGGATTAAGCTGGATTCGTAACAGACCATCGGCGCGGCCCTGGGTGCGGCCAATTTCGATGGGAGCCAGACTGCGATCCCGGTTGTGGCGGGCCAGCAACACTAGGTCATCCTGGCGTTGGGCAATTTCGAGACGATACTGAATCCCCAGATCCTCGCCGTTGATGCGTACCGAATAGCCATTGCTATCGGTTTTGCGGTCGCAGGATCCGACAAAATCGAAATTTAGCAGCAGCGGATCGACCACCGTGGGGCCGCTTTCCTGGGCCTGTTCCTGCCAGCACAGGCGGCGGTTGGGCACCTGCTCCAAAATCAGCAGGTTGTACAATGCCCCATTGCGGATGGGCGTGGCTACGGGAATCACCAAATTGGGGTCAATGGGCTGTTGGCCAAAGGTATTCGCCGAGGCCGTAGCGGGGGTAACGAGTCCGGCCAAGGCAGCGGCAACGGTGGCCGCTAAGGGCACCAGGGAACGGGTCAGAAGAGCCATAACGGAGGTGTGAGTGTGTGAGCGAACGCGGAGGATGGGCTAGGTAATGCCGAGGGTAGACCTGAGCCGCTTATCCTATCTCAGATTGTCAGGGCTAACCCTACCATGACCGTATCCTAGTGTCGCAGTTTACCGATTGTCCTTGCGTAGGGGGCGTGGGCTAGGGGCGAGGTTTCTTCGTCTTTAGGAAGTGGGGAGTGGGGCGTCGGGCGATTAAACCACCAACAAAAAGCCGACCCGTGGGGATCGGCGACGAGGGTAGGGCGAGGAAACCTCGCCCCTACGGTTGTTAGGTTTGGCCTAGGGTTTGATCTGGCGGAAGCTGGTGTAGGCCCGCTCTGGGTGGTAGATGTGGCAGCGGCCTGCGATGGTTTTCATCAAATCCCAGGAGAAGCGGGTTTCCTTCATCAGTGGCCCCCACTGTTCCTTGAGGGAGGCGTAGGCAGGCCGCAGGTTGTAGGACGGAATGCCAACTGAAACATGATGGGGAACATGGACGTTGATGTCGTGGCACAGCACCTCAACCCACTTGGGATAGTCGCAGTGGAGGGTGCCGCCGAGTTGAGCTTCCACTTCGTTCCAGGTGGCAGCGGGGCGAAACTGAATTTCGGGGATGGTGTGGTGCACCAGGGTGAAGGTGCTCATCCAGAAGTGGTAGCCCAGCCAAGGCATCAGCCAGTATTTGACAATGCCCCACGGCCCAGCCACGGCCCACAGGGTGGGGAACAAGATGGCCGAGAAAATCACCACAGCGGCGATGGAACGGCTGACCTTGGCCCGGTCGCGGGGTTCAAAGTTGTTGAGGTTAAAGTGCAGCACCGCCCAGTGAGCCACCGACGCCAGCCACCACAGCCAGCCCCGCATCCCTTGGTAGACCACCTTCATGAAGCCGCTGGCCTCGGTGTATTCTTGCTCCGTCCAGGGCGTCCAGGCGTTGTCGATATCCAGATTGTTGGTGTTGCGGTGGTGGATATCGTGCAGTAGCCGCCAGCTATGGAAAGGGTAGATCAGTGGCAGCATGGCCAGATGGCCCACCAGGTTATTCACCCAGCGACGGTTAGAGAAAGAACGGTGGCCGCAGTCGTGGCCGATGACAAAGAACCCGGTCAGTGCGGTGCCCGTTAAAAACCAGGTGACAGGCAGCAGAAACCAAGGCGAAAAATAGATGGCGGTATAGCCCGCAACCACCGCTGCTACGCTGAGGGCGACGGAGGCCCAGGCTTTGCGGGGATCTTTCTGGAAATAAACCTTGGGAATGCTTTGGACAACCTGCTTCAGGGTCAGGTTTTGGTAGGAAATTACATCCGATTGAGAAACGGAAGGCTCAGCAGTAGCAGTCAAAGAACAGTCTCCACGAAATGAACAAGGCTAGGCGACTTTGCACAAAACAAATTTGCCAAAAAAAGTCTGTTCTTCCCTCGCTGGAAAAGAACAGTGCATACGCCGGATGGCCAAGCAGTACGGGGAGAGCACGACTGAATAGAAGCCGCTGCGAACGTGACTGTAGAGCACCTGGCGGAGCAAGAAGACACCAAATGAGAGCACTTAGTATTCCTTCACACTTATACCATGTTGCACCGAGGTCGCCCACCCCTTTACCCTTTACGCCTACGACCCTTGCGTTCTATGAACGATTCTCCCCAGAGTCTCAGGGGGTAGGGGAAAATAAATGTAGCCTGAGCTACCTTTCAGTAAAGGCTAGGGGCGGTGGAGCCTAGGGCAATCGCTGGCTCAGCCTAGGGTATCTAGGCTATCCCGTCTCTCCCGTAACCCAATTCCCCACTTGTGGAGGCTGCTGCCATGGATGTTCAACAGTTTTTGCACGAGTACAACCGAGGGGATCGGAACTTTTCGGGGGTGCGGCTGCATCGGGTCGATCTACGAGGGGTCAATCTGAGCGGCATTGACCTGCAAGGGGCCGATCTCTCCCAAGTGGCTCTGGATGGTGCTGACCTCTCCCGCGCCAACCTAGAGCGAGCCAACCTCTCCGATGCCGACCTGACTGGAACCGACCTGAGCGGGGCCAACCTCAAGCACACGAACTTGATCGGGGCTGACCTACGGCGGGCTAGCCTGGTGGGGGCCGATCTCAGCCAAGCCGACCTACGCACCGCCAATCTAGAGCAGGCTGATCTGCGGGGGGCGATTCTGTGCGAGGTCAACCTGAGTGGGGCTAACCTCACCAATGCCAATCTGGTGAGCGCCTGGGTAGAAGATCGCCGACTGGAAGAAGCCGAATTAGGCGGCGCTAACCTCAATTTGCTGCGCCACTGCGGCATCAATGCCCCCCCCACCGGAGAATCCCGCTGGATTTCCTGGGGTATTCATTAGGTGCATTAGAATCTGGATTTCTATTGCAGGACGGAGCGACGTGATCTGGGGCACAACAAAGCATCGCGTCGATCACCCTAGCACCACCCAAAGAATCACAGGGAGCCAAGCAGGGGAGTCACAGTAAAAAAACAGCCCAGGGCCGATAGTAGGGATAACAATCACAGTTCCCTCCCCGCCGACCATGAACACAGCCACCCGCCCTCTCTCTGCCATTGTTGACCAAATCTTTGCGGATCGTCGCATCACCCGCCAGGTGCAGCAGGACTTGATGCAAACCTTGCTGGGCAAAGCCCACATCAGCAGCCAGGAACAAGCCCTGGCCCAGCGTGTGTTTGAGGCCATCCAGCAGGGTCGTCTGCGGGTGGTGGACTAGGTCAGCAGCCTATCGATAAAGAGTGAGTGATCCAGGGTTTCCTTGGCCGAGCGGCGAGTCCATCGGGTTTCGCCCTGGACAGTGGCATAGAGGTAGGCTCTGGCTTCGGTGGGAAGAACGGATTCCGTGAATTCTGTCCCCTCCACGCAGGCCAACCGGAGGGAGGCTTCGCCGAGGTGAGCGCGGGTGAGGTCGGCGCAGGAGAGGTTGACGTGGTCGAGGTTACCGTGCCACATAACGGCCCCCGTGAGGTTCGCGTTATGGAGATTGGCCCCCACCATAGAGACGCTGCGCATGGTGGTGTGGGAGAGGTTGGCAGCACTGAGGTTGGTGTGGTCGAGGTTAGCCCCGTTCAGCTTGGCATCCTTGAGATTTACCCCCGACAGATCCAGGCCACTGAGGTCAACACCGTTCAGCCATGCCCCCTCCAGGTTGACGGCAGCAAGGCAGGTGCGATCTAGATCAGCCCCGCTGAGCCGAGCCCCGGTGAGGTGCGCCCAGGCTAGGTTGGCTTCCCGCAGATTGGCCCCCCGCAGGTTGGCCCCACTGAGGTTGACGCCACACAGGTTAGCCCCGCTGAGGTTGGCATTGCGCAGGTTGACGTAGCACAGATCCGCACCGCTCAGTTGGGCCTTGTGGAGGTCGGCCTGCACCAAAAAAGCGCCCCGCAGACTGGCCTTAGTGAGGTCGGCCCCAACGAGGCTGGCTTTACTCATTTTGGTAAAGCTAAAATTCGCCCAGTTGGCCTTAGCGCCATCGAGGATGGCCTGGGTCAAAAAAGAACGGCTGAGGTTGGCTCCCTTGAGGCTGGATCGACTGAGGTTGACCTCCACCAAGATGTGATGGGCCAGATCAACCCCCGCCAACTGAATACCAACAAAATCGCGGTAGCCAGCTTCGTAAAGTTCGAGAAAGTACTGGATGTTCATAGTACTACGGTGGTAAGTCCTAGCGGCACCGGACTCACGAAGGGTGGTGGTGGGCACGGTTTTTTCCAAATGAGGACAGTGAACAGAGAATCGGGGACGTACCGTTACCCTTGGGGACATTACTGTTGGGCAACAAGGGATTGAGCATGGATAAACGTTTCGCTGACGATTCAATAAACAGAATTAAGAAATATTGATAAGCGTTTAAAAAGTTAATACTTTCAGCCAATAGCTATTGGGATAAGGAGAGAGTTAAAGGCTACCTTAAGAGACCAGCCTAAGACCTTGGAATATTGTCGAATTGGGCTAAGGTCAGCCAAGTCAGCATCTTTTTAATCGAGCCTTCTGGTTTGCAGTGGACGATGCCGTAGCTATTCTCAAGCCAGATCGAGACCTTGATAGCTTTAAAGGTGGCGCAGATCCTAGGCTGTGCCAGGGGAAACCCATGGCAAGTTCAGAGAAGGAAAGCCCTTGCAGCTTGGATCTATAGAAGCAAATGAAGATTAAAAGGGAGGGGAAATTAACAAGTTGGCGCAATATTAAATATCTTTTAACATTTGCTGGCTATGGGGACAAAACCTCCTGATCTAAAGATTAGGTGTTTTTGCGGTGGATGTCAGTCTATATTGAGTTTGTTTGATATTTCAGATTGAAACTTAGCAGTCATCAGATCATGGCAAGACTCATGTTTGCGGCCCTTTGGCTGGGGTTTGTGGGGTATGCATTTCTCCTTGCGCCCCCCGATCAGCCCGATACCGCCGACCTGATCCTGCGCCTGTCCACCGGGGCTTGGGACGGTTTGAACCCGGCTTTGATTGCGGTGTTTAATGCCATGGGACTTTGGCCCTTGGTCTATGCGGCGGTGGCGCTGGTGGATGGTCGGGGGCAGCGGTTGTGGGCTTGGCCCTTTGTGGTGGCCTCCTTTGCCGTGGGGGCCTTTGCTCTGTTACCCTACCTGGCCCTACGTGCCCCGGTGCCCTGGGTTGGGCCAACGGATCGCCCCTTGCGGGTCGTCGAGAGTCGAATTTTCGGTGCGGGGCTCGCCATTGCCGCCGGGGTACTGCTGGGCTGGGGAATTTGGGCTGGTGACTGGCCCGGATTTTGGTCCCAGTGGCAGACCTCCCGGTTTGTCCATGTGATGACCCTAGACTTTTGTGCCCTGTGGCTTCTGTTTCCGGTGCTGCTGGTGGATGACCTACCCCGACGCAATCTTGGCGATCAGCGGTGGATTCTCCCCGCCGTACTGGCCCTGCCCTTGGTGGGTGCCGCCCTCTACCTGGCCCTGCGGTCTCCCCTGCCGGAGGCTAGCGCAAGCCTGCCCAATGCCGCCTAAAATAAGAACCGATTGCCCTATTGTTCCCCTGTCTCTACGCCATGACCGCGACTCCTGCCCCTAATCCCACAGCGGCCCTGATCAACCGAGTGCTGGCCATCAAACCCCTCTGGGCCATTGCCAAGGGTCGCGCCCGCGCCATGATGGTGAAACGGGCTGAAACCATTGGGGTGCCCTGGCAGGCTAGGGTAGACGAACTGCGGTCTCGCCAGGGGGCATCCCAGCCCGGTTCCGCCAATCTATCGCCCCAGTGGCAGGTGGATTTGGAGGCAATTCAAAACCCCGATCTGCAATATCCTGACTACTACACCACCAGCTTCCATGCCTACGACGAAGGCAACCTGGGCTGGCAACCCGCCATGGAGGTGGAGGTGGCGGCGAAGGCGGTTCACGCCAAGCTGTGGCCGGGGGCTGGGGCCAGCGGCGATGCCCAACTGCGCCAAAGCTACCACGATGTCTTAACGGCCCAGCTGCCCCAGGCTCCCACCGCCATCGTGGATCTGGGCTGTGGCGTGGGCATGAGTACCGAAACCCTGCAAGCCCTCTATCCCCAGGCCCAGGTGACTGGGGTGGATTTGTCTCCCTACTTTCTGTCCGTGGCCCAATACCGTCAGCAGGAACCGTCAGCCAGCCCCTCCGCCCCCATCACCTGGCACCACGCCGCCGCCGAGGATACTGGGCTACCTGCTGCCGCCTATGACTTCGTTTCGGCCTGTCTGATGTTTCACGAACTGCCCCAAACCGCCGCCCGTGCGGTGTTGCAAGAAGCCCATCGGTTGCTTAAGCCCGGTGGTCATTTCGCCATCATGGACATGAACCCCCAATCGGAGGTGTATCGGCAAATGCCCGCCTTTGTTCTCACCCTACTGAAAAGCACCGAGCCCTACCTAGACGAGTACTTTGCCCTGGATATGACGGCTGAATTTGAGGCGGCTGGGTTTGAACGGCCCACCATCACCCAAAACAGCGCCCGCCATCGCGTGATCGTGGCTAGGAGTTGATGACCTGATATCCAGTCCGACCAATGAGCCTTAGCATTGTAGACTGCCAACCTTTACGTACCCTGAGTCCATAGTGTGGTCGATTAAGCGGACTGGATATGACCCAAAGCAGAACCCAACAAGCCCGAAATTCTGGGTGGGTGTTGGGTTCTGCTTTGCTGCACCTAACCCATAAGCTAGGCGTCTACACGGTCAAAAATAGCGGTTTCTAACTGTTGCAGGGCAATTTCGAGGTCGTCGTTAACGATCTGGATGTCGAACTCTGGGGCAGCGTCAATTTCCACCTGGGCACGGGCCATGCGGCGCACGATGGCTTCCTCAGAATCCTTACCCCGTAGGCGAATGCGCTGCTCCAGCTCATCCAGCGACGGAGGCAGCACAAACAACTGAAGCGCCTGGGGGAAGGTGTCTCGTACCTGGCGAGCACCCTCCAGTTCAATTTCTAGAATCAGCCATTCGCCTTCCTCTAGGTGGCGCTGCACAGCAGCCTTGGGGGTGCCGTAGAAATTGCCTGCAAACTCCGCCCACTCCAGCAGTTCGCCGTTTCCCACCATGGTTTGAAATTGCTCGCGGCTAACGAAGTAGTAGTCTTTGCCATCCACCTCTCCGGGACGGGGCTGGCGGGTAGTGGCCGAAATCGAGAGCCTCAGGCTGGGGTAGCGATCCCGAAGTGCCCGTAGCAGGGTACCTTTGCCCACGCCGCTTGGCCCAGTAAAGACGATTAGTCGCCCGATGCGAGGGGGCGTGGGTAGACCATCTAGGCTATCGCGGAGGTGCTGGTGGAGGTTGGGAGAGGGAGGGGTGCTAACAGCCATGGCAATGACGTTGGGGTAGAGAATGGCAGAGTTGACGAGCTCAGGGGGCTTTGCAATGCTGACTAGGTTCTTGGGGCATAGAACGGAAAGCCTTCATTTTAGACAAGGATGAAGGTTAGGCAAGGGTTGGTACATCAAATAAAACGGTGGTCATGTACCGTTCAGCCCAGGCGTCGCCAAAGGCTTTTTCGAGGACACGGCGGGTTTTGTCATTTTGCTGTTGCTGGGTGCAATAGCGCTGTTGTCCGGCCAAAATGGCGGGGGCAGATTCTGGGGTGGGGGCGGTGGCGACGGCCTGCTGGCAGTGCACGGTGAGGTAGTCCACAATCAACCGCACAAAGGCGGACTCTTCTTCGGGGGTGGTGGGGCGAATGAAGCGGCAGTGGGGGGAAAAAATCGTGCCCCATTCCGGCAGACCGCGCTCCTGGGCAAAGGGCGGTGGGGCTAGGGCGGTGAGGGCTTCGTCATAGGCGGGGGGGAGCGTTTCCACGACGGGCGACAAATCCACAATAGCAGCGCTGATTTGTCCTCGCCCCCCCACCAGATCACACCCAAACATGGGCAGGCCATATTGTGGGTTGGGGAACATGACACAGTGGAGAATGTCGAGGTTATTCCCGACCCGCGCTAATTCCAGGTGCAGTTTGCGGAATTGGGGTGCCTGGTAGCCGTGGTTTTCGATGGTGAGCCGTTCGCCCTCCAGCTTGCCCTCCACATAGCCCAAATCCTCCGGCAGCGCGTAGGGAGACAGGTTCAGATATGCTTGCCACACGGCCTCAATGCGGTTGGCCAAGTCCCGAATCATGGGGTGCTGCTGTTCCCGAAGGGAAGTCGTAGGGGAGGACGCCATGGCATCACAATACGTATAGTAGACTTTCAGCATATCAGCCTACGATGGCGGGCTGTTAGCGACGATACGGTTTCTGAGAGCCGTGGGTTTAATGCTGGTTGCTGTGCGCGAGATGGGGAGATCGGGTGAAGCTAACCGACTGGATTAATATAGCCCTACTGGGGATGACCCTATACGTCCTCTGGCGGTTTCGGCAGATTGTGCTGCTGATGTTTGCCGCTGTGGTGCTGGTCACGGCCCTAAATAGCCTAACGCGACTGTTTGTACGCACCTATGGTTGGCCCCGGAATCGGGCGCTGTTGGTAACTTCGGCCTTGGTGACTCTGGGGGGCTTCATCGTTTTTGGGCTGGTTTTTCCCCTGTTTGCCAGCCAGTTTCAGGAATTACTCGAACTTACTCCCAAGGGCTTTGCAATTCTCGTGGGCTGGTTTGACGACTTCAAAGCCAACCCCCCTGACTGGTTCCCCGCCCAAGATATCCGGCTCATCCCCGACTTCAGCGAGCTGATTCGCCAGGTCACCAACATCAGCACCACGGTTTTTGGGAACTTTCTGTCCTTCTTCTCCAGTTCCCTGGCCATTCTGCTGCAACTGTTGCTGCTGATCGTGCTCACCCTCATGATTTTGTCCAACCCCCCGGCCTACCGAAACCTGCTGCTGCGGCTGTTTCCCTCCAGCTACCGCAAGCGGGCCGATGACATCTTGACCAAGTGTGAAACGGCCCTAATGTCCTGGTTGGGGGGCGTGGCCCTGAGTTCCATGTTTGTGGGCACCCTCAGTTTTGTAGGGTTGGTCATTCTGGGTGTGCCCTACGCCTTTGCCCATGCCGTTTTGGCAGGGCTCTTTAACTTCATTCCCAACTTGGGGCCAACCCTCAGCGCCATTTTTCCCATCTTTGTGGCGCTGCTACAATCCCCCAGCAAAGCCCTGGCGGTGCTGGTGCTCTACATCGTGATCCAAAACGTCGAAAGCTATTGGTTCACCCCCATGGCCATGCAAAAGCAGGTCTCCCTTCTCCCTGCCGCTACCCTCATTGCCCAGATTTTCTTCACCACCTTCCTCGGCCCCTTGGGGCTGATCCTGGCTTTACCCCTAGCCGTGGTGTGCAAAACCTGGATTGAAGAAGCCTGGATTAAAGACGTGCTCGACCATGATCCAAAACCTGACCCTCCACTGCTTCCCTAAGCCCACCTTACCCACTCATCCGCTATGGTTGCCCCCACCCAAACGGTCTATACTCGCTTATCTAAAAACAATCAATCCAACCCTTGTGAGTACTTCAATAAGAGCCGGATGATTAGTTTTTATAACCAACAACGGCTATTAAGGACATTGGGAGATAAAGTTTACGACATCTTAGAAATTG
This sequence comes from Nodosilinea sp., assembly GCA_040396995.1. GTDB lineage: Bacteria > Cyanobacteriota > Cyanobacteriia > Phormidesmidales > Phormidesmidaceae > Nodosilinea. Next base: position 13,917 of record JBBAWV010000048.1, on the reverse strand, counting down.
GGATTTTTCAGTCTCTATTGACGGAAATTCTGCGGCGGCAAGGATACCAAGTGACCACCGCTGACAATGATCCGGAGTTAAATCCCGACATCGTTCTAGATTTGACCCAGCCTTTTAGTTTAGAGACTGATCGCTACGACGTGATTGTCCTGTTTCAAGTCCTAGAACATATTCCCTACGACCAGTTTGAAAGGGCTGTTCAACGCTTGGTTCAGTCTACTAGGCGGTACATCGTCATTTCCCTACCCTATGCGAGCTGGTACTTCAACCTCCAACTCAACACGGTGCTGAGCCCTGGTCGCCCTCGCAACCTTTTTCTACAAATCCCCCAATTCTGGAGTCATACCCCCACCGTTCCTGACGAACACCACTGGGAAATCGGCCTCAAGAACTATCCGCTCAACCGCATCCAAGCCTCCCTGCAGGCCACAGGATTACATATCCAACGAGAATTCCAAGACCCATTACATCCCTACCACTACTTTTTCGTCCTAGAAAAAGCCCCATCTTCCAACCCTCAGCCAAAGTCCTGATGTCCTAGATCCCAGGCTAGGATCAGCGAGTCCGCATCCAGCGCCAACGCCACCCCCCAGGCCTTACCCATCTGTGAGCAGCCAATTCACGATAAGATCGGCGGGTTGCAATCAAGAGAGATACCATGGCCGATACCCCCAATACTTCCCCCGATAAGCCCAAGAAAAAAATCATCACCACGGGCAGCAGTGAACGTAGCGAAGGTGGTGAACGCGGCGAAGGTCGTGAACGTGGCGAACGTCGGGGTGGCAAAGGTCGTCGGGGTGGCAAAGGTCGGGAAGAAGAACGCAAACCCGCTGTGCCCCCGGCCCTGATGCGTGGCCCCCGCCCCAAGCCCAAGGCCGAAGTGGTGGAAGAACCCATCGTAGAAGAGGTCACGGCTGAGGCCGAAGCAGATGCCCCGGCTGAAGATCCCACCACCGAAGCAGCTACCCCTGACGCCCCCGCAGAAACCCCAGCGGAGAGTTAAGCTTCACGATCCAAAAACCATCCATAGGGGGCATAGCGCCAAGGTAAGGGAGTACTAGCCTGGAGCAATGCACCCCCTAGCCCAATGGACGACACGCCCTAGGCGGCTTTTCTGTCTTCAGTCCCCACCTGTCTGCCTGCCGACGCTAGGGAGACAGCTTGGCTTTTTTGAGACGGTTTTCCTCATACCAGGCGGCAATGGCCGGAACCCAAGCCTGGAAGTGGGGCCAAATTTCCTCACAGAGCTTTTGGGCCTCTAGTTGGGCATCGGCTTTCCAGCGCAGATCGAGGAGATGCATCACCGAGCGCACATTGGCCGACATTACCCAATGCTGACGAATATCAAAGGGAATGAGCCCCCTGGCATGTTCTTCCGCAAAGCCTTGCTCGATGCGGTGCTTATAGCGGCGGCTGGCTTCTAAACACCAGTCCAAATCCTGCTGGCGGGCCTCGGCGGTGTATTCATACTTATTGCCCTGGCGATCCCCATAAAACCCTAGGGGCCGCAGATAAAACACCTCTTCAATCTCGCGTTTGCCGTCTACCACATCCAAAATGCGTTGTCCGGTATAGCGAAAGGATTGAACATCAAAACTTACCCCCACGCGGTGCGTGCGAATTTGTTGCATGGTGCTGTGGGGAAACCAGCCGACGTTAAACACAATTTGGGGATGCTCTAGGGGGCCGTAGTGGCCGCGTCCGCCCTTGAGGAGGTTGGTGACCAAAATTTCGCCGCAGCGTTCTTCGCTGGGCCATTGTTCTCGCTCGTGGTTCACAAACCCCTCGGCATAGTCCTGATGCATAGCCGCATACATGGTCTGCTGGGGGTTGGGGGTTTGGGAAATGACCTCAACCGTAAACCGATCCATAGGAAATGCCTCAAATGTCTAGATATTCAACGTATTCAACGGTGCGCCGGGGGGTGGGAGGGGCTGTAGGCGATGTCACCCTGGCCACCGAGGGGGGCGAGTCCTGGCCCGGCGGGTCAGAGATGGGGGCAAACCAGGGGTTTGGCTCCAAGGTCGCTAAATCTGGTGATGGGGCGAAGTCGGGCAGGGGATTGGCTCCGGCGGGGAGTTGACGATCTCGGGGGGGTGGCTGACGTAGAAGGGCCAGCCCTTCGCGCACGGCGGAACGCACAATGGGTTCTGGCTCGTGGGCCAGCATGAGATGGAAACAGTCGATCAGGTGGGTCTGGATCGAGACCTCAGATTCAGCAATATAGGTATCGCTAGGGGCTTGGTTCACCAGACGTACCAGTTGGCGCACGGCAATGAGACGCTGGAGGGGATCGGCCTGGGTGAGGTGCGCGAGGGCATGTTCAAAACGCTCGGTTTTTGTTATGGGTGACTGGCTGGCTGGAGCGGTGGTTGGCTGGGCCGAAACCTCTAGGGTTTGGGCGGTGGGTGGGGTGGAGGTGGCCACGCCGTTTGGGGTAGGACTACCATCGGCCCGTTTGGTAGGGTGGGGTTCGGTGGTGGGGTCGGCGGGGGAACGCAAGAGCGCTACCACCACAAAGAAGGTGAGGGCTGTTTGCCCGGTCAACACCAGGGCCATCAGCAAAGAGTGGGTACTCTGCCAAAGCGCGGTGACGGTGTAGGTGCTGGCCCCCAGCATGAGGCTAAGCACAAGCGCCTGCTGACCGAGGGATCGGGGCAGGGGCACGGCGGACTGAAGCCGTTGTCGCAGAGCTTGCTGCTGGGCGGGGGACAACTGGGCCAGTTGCCGATAGGCCAGCACCCCGATGCCCGTAGAGATGACCAAAGCTCCATTCACCAAGCCCAGGGCAAAGCTACCTAGGCCAAGCCCCCACAGATAGGCTCGCTGGGGAGAGAGTACTCGAACGAGACCTGCCCGATGCCGTGGCCCAGAGACCACCGGAGCGGGGGGGAGTGTGTTGGGGGGAGGAGCCACGGGAAAAACCACAGACGCCGTTGGAGAGTCGGTATCTTCAAAATTTGCCCTTCAATCTTAAGCTGCTTTCGGGGTGTTCGCATCCCTCATCCCTCATCGATGGGTCGCTACGATTCCCCCCTGGGATTGCCCTAGGCGTTTGAGGCTTTCGTATTACACTTTTGTGTGAAATCAATGTTGTGAGATCGATGGTAGATCAATGCGCCGGGGTGGCTTGGCGATGCCGTGGAGGGCAAGGTGATGGTTAAGTCGTCCGGCAGCCCAAAGCCACACCGCAAGGAGCGGGCCTGGTTTCGCGATCTCTTTAGCCTAAAGGGGTCGGTCATTCCAGCGGTGTTGCCGCGCACCCTGTTTTGCGCCGTGTTTGCCCTGCTAATTTACGCCCTGCATCGGCGGGGGTGGGCGGTATCGTCCCCGATTTTGGGATCCCTAGTACCGAGCCTAGTGCTGGGTTTGCTGCTGGTGTTTCGCACCAACACCTCCTACGAACGGTTTTGGGAGGGACGCAAGCTGTGGGGCAACGTGGTGAACCTAACCCGCAACCTAGCCCGCCAAATGTGGGTAGCCATCCAGGAAAAACACCCCGCCGACCACGGCGCAAAGGTAGACGCCATTCGGTTGTTGCCCGCCTTTGCCGTGGCCCTCAAGCTACACCTGCGTGGCCAAGCCCCTAATGCAGAACTTGCGGCCCTGGTTTCGGCGGCGCAGTTTACCAAACTAGAGCAGGTGAACAACCCGCCCTTGGAAATTGCCTTTTGGGTGGCCGACTATCTGCAAACTCAGCAGGTTCAGCATAAGCTCCATCCTTACCAACTAACCGCCTGCCTGGAAGGTCTGGATGGCTTGGTGTCAACCCTGGGCGGTTGTGAGCGGATTCTTAAAACGCCTATGCCCATGGCCTATTCCATTCACCTGAAGCAGTTGTTGATGCTGTATTGCTTGGCGCTGCCCTTTCAAATGGTGGCGTCCGTGGGGTGGGGCACGCCTTTTTTGGTGGGGCTGATTAGCTTTGCGGTGTTTGGCATTGAGGCCATCGGCATTGAGATTGAAAACCCCTTTGGCCATGACCCCAACGATCTGCCCCTAGACACCATCTGCCAAACGATGGTTCAAAACATCGAAGACCTGATTTCCCTGGCTCCCAGCACCGGGGTATGGCAACAGCCCGCTAATCAGACTCCCTTGCTCGATCTCGGCCAGGAGATCCCCCTAAATCCCCCTTAAAAAGGGGGACTGTGACTCCAGTTCCCTTCCCAAGGGGGGCCAGGGGGGATCAACACCCAGGCTAGTTCACCGAAATTCGCAGGGTATATTCAGCGGGTCGGGCCGACTTCACATCCACCCGATAGTCCCCCGATTCGGACAGAGCCCCCTGCCAAGACAGCACGCTAGCCGCATCGGGAATGATTTTCCCACTGGGGTCGCGCACATCTAGGGTTACAGGGCCGCTCACCCTAGGTAGATCGAGGCCCATCACCTGTCCCTCCTGGGCGTTAATCACGTAGCGACGAACGCGACGCTCATTCACCTGGCCAGACACCTGGGTGCTGGCTTGCCCAGCGGGAATCTGCACCCGTTGCTCGGTCACATTAGGATCTTCGGTTGGGGTGGGCTCCGGGGTGGGTTCTGGGGTGGGCGTGGGCTCTGGGGGGGGCGTAGGTTCTGGGGTGGGCTCTGGAGTCGGTTCCGGGGTAGGTTCTGGGGTGGGCTCCGACACCTCACTCAGACTGGCCTCCAGATCGTAATTACTTTGGTTCAGCCCTTGCACAGGTCGAAGCTGAATCGTGTAGCGACCACTGGCCGCGAGGGTGCCCTGCCAGCTTTGCACTCGCTCGGCGGTACTGTCTACGGGGTTTCCCTGGGGATTCAGCACCGTCAACAGCACCCCTTCGCCACGAATCCGGGCCGTTAGCGTTTGCCCGGTCTCGCCGTCAAAGGTGTAGTTGATGGTTTCGTTGCTGCGTAGCGACCCAGAAACCGTACGACTTTGGCCGGGGCCAAGGCGCAGGGTTTGGTTATACTCCACCGGACGTTCCTCAGGCGTGGGGGTGACGGTCGGAGTCACTGTGGGAGGAACCGGGGGGGGCAAACCGGGGTCAATGGTGATTTCCGGTACGGAGTTACCGCCATTTTGGGGAGAGCGGTTGAGCAAACTCACCACCAGCCAGCCCCCCAACCCCGCAATCAACGCGAGAACCGCCCCAATTAGGGCCACCGCCCAAGGATTTTCCCAAATCGATTCCGAGGTCTCAAAGGCTTGGGTGGGGGTAGCGGGGGGATAGGCCCGTGGCCCCGGGGCCACTTGGGTGGGCTGATATTGTCGTCCCACAGCCACGGTTTTGACTTGAGAGGGGAGTGGGGCCGGACGCTGGGCGGTGGGCTGGGCAAGACTGCTAGCCGCCCCTAGTGCCTGGGCCATTTCGCTCACCGATTGATAGCGATCCCCCGGTCGATAGTTGATGGCGCGATTGAGCACCTGGGCCAACCCAGGGCTGGCATTGGCGTAGGCTTGCCAGTTCCAGGTCAGGTTCACATCATCGAACAACGTCTGAGGTTCCTTCCCGGTCAACAACACAATCGCCGTTACCGCTAGGGCATAGAGGTCGCTGCTGGGGTAGGCCCGCCCCGACTGAATTTGCTCGCTGGGGGCATAGCCCAGCTTGCCCACGGAGGTGGCGTGGGTGGGTGGGCCAGTCATCTGAATGCGGGTAAAGACCTCCTTCACCACCCCAAAGTCGATCAAGATGGGCCGCTGATCGCTGTGGCGCTGCATGATGTTGTCGGGGCTGATGTCTCGATGGATGATGCCCTGACTGTGGATGTGGGCCAGTACGGGCAGCATATTCTGCAAAAACTGGCGAATTTCGGCCTCCGAGAAGGTCATCCCCTGGCCGAGGCGCTGGTTCAACAAATCTCGATAGGTGGTGCCATCAACGTAGTCCTGCACCAGAAAAAGGCGCTGATCCTCCTCAAAAATCGCCTGAAACTTCGGAATTTGAGGGTGACTAATGCCGTAGAGAATCGCCGCCTCCCGCTGAAACAACTGGAGCGACTTCTCGGTCATATCGTTTTCCGACTGGGGCTGAAATTCCTTAATGGCGCAGTGCTCGTTAAAGCGGCCCAGGTCTTCCGCCAGATAGGTACGGCCAAACCCGCCCTGCCCCAAAGGTTGCAGCACTCGGTAACGATTTTGAAGGGTAGTTCCAGCGGGGATTGGGGTTGGCATGGTGCAGCAAACCTTGTCGGCAAGGGACGGCGCGGATCAATGCAATCGCGAAGCAATGCAGTCGCGGATTCATTCTACAGTAGCTTTTTCCCGCAACCGGGCATTTCACCCCATGCCATCAATCGACGCCAGAGCGTTGTCCCTCCACAACGGTCGTCGTTCCAAGGGTTTTGGTTTCAACGGTGCCCCAGCGTTTGCCGTTATCCGCCTCGTTATCATGGATTGCTAGCCATAAATTTCGCTGCGGTGTCCTAATCGATCAAGCGTGATCACGCGAGAGGAAGCCTTTTGGCCTTCTAGGGCACCTTGTGCTGATCACTACTTTCCAAATCTCCTCTTAAGAAATCATCCCCCATCAAATCAACGTTCAGGAAGCTTCCCTGAGGCTGGCCAGCCTATTTTCTAAGGCATCTATGTGCTCCTGTCGCAATCTAATGTCTTCCGCTAAGGTCTGAAGCTGATGGGCCAAACTGCCTACACCATCGACAGCCTGAAATTGCTGAGCCGCAATGGTTGACGTAATCGTTTCTATGCAGTTGTAAAGGTCAACCATCAGCTCGCCCCGGGTTTCAAACAGTGCGGGCCGATAGGTGCCATCTTCAAAGGCGGCCAAGCAGCCGTAGGTTTGGCTTAAAGACTGGATCGCCCCATAGGCTGGATCACCATTGAGCACATCGGGGGCGCTAAACCCTCTGGCCAACTCTTCTGGGGAGATATTATCGGCGGTCGCTGCGTTGGTTGTGCCAAAGGCAATCGCCTGAGGATCTAGCCCCCCTGTGGAGGGGATCAGCGAAAAATTTTTGGAGCGATAGTCTGCATCATTTTGCAATCGCAGAAAGTGGTTAATGGGAATAGCAAGACCAAGGGATCTGCCACCCACATCGCCGCCTCGCCCATAGATACCAACCACCTCCCCTTGGGTGCCAAAAACCGGCCCACCGCTCATGTTGCTGGCGGCAAAGTTGGTCAGGTTCAAACCAAATCCGCCATTGCTATCGTCGTCGGGCTTGACATCGTCGATCTGCCCAAACAAGGAAGCCCGCACCCGATTTTGAATGCCAGTGGCACTGGGCACTGGCCACCCCGAAAGCAAAATCTGCTGACCAGTAGCATTTTCCGCCAGCGGTGGACTTAAGGTTGCGGCTGGATACACCCGATCACTGGTAAATTTCACAACCGCCAAATCAATTCCCTGTAAGCCATCGACCGTATCTTCCCCAAAGCGATAGATATTGGGATAATCGGGATACTGTTCGTGGTATTCATCGGTGTCGTTAACGCTATAAAACTCGCCATCCCCCGTGCGAACGCCGTACAAAATGCCGCTATCGGCAACGACGTGCTGATTAGTTAAGGCATAGTAGTCGTACTGTAAAGTACTCCCAACTTCATCCATAACCTCGATTTCGCCCTGGCGCTGGATGCGGGCAATAATGACCCCTGAACCCACCGTATCTGAGATCTGCCCTGCCTCAAATTGTTCTCGCTCTAGGTCTTGACCAATGAGTACGGTCGTGGCCCTGGCCACCGCTAGTAAGTCTCTATCCGATAAGTCCGAAGCTGCCCGAGAATGCGGCAGAAAAATGCTCAGCCCAGTCAGAATAAGTAGGGTTAGCATCAGGGTTGAGACCAGACGCAACTTTTTTTTGAAAGGATAAAGCACGGCGCTCCCTTGATTAACTATCTGCCAAAGAATTGGCTTGCCGAATTTTTTGATCAGAGCTGCTCTCCTATTGGGAGCAAGCCTGACTACTCTGGGGTATTACTGCTCACCCTCTGAGAGAAAAAATTGTAGAAATGACTCTATTGGAGCTGGCCAAGGAGTTGATGTTCTAATTCCTTCAGTTTGCCCTCTGCGGTCTCCTGTCGAAGTTTGAGAGTATTCATTTCTGAGACTAGCTCTCCTTGTAAACGTTGTAGATTTTTCAGATTTTCAGGGGAAAAAGGATCATAGGACGAAGTATTTAAAAGATTTGAAATGGTATCGAGGGCGCTATTCATTAGGACTGCCATCTCTCCCCGTGTGGTGGGATAATTTGCCCGAAACGTACCATCGGAGTAAGCACTGGCAATGCCATAACCCTCTACCAAAGCCTGCAAGGGCTGAAAGTACCAATCGGTGGGGCTCACGTCCCTGAATTCAGATGCCGATGTAATTTGAGCCGAGCTTTTTTGCGGAAATACCAAAAAGCCAAAGCTAAGCAGCGTTAAAGATAGGGCAAATAAGAGGCTAAGCGCGATTGCCTTCCATTGAGATTTTGACATTAAAACATCCTCGTTGATGTTTGCAGGTATTGGTAAGACCGCTGGACAGATTCTCTCAAGTAGCTCCCCCAATCATCAGGAGTATCAGCTCTATAGAAACCTTTTGATAGCGTTTTCTTGACAAATAAGGTACACCTTGAAGAGGAATCTCTCCTGACAACCAGGGGCTTAAGCCCCTTGCCTGTACTGCACTAGCCTAAGAACCGCTATGGGATCAAGGGGTTAGCTTTCCATCCATCTTTAGCTTGCGCTGAATGCCCTGACCAATTTCGGCATAGGTTCTTCTCCGGGTATGCTGATTAGGATCGCCCAAGGAGAAAAATTCAATATCGGGGGAAAGTAGTCCCTCTAAAAAGTCAGCCGGAACCACCCCTGGGGGAATGTTGAGTACCACATTACGACTAGAGCATCCTGAGGAAACGCGAAAAACTGCACAGACTACATCCTGCGACTGCACGGTTCCCGTTCTTAAAAGCATAGATGACAGCGGAGAATTACCCCTATTGCTAATAATGGTATTGAGTCGTTCGGTTGCTTCCTGGCAGGTTTCCTCAGGTAAATCAGTAGCTTGATAGGTTAACAGTGGAATTCCGTCTTCCTCCTGAGGCAGAATGGTGTAAAATCCTGCGTTGAACTCTCGACATTCTAGAGATACTTCTTCAGGCACTTCCTCGGTAGTCTCTTGTGCCTGAGCTTCGCCTAGAACACAATTCACTGAAGCGATGGGCAGGAGAATACCAAACCACAAACACCGTTTGATCATCATAGGATTTAGGAAATTTTGAATTTTAAGTTTGAGTCAAAGATTTGGGAAATCGCCTTCCTTACTTTGTGATAGATTTAGCTGCCCCAATTCTGGCAGGCGCTTGCTGTCTGAGATGCACATTGGAAGACTTAGAGTTGTATTCTGGCATACATCGCTTGATTTGCATGTCTAGAAAGATTTATGGTGAATGGTATCAGAGACAGATTTGGGAGGCGTTCTTTCATTGCAAAAAAGTCATAAAAATTAGTAAACGATTGAGGTGTGCTGGTGTGCTCTGTATCTGAGCGATTCGACGGCATGCCCAACCTGTGGTCTGTCTCCCATCGTGCTTGCGTTGCTTAACTATTTGTGCCTGTATAATCTTTTGAGTCTTTTTTGGAATGAGTTCTGTCGTTGAACTCTCGACATTCTAGAGATACTTCTTCAGGCACTTCCTCGGTAGTCTCTTGTGCCTGAGCTTCGCCTAGAACACAATTCACTGAAGCGATGGGCAGGAGAATACCAAACCACAAACACCGTTTGATCATCATAGGATTTAGGAAATTTTGAATTTTAAGTTTGAGTCAAAGATTTGGGAAATCGCCTTCCTTACTTTGTGATAGATTTAGCTGCCCCAATTCTGGCAGGCGCTTGCTGTCTGAGATGCACATTGGAAGACTTAGAGTTGTATTCTGGCATACATCGCTTGATTTGCATGTCTAGAAAGATTTATGGTGAATGGTATCAGAGACAGATTTGGGAGGCGTTCTTTCATTGCAAAAAAGTCATAAAAATTAGTAAACGATTGAGGTGTGCTGGTGTGCTCTGTATCTGAGCGATTCGACGGCATGCCCAACCTGTGGTCTGTCTCCCATCGTGCTTGCGTTGCTTAACTATTTGTGCCTGTATAATCTTTTGAGTCTTTTTTGGAATGAGTTCTGTATAAATCTATCTGGCTGCCATCGTTTTTCTTATCCCTCGGCTTCTAACAATGTCGAATTCCGCAAAGGTCACTGCTCAGGATCGTGCCAACAGCCTTTTTATTTCCTACTGCCGCCGTGATATTAGTTTCGTCAAACAGCTAGATGCGGCCCTGCGAGAAACTGGCCTGGATCCCTGGGTTGACTGGGAAGATATTTATGGTGCGGAAGAATGGCGCAACGCAATTGCCAAGGGCATTGTTGGAGCCGATACCTTTGTCTACGTTATTAGTCCCGATTCGGTGGAATCTGTCGAGTGTGGGAAGGAACTGGATCAGGCGATCACGCTGAATAAGCGCATTGTTCCTCTGCTGCACCGCATGGCCCCTAATGTTCATCCCAGCCTTGCAAAGCTGAACTGGATCTTTTTTCGCGAAACCGATGACTTTGATACCGCCCTGCACACGCTGATTGATGTCATCAATACAGACCTTGACTATGTGCGCACGCACACGCGGTTGCTGCAACGCGCTGGGGAATGGGAGGATAATCACCGTGAGGATAGTTACCTCCTGAGAGGCATAGATTTAGCCGCTTCAGAAGCATGGCTTTATCAGGAGATACTGCGCGATCCTCAACCGACGGAACTACACAAAAACTACATTGCCAAAAGTCGAGAGGCAGAAGATGCACACAATCGAGTAGTGGCAGCTGGGGAACAGGCCAAGCGTATGGTTCGCTTGGGATCGGTGGTTTTGGCCGCCACCCTCAGCGTAGCAGCCGTTACGGCTGGTCTAACGCTATGGTCATGGCAAAAGCTGACGGAAGCCCGCATTGGTGCTCAGCTTGAGAAGGCCAGTGCTAATGTGCTGCGCCAGTTTGATTTTGCGCCGCTGCCCGCCTTGGTCAAGGCGTTAGAAAATGGCCAGATTTTGCAAGACCATGTGCAAGCCAAAACCCCTCTAGACCGTTATCCTTCCATCGGGCCTTTGCTGGCCCTAGCCACCATTCTGGACAATATTCAGGAACAAAACCAGGTGCCCACTAGCCCTACAACGATCCGCCAGGTGATTATTACCCCGGATGGCCAATCCTTCATCACCGCTGGAGACAGTGGGACGGTTGAAATCTGGGATTTTATGGGTCGGCGGTTGCAAGCGATTGATACTTCTCTGCCGTCTATTTTTAGTCTTGCGGTCAGTCCAGACGGGCAACGCCTTGCTGTGGGTGGAGAAAGTGGGGTGGTCGAGGTTTTGTTGATATCGGGAAAATCCCTTGCCCGTTTTCAGACCCATACCGCCAGGGTGTCGAGCATAAGCTTTAGTCCGACCCAAAATTTAATGGCCACAGCCAGCACCGATGGCGTTGTGCGCCTTTGGAATCTAGACGGTCAGCCCTTCGCAGAGTTTTCTGAACATGCCAAAAATAATGCTGAGGTGCTGAGCGTTAGTTTTAGCCCTGATGGCCAACAGCTCGTGAGTGTTGGCGTGGACAGCATCATTAGACTTTGGGATTTGGCGGGCAACCAGACTCAATCCATTGGTGCTGAGCGGTTAGGCGTTTTGTATGATGCCAGTTTCAGCCCTGATGGTAAACAGGTTGCGGTGGCTGGTTTGACGGGTGATATTCAGCTATGGACCCTGTCCACCAAAGCCGTTGAGACGTTTTCTGGACACCAGGGAGAGGTGCTCACGGTCAGCTTTAGCGCCGATGGCCAAATCTTGGTGAGTACCGGGGTGGATAGCACGATTCGCCTCTGGCATCGGGACAAAGGCTCGGTGGAGGTGCTCAAGGGGCATCAGGACTGGGTTTACAGCGCCAGTCTCAGCTCTGATAACCAAAGGCTGGTGTCAGGGGGAGTCGATGGCCATGCCCATATCTGGACCTTGGCTAAGCGGGGACAAGCCTTTGTCGGACATACACGTTGGGTAGATGATTTGGTTTTTAGCCCCAAGGGTGATTTTTTGGCGACGGCTGGCGAAGATGGCACGGTAAAACTTTGGGATACCCAAGGCAAGGTTGTGGCGAATTTTGCCCAACATCACCAGCCGGTCAATGGGGTGGCGGTTAATCCGGCAGGTGATCGCCTAGCCACCGTTGGCTTTGATGACACGCTACGAATTTGGGACACCACGGGTAAGGCGGTTGCCACCTTTCCTCTAGAGCAACAAATCGGATGGAGTGTCGCCTTTGATAAAACAGGAGAACGTTTGCTCACAGGGGGCGAGGACGGCAGCATTATTATTTGGAATGCCAGCGGAAAACAAGGCCAGATGGAAGGCCATAGCGCCCCAGTTGGTGCTATACGGTTTAGCGCTGATGGACAATTCATTGCAACCGCCAGCAATGATAAAACCGCCAGAATTTGGCGATCCGATGGCACCCCAATCCATGTTTTGTCAGGCCATGTAGGTGCCGTACACGATGTTGCTCTCAGCCCGGATGGCAAGTATGTTGCTACCGCTAGCGGCGACGGTACGGTAAAGCTGTGGACCATCGAAGGCAAACTGGTACATACCTTGATTGGCCATTTGGGGACTGTTAAAAGTGTTGATTTCACCCCAAACAGTCAACTCATTGCATCCGCTGGTTTAGACGGAATGGCGCGCCTGTGGACTATTTCTGGGTACCAATTGACGGAGTGGAGAACGGACAAACGACTGACCCGTGTTCGCCTTAATCCTCAGGGTACACAGATGGCTGTCTCTGGCGAAGAGGGCTTTGTGCAAACCTACCCAATTCAAGATCTTTCGCTAGATGGCTTAATGCATCGAGGTTGTGAGTGGCTAAAAGACTATTTCATCCATGGACAACCTGATGAGCACAGTCTAAGTCTCTGTAGATAGATATAGTTGATTCAATTAAAGATGAGACTGCCTAGCCGCAGAGAGTCAAGCTCTAACAGACTTTCGGGATTCTCAAACTAAACTGAAGCAACTATACTGCCATAAAAGCCCCATCGTATCGACCAGGGTAAATCGCTTGCGCCCCTTGATTTTCTTGCCCCCGTCGTAACCCACCGATTGACTGCCCATCATCGTACTGGGAATCCAAGGCTCTAGCACTTGGCGTTGGGACTCGGTCGTCGTCCACTTGCACCCACTCCCCCAGAGGGTCATGCAATGGCGTTCACCGCCACATACCGGCCAACGGGACGAGGCTGTCTCGTCGTCTTCGGGCCAGAGAGCAAGGGGGATCGTAGATCCTAGTGCTCGCGGATCAGGGCGCTCGAATAAGCTGAGGTCATGGCTTCCGAGGGGCTACAGTGTTCGTTACTCTGAGCCTAATACCGAGGAAACCTTTTCTGCGCTCCGAGTCGCTCTATGCTAACGGATACTTTCCAAATATCCTCTCATCCGTTGTCGATGGTCGATCTTTAGTGATCCTCTCCGTAAATTAGGTGCCCAGCTTTTCCCCGGATCCTAACTCCTGGCTGGCAGCAGAACTCCTTCCTGGCGGAGGCCGGAAAGGGCGGCTTGCCCCGTACAAAATAGGACAGTTTTGATTTCGGCGATCAGCACCTCGGCGAGGGCGGTAACGGCGGACTCAGAGTCGCTAGCGGCTTTCAAAAAGGGATAGGCCAGCCCTGCTAGATCGGCTCCAAGGGCGAGGGTCTTGGCCACGTCTAGGCCATTGCGCAGGCCACCGGAGGCAATCAGCGGCAGGGTGGGGGTTGCTTGGCGGGCGGCGATCAGGCCATCGGCGGTGGGAATGCCCCAATCGGCAAAGGTTTGGCCCAGGCGACGCTGGAGGGGATCGGTGGCCCGTTCGCTTTCCACCTTGGCCCAGGAGGTGCCCCCGGCCCCAGCGACATCCACGGCGGCGACCCCGGCCTCCATCAGCCG
>JBBAWV010000047.1:0-32445 GCA_040396995.1 Nodosilinea sp. | reverse complement strand
GAATCGGATCCACTACATTTTTTCTTTACTGGTATGAAACCACCCTGCCTCTCCCTGCGGGAGAGGGGCAGGGGTGAGGGTAGAGAGCGATTATAAAGGGATGGTTATTTTCATGGAGTACTCTTAGCGCCTAGACCCTAGGCCCGGTTTTGAGGATCGGGTTGGTAATACACCTGGGAACCCTGATCGGGCACATAGCGGCATTCCCAAAAGGCCCGCCAGAAGCTCGTCCAAATGGAGTCGCTGGACTTGCGGTAGTAGCTCCCCATAACGGGTTTGATGGCCTTGGTGGCGGTTTTGAGGTGGTAGTGGGGAATGCCCAAAAAGATGTGGTGGGCAACGTGGGTGCCGATGTTGTGGTGGATGTCGTTGAACACACCGTAGTCGTGGTCGATGGTGGAGATGGCCCCTTTCAGGAAGTTCCAATCTTCGCCACGATACCAGGGCAGTTCAGGGGTGGTGTGGTGCAGCAGGGTGACGAGATCCAGCCAGACCACAAACACCAGGTAGGGCATCACATAGAACTTGACGATGAAGCCCACCCCAAACTGCACCGTGAGCCCCAGCAGCAGCAGCACCATAGCTGCACAGCAGAGGGTGCTAATCACCACGCCGCGCCGTTCGGAGGGCCGAAATAGGGGGCTGCTGGGCAAAAAGTGAGACCCCTTACGACCGGGGGAGCGCAGGAATAGGTACAGCGGATAGGCCAACAGGGCGGCATAAAATCGCACGAATTTTTGGGCGGCGGGCAGGGTGCGATACTGGGTTTCTGAGAGGGGATACCAGCTTTCGTCGGTGTCGATGTTGCCCGTGTTGGCGTGGTGGGTGCGATGGCTGATGCGCCAGCCGTGGTAGGGCACCAGGATGGGGGTGTGGGAGAGATGACCCACGAGGTTATTCAGCCAGCCCAGTTTAGAGAAAGACCCGTGACCGCAGTCGTGACCGACCACAAACAAGGCCCAAAACAGGGTGCCCTGCAAAAACCAAAAAATGGGGTAAAACCACCAGGCATCCAGGGTATAGGCGGCGACGTAGAGGGCCACTACCAAGCCCACATCCCGCAGGAAGTAAGCGAGGGATCGCCAAGGGGAGGGTTGAAAGCACTGGTCTGGAATGGCGTTTTTTAAGTCTTGAAGGGTAAAGGGGAGGCCCGAATCGGCGGCGCTATTTCCCTGAGACGACCCTTCTGGTCGAAGATGAAGAGACTCTACTTGCACGAAGGTACCGAGTTTAACCGTAAAAAGTAACGACCTCCGCGCCATGATCGACACCGAGGCTGTTACGTATCTTAACCTCTGTCGATCCTGAAAATAGCCTTGATAGGGTCTATTGAGCTTGCATCGCTTTTAAGACGAGTGCCGGATCCACCCAGAGCCCCTGGTATTTCATGCCCCAGTGTAGGTGTGGCCCTGTGGTGCGCCCAGTCATGCCTACTCGGCCAATGCGCTGCCCTGCCTTCACGGTCTGCCCCTGGCGAATTTCTAGCCCCCCAGGACGATCCACCATCACCCGCCCGCCCTCTTTTTCCACCACAATATGCCCGTGCATATGGCAATAGACGTGGGTCCAATCCCCAGATTGCACCGTGACATAGGTGCCGCAGGCGTTGTCGCTGCCCACCCGAATGACGGTTCCATCCCACCAGTTGCGAATGTAACTGCCCAGGGGAGCCGCCAAATCCAACCCATAGTGAAACCGATAGCCCCCCATGGGATGCTGACGATAACCAAAGGGCGAGGTGTAGGCCGTAAACTGCTCCACCGGGAAGGAAGCCCCTTTCTGCCAAGGGTTTTGGGGTTCTTCTGGAACATCCGCCGCCAGCCAAGCCCCTGGCTTCAACTGCTCCCAGGGCAGGGGAAGTAGCTCACTCATCCAACCGACTCCCACACTGAAAACAACAATCCAAGGCCAAACAACCGTTTTACAGACCCCCATCACCATACCGAACCGCTCCTTCACTGCGAGGGGATAGGCTTAATGCAAAATTTAGTACATATAAACTATATTGCAAAATCGAACATAGTACAAGTAAACTATTTAGGTGGTCGTCCAATTTAAGGGCCAACTACCCCAGATCCTGATAGACCCTCCCCCCTGAAGGAGTAGGTGCCAGGGTCTATGGGGGCAAACCCACCAAAAGAGTATAAAAGTTTACGTTTTGGCTGAATCAACTGCGCGTATTCGCTTGAATCCGGGAATGATAAGGGGGTATTCCCTAATTCCCTCCATCTTTGGTCATGAGTTCTCTGACTTCCTCAGCCCATGGGGCTTCCCATTCTGATGTTGAGATCCAAAGTTGGCCTTCCCCTAGGCCCCTCGCCAGATCCTATGCCGACCAATCCCAGGCCCGATTAGACGCCATTATGGCCCTCGGTCTCGATGAACACCGCAGCATTCCCGCCTTTGAAGAAGCCATCCAGCTTGTGCGGGAGCATTTTGGGATGCCCGTGGGTTGGATCAGTGTGGCCTTTGAGGGTACCGAGTATCTGAGGGGGACCTATGGCCTCTCTAGCCTGGGCTTGGGCAACCCCCTGGCAGAGGAACGAAAACTGCCCCTCGCCGCTAGCCTCAGTGGCTACGCCTTAGGCCGTCAGCAGCCTTGGGCCATAGATGATGTCACTCACCTGGTCGACCTGAACGCCACCTCAATGATGGCCACCTATGGCCTCGTGGCCTACTGTGCGGTGCCCCTCACCACCAGCCAGCACCAGTGCATTGGGGTACTCGCCGTGATGGATTGCCAGCCCCGCGAATTTAGCCCGCAGGACATCAGCTTCTTAGCGATGGCGGCCCGTTGGGGCATGGGCGAATATGAGCGCCAACGGGCGATGGTGACCGCTGCCAGCCAAACTCAGCCCACGCAGGCCAACCCATCCGCAGTGGATGCTGTCCGGCTGCACCTAATGGGTCACCTGATTCAGGATATGCGCAACCCCCTCACCGCCGTTTTGGGGATGACCAGTATGCTCAGCCGAGAAATCTACGGCCCCCTCACCGACAAACAGCGGGAGTATGTGGACATCGTGCGCGATAGCAGCCAAACCCTGATGAACCAGGTGGATGAAATTCTCGATTTGGGTTTAATTAGTCCAGAGTCTAACGAACTGGTTGCGGCCCCGGTGGATATCTACCGCCTTGGCCATCAGGTGCTAGAGACCCTGGCTCCCTTGGCCGAAACCCTCTCCCAAACCCTCGACTTTACCGTGGAGCCCACCCAAGGGCAGTGGATCCTAGACCAGCACACGGTCAAACAGGTGATCTACCATGGGGTGTTCAGCCTCATGCACATGGCCAGCGAAAACAGCATTCTGCGTATCCACAGTTCCCGTAAGGGGCAAGCCCTAGCCCTGGCCCTGTGGGTGTCCAATCCCTGGCTGGGGGAAGGGCTACCCAGCAGTATGGTTCATCTGTGCCAATCCCTAGAACAGGGGGATGGTTGCCACCGCCTAGAGGCCGACCTCAATGCCCAAGGGTTGCTGGGCAATAGCCTCACCCCAGCCGACCTCTCCAAGCAATGGCTGGGAATGATCCTCTGCCACCATCTCGCCCAGCACCACGGGGGGCACATGCATCTCCAGGGCAGTGCTGAGGCCGGGTATCGGTTGGTTATCACCCTGCCCGCCCTCAGTACCAAATTGCCCCGCATCGACAGCGAAGCCACGGCCCTAGCCCCTAAGGCTCTCTGTGAAGACAGTGAGGCCCATGGTGCATCTTCGTCCTAGTCTCCCGGTTTTCGCTTGCCCTAGGGGAACGGGGCCAAGGGGCTGATGATACCCCAGGGCGATGCTCTGCCGTCTAGATTGGTTCAGGTTGTGCTAGGTTTCGCGAACGAAGAGTTTACACAAAGCTCTCTCATCCAGTAAAATAAGAGACTGTGTCTGTAAGGTTCTACGGCGAAGAAACTCCATGGCGAAAAAAAGCATGATTGCCCGCGAGCAAAAGCGGGAGAAACTGGTGGCCAAGTACGCCAAAAAGCGAGAAGCCCTACTTGAGGAATTTAACACCGCTCAGTCTCAGCAAGAGCGGGTTGAAATTCACCGCAAAATTCAACAACTGCCTCGTAACAGCGCCCCCACCCGCCTACACAACCGCTGCTGGATGACGGGTCGGCCCCGTGGGTACTATCGCGACTTTGGGCTTTGCCGCAACAAGCTCCGGGAGATGGCCCACCAAGGCTTGCTTCCCGGTGTGGTGAAGTCTAGCTGGTAGATGGGTTCGGTGCAGCATTGTTTCGGGATTCTTTCCCCTCAAATAGTGCTCCCCTAGAACAGTGCTGTTGAGCCCTGACCTAGGGGAAGAAACTGGGACAAGTCCCTGGGGTAGCGTACAGCCTAGGCACATGAATATCCAAGCTCAGGGGGTGTGAGAGTTGCTCACACCTCCTTTGCGTCTAGGGTGCTGGAACGACCACAGCAGCGATCAATGCCAAGCCGATCGCAGATTAAGTCTCCCACTGCATTGGCTACCGTAAACTCGCCATAGAAACTCTGGGAAAAGTCGAAGGCTTGTAGCTCCGTTAAAATAGCCATCACGAGGGATCCCAAGTCCTCTTCCCCCTCCATGCGTTGACGGGTAAACACCTGGGCCACCCGTTCAGCAATAGCTTCGTTAGCGGGTTCTGGCAGATATTCCGCATTCAGCCACCGCAGCAGCACAGATCGTAACCACTCGCCCTCCTGCTGGGCGTCGTCGGGTAGGGGTAGGGTAATGGGGTCAAGGGGGGCTGTCATGGCCGAAAAACCTCTCCTGGTAACGCGTTGAGTCCAGTTGAGTTCATCCTAACCCGCCCTGTCCTGCCCCTAGAATGAAATTGTCAGAAAATGGTTGAGAAATGCAACAAATTGGGTTGATTCCGGGGTATGGTCTCTATGGTTAAGCGACATTGTGCCCAGGGTGCCCCCGGCGCTTCTAGGGGAATGTCTGCGGCAATCACATTGGCAGCTTGAGGTGAACGGCCATGGTGTTGGCAAATCGATCAGAGGCGATCAAAACCCTGCGGGTCATGGGGCTCCCCGTCCATGTGGGGGTGAACTACGCCGATTGGCTGCTGGCCCAGTATCGGGCCGGGGTGGGTTCCCATGTGGTTACCCTAAATGCCGAGATGGCCATGCAGGCGGATCATAACCCGACCCTGCGCCAGATTATTGCGGGGGCCGATTTGGTGATTCCCGATGGTGCAGGGGTCGTGCTGTATTTTCGGGCTAAGGGCAAGCGGGTCGATCGCACCCCCGGCATTGAACTATCGGCGCAGGTGCTGCAACGGCTTGCGCCCCAGGAAACCGCCTTTTTCTACGGTGGGGCACCGGGCATCACCGACCATGCCGCCCTTTACTGGCAGCGGAAATCTCCGGGTATTCAAATCGTGGGGACCCAGCACGGTTTCCTCAGCCCTGAGGATCAGCCCGCCTTCCTGCAACGACTAGAGACCCTGCAACCCAGCGTGATCTTTGTGGGGCTGGGCGTGCCCCGGCAGGAACTTTGGATTCGCGACCACCGCCATCTCTGCCCCAATAGCGTCTGGATTGGCGTCGGTGGTAGCTTCGATATTTGGGCAGGCGTCAAAAACCGTGCCCCAGAATGGATGTGTAAACACCACTTGGAATGGCTGTACCGCCTTTACCAAGAGCCCTGGCGCTGGCGACGAATGCTTGCTCTGCCTCAGTTTGCCCTGCGATCCCTCACCTATGTGCAGCGACCCTATGCCCAGCGGTAACCTGGGATCTGGACCAGAGACTTCTGGCTGCGGCGGGTAATAAACTTCGCTATTCTAGTCTGAGGGAGGAGATGGCCTAGGACGGGTATGTAGCCCTAGGGTTCGGTACCCCACTCTGTTTACTGGAGAAAATTCAATGGTTGGAACCCAGATTGCAGCCCAAGATCTATTTCGTGCTGCCTACGAAAATCGCTACACCTGGGATCAAGACTTTCCAGGCTATGCTGCCGATGTTACCTACACCACCAACGGCGAAATTTACACGGGTAAGGTCACCGTCGGGGCCGATTTGAAGCCTGGGGTGACTGGGGTAGACGATGACGCCGCCCAGAAAACCATCCACGGCCAACTGTTTGAGGTCGCCATTCACCGCATTCGTCGCCGCTTTGAAGACAGCCACGGGGCTAACACCTTCCGCTATGGCGAAACCCTCGCCGACGGTGGTGTGGAAATTCTCATGGGCGGTAAGGCCGAGGGCGACAAGTACCACGTTCACAACAACGAGGTATCCATGGTGCATCGCCACATCCATGGCGTAGTGGTCACTATCCACACCTTCAGCAGTCACGATACCGGGGCAGGCTACCTCTCCCACCGCTACGATTCGGTCTACCACGATCCCCAGACCGGAGAACAAAAGGGTGGCCTCAGCACCTTTGAGGACAATTACGAGGCCGTCGGTGGCTACTACCTCCTCTCCCACCGCCACATCGAAACGGCAACCCAGGATGGCCCCCAGGTGCAGGATTTCATGTTCTCCAACATTGCCCTGCTCGAAACAGCCTAGGTAAGGACGAGTCCGAAAGCTTTCCCTTTTGAGGGATACTCCCCAGGTCACGAATGCCCCGCTAGTTGAACACTTCGGGGTCTTTGACGATGCTAGCCCTTCCTTCGGCCAACTGTAGGCGCGGGATCCCGCCAATTTCTACCCATGGCCCAAAGTAACGACCGCCTCGACCGCATTGAAGCCCTGGTGGCTAAAAACAGTGAAACCATTGATCGCATTGGCCTCAAAGTAGACCGCATCACCGCCGATGTGAACGAACTCACCGTTGATGCCAACCAACTGACGGAGGACGGCAAACGTCGAGATTAGCGGTTGGCGGAGGAAATCAAACGCTGGGATGATCGGTTTTTTCAGCTTTCGCGGGATCACCTGATGATTGCCCGCACCATTTCATTACGGCGGGCACGGTCGTCAGCCTGTCCCCGGTGCTGCAAGCCTTAGCCCCTGCCATTGAAACCGTAATGGCACAGCTTTTGGGGGTGGAGTCCTAGCGGAAGGCTGGACTCACGATTGGGTGTCTCGCCGTTGGGATCACGTTGGATCGAGGGCTAGCAGGGGATAGAAGTGCCCCACCGGGCCTTGACCTTGGCCAATGGAGAGGGCATGGTGCAGGGCGTTGGTGACGTATTGTTTGGCGGATTGTGTGGCGGCAAGGGGAGTCTGCCCCAGGGCAAGGTTGGCGGCAATAGCGGCGGAGAGGGTACATCCGGTGCCGTGGGTGTTTGGGGTGCAGACGGTTTCGGTGGTGAGTACTTCTAGGGTTTGCCCGTCGAACCACACATCGGTGCCCTTGAGGTCATCGGCCATGCCACCTCCCTTTACCAACACGGCTTTGGGGCCAAGGTGGTAGATGTGGCGGGCTGCGGCTTCCATATCGGCTAGGGTGGTGAGGGCGATCCCGGTCAGCAGTTCGGCCTCGTAGCGGTTGGGGGTCACGATGGTGGCTTGGGGAATCAGGCGCTCCGTTAGAATAGCCACGGCAGCGTCGTCAATGAGTTGCGCCCCGGCACGAGACACCATCACAGGATCGACCACAACAGGCACCGTCGGGGGAAGTTGGGCGACCAGGCGACTAACCGCGTCAATGATGGCCTGATTCAGCAGCATTCCTGTCTTAACGGCCTTCACCGTAATGTCACTCGTCACTGCCTGCATCTGGGCCACCACCGCCTCAGGGGACAGCGCATCTACCCGGGTCACGCCCACGGTGTTTTGGGCGGTAACGCAGGTGAGAACGCTGGTGCCGTGAACGCGGTGGAAGGCAAAGGTGCGTAGATCGGCCTGAATCCCGGCCCCGCCGCCGCTGTCGGAACCAGCAATGGTCAGGGCTACCGGCCAAGCGGAGGGCAAGCTCATGGTGTTACGGTTTAGGATTCGCTACGTTGAGGAACTACGCTAACCGCATGGGCTAACGATTGTTGGGGCGTCGTCGCTGGAGAAACTCTGGAATATCCAGACCTGCACCCAGACCACCCCCACCGCCACTGGGCGGCGGCGGCGGCGGCGTGAGGTTGCGCTTGAAGGGCGTGACCCGCTCGGCTTCCACGGCGGCGGGCTGCACCCCCGGTCGGGTATTGAAGCCCGTGGCGATGACGGTAATTCTCACTTCCCCTTGCAGGCGTTCGTCGATGACGGCCCCAAAGATAATGTTGGCGTTGGGATCCACCCCTTCGTAGATGATTTCCGCCGCCGCGTTCACCTCATGGAGGGTGAGGTCGGTGCCGCCCGTGACGTTGAAGACAGCCCCAGACGCCCCATCAATGGATGCCTCCAGCAGGGGCGAAGAGATGGCCGCAATGGCTGCTTCCCGCGCCCGCGACTTGCCCGATCCCACACCGATACCCATCAGGGCCGTGCCCGCATCCGCCATCACCGCCCGCACGTCGGCAAAGTCTACGTTGACGAGACCGGGGATGGTAATGATGTCGGAAATGCCCTGCACCCCCTGGCGCAGGATATCGTCGGCGGTGCGGAAGGCTTCCTGGACGGGGGTTTGCTCGGAGATGACCGATAGCAGTTTGTCGTTGGGAATCACAATAAGGGTATCCACCCGGCTTTGCAGGGCCGTAATCCCTTCATCGGCCTGGGACATGCGTCGGCGACCCTCAAAGGTGAAGGGTCGAGTAACCACGCCAATGGTAAGTGCGCCCGCTTCCTTGGCAATTTCCGCCACAATGGGAGCCGCCCCGGTTCCGGTGCCTCCCCCCATACCCGCCGTAATAAAGACAAGGTCGGACTCTTCGAGGGCCGCCGCAATTTCTTCCCGCGATTCCTCTGCGGCCTTTTGTCCAATGGCTGGGTTCCCCCCTGCACCAAGCCCACGGGTCAGCTTTTGGCCAATGTGTAGGGTGTTGGTGATGGCGGCGTTCTCTAGGGCTTGGGCGTCGGTGTTGACCGACCAGAATTCAATCCCGGTGAGCCCGCTATGAACCATGCGGTTGACGGCATTACAGCCGCCGCCGCCTACCCCAATCACCTTGATGCGGGCAACGCTACTGGGCAATGCGGTGTTGTGGTTTAGCGTATCTCCGGGCATAGCGGTAGCATCATGGGGTTGACTAGGCTGGCTTCCAATGGGGTGGAAGGTCGGCAAATGAGCGTCAGGGGAGGACTCGACCGAGGCACCATCGTTGGCGGGGCTAGAGACAACGTGGTTATTGGCATAGGGACGAGGTTCACCCCTGGGGACATCGCCAGAACTTGGGGGCTCAAAAATCATAGGCAATTTTGAGGTCTGAATACAGCGTATGAACAATCGCCCTGAGTTCTAGGTTGGCTAACCCTGGCTGATTCTAGACAACTATAGATTACTTCAGTTAAAAAAAACAAACGAAATCTAAAAAACGAGCGTCTTACTTAGTTTCTAAAGAAAATCTAAAATAGAACCCTTGATTCCCGCAATTCCAGGGGGATCTGACTTTTATACCCCTTAGCCTTGATGTACTTTTCCCTAGGGGAATGGATCGTTGGCCACCTGCAAGCGGGCCTGACGATGGCTCATCCTAGACCACAGGGTGCGATGCCTAGGGGACGCTTCTAGGGTGGCGCAAACTAGGGTTGGGAGGTCGAGGGATCGGCCTCTGCGTCGGAGGGCTGAGGCGGCGTCAGGGCGAGGGCGGGGCGGTCGGGATTGCTGAGATCAATATGGGCGACGTCGTCGTCTCCCACCTGTTTCGACAGATTGCGCATTTGGTCGAGGGTAGCTAACTGGCGTTCTAGGTCGGGGGTATAGGCTCCCAGATAGACGATGCCCAGGTCGGTATGGAGAACGAGGTTGCTGGGGTCTTGCCAGTCGAGTTCTTGGATGGCAACGGGGCTAGTGCGGATGGTGGCGTAGATCTGTGGCCAGTAGCGCTGATATTGAGGCTGGATGCCGCGCAGGCGTAGGGTTGGTAAATTGGCGTCCTGGGCGGACTGCAACCCAAAACTGGACGTGGGCATCCAGGATCCCTGGGCGTCAATGAGGCCCGCTTGTAGGTAGGTTTTGGCGTCGTCCCCGTCGCTTTCCCGCGTGGGTAACACCACGGCCACCGGGACGCGCTCGCGCACCTGCACCTTTAAGCGGGGCGGCAGGATTTGCCGACTCACCTTGGCCTCCACTAGGGGGGCGCGTTGCCGCAACTGGTAGGCGAGGGTCTCCGGCTCCACCTCTAGCAAGGACTGGGGATAGTCGATGGGCACTAGGGCTTGCAGCGCCTCATCGCTGAGCCGTTCGTTGCCGCTAACCTGGATTTGGCGGGGGCTGTTGATCAGCCATACGGGCCGAGTGACCCCCCAAAACACGGCCCCGGTAAGCCCTGCCATGGCCACCCAGCGCCAGAGGGATTGACCTAGGGAGAGGCGGCGGCGGCGGCGTAGGGTTTTACGGCGGGCCTGAAGTTGGTCGTGGGAAATGGGAGAAACGTCGGACATAGCAGCGTCGGCAGCGCCTCAGAGCCTTTAAGATGATGCCGATTTTAGCGCCTGTCGCGATTCCTGCAAGGCTTTTTTCCACTGTTGGGCCATGGGAAACTCGATAAACGGAATGCGGTGGACGCCATTCTCCGTCGTGGTCAGCACCAATTCAATCCGCTGCCCTCGTTTAACATAGGTGCCCGCTACCACAGGCCCGCCATTGACGTGGAGGGCAAAGTCGGTGACGTCTTCCAGGGACACCTGGTCTAGGTCGATGGGGCCTTGGCGGGTGGGTTTGCCCCACATCAGCGTGGATCCTCGCTGGGCAAGAACGGCTCGAATGTCGTACTTACAGCGGTCGGCCCCGGTGGCCCACACTTCGTAGGCTTGCACCTTTTGATATTCGTTCCAACCCGCCCAGGCCAACCAGATAAACGTCCCCAGTAAGGGGAACCAGGTTAAAGCATGTTCCATAGGTCTACCGTCGATAGGTTTCCAGATTGTAAAGGTTCTCGGATTGTAAATTCTTGCAACAGTCCTTCACCGAAATCCACAACCCCATGGAAAAGTAAGCCTAGCGGACGCCCCCCGGTGGTCTCAGACGCTGGGGCACGGTGGCCTGGATCGATGGGCCTTCTCCCCCTAGGGGATGGGCGCACCCTCAACTTGGTTGTCTTTTGGAGGTTATTCCTGTGGCATTTCTCCCTGTTCTCGCGGCTGTTCCTGCGACCCTCACCTGGAGCCCCAAGGTGGCAGCGGTGATGATTATCTGCAACATTCTGGCTATCGCCATCGGTAAGTTCACGATTAAGTATCCCAGCGTTGGGCCAGCCATGCCCTCCTCCAACCTGTTTGGCGGTTTTGGTGTGGGCGCTGTGCTAGGCACCACCAGCTTTGGCCATCTGCTGGGGGCTGGGGTGATTTTGGGCTTGGCGAATCTCGGTGCGTTGTAGGCGTTAGGGTGCCCCACGGGCGACCTTTTGTTCATCAGACTTGCGGCCAAAAACGGCGACTAAAACGAACTTTTCTGACGCCATCCGGCATTCCCTAAGGTCAGAGAAGTTCGTTTTTTTGGGGGCCTAAACGGTGAATTGAATCGAGAAGATCGCCGCAAACTTCCCCACGTTGAGACCTCACTTTTCTCCCCTAGAACAGAGGAAATCAGTCAGTTAACGGGGGATCAGTGAATGGGGAAATCAGTTAACGAGGGGATCAGGCTGTGGCAGGATACGCGGCCTACCCAGTCAAGCCGCGTATCCTACGGACGATACAGACGACCGCCGCCCGGTTTAGTTCCCTGCCGCTGTCCCACGGCGAATCACATCCTGGACAGATACCCCTTCGGTTTGGTGGCCAAAGCGCCAGAGTACGGCAGCCGCTTCGGCCTGGGACACGGCTCGTTTGGGTTGGAACAGGGTGGTGAAGCCAAAAACCCGCAGGATATTGGCAAAGTCCCCGGTTTGGCGATCCGCCAGTACCGCTCGCAGGGCCAGGGGTTCAATCTCGGCGGCATCCTGAAACCCCCAGGCCGACTGCACCGCCTCCACCGTGGCCATGGGCAAGACCGTGCGGGTATCGAGGGGCACTTTCCACAGCACCAGGTTTTCGCGGGTGAGGGTGTCGTCGGGGCGAAAGGTCACCGCGACGGCATTGCCACTAAGGGCGCTGGGTATAATCCCGGCTTCGGCTAACCCTTGGATGGCAGCGAAATTGGGATGGCTGGGGGGCACATCCTGGAATGCGGGGGTGCCGTTGGATGAACCGGGCCGAATTCGCTTGGCGGGTTGGTCGCTAAAGAACTGGTTATTCGCCGCAAACAGCCACTGGGCATAGTCCCCACGGGTGATAGGGCGGCTGGGCTGGAAGGGAATGTCGGCAAAGTCTCCCCCAGCGGTGATCCCCAGGGTAAGCCAGTCCTGCACGTAGGGCTTTAGATCGGTGGGTACTTCGTCCAGGAGGGTGCTGGCATCAGCGATCTGGGTTGGTTGCGATCCCTCCCTCTCCCCTGATCCGTTCTCGCTGGAATTCTGCCAACGGGCGGGCGGTAGGGGGCCAATGAAGTCGGTATCACCCAGTCTTGGCCCAGCTTGGGCTGAATCCTCACCGGACGAGGATTCGCGAGTCGCTGACCGATCTTCCCCCGCAACATCCGCAGCCCCGTCGGGTTCGGTGGCCAATGGGGATCGGGGATCGTCCGAGGGCGGAGCTGATTCTGCCTGGGCCGCCTCGTTTTCGGTGGGGAATTGCGCTTGCAGTTGGGGATCAGCTTCTAGGGATCTTTGCAGAGAATCCCCCAAGGATCCGCCCGCGCAACCCGTGGCCAACAGCGCACTGGCCAACCCAAGACAAACGGAACGGGAAGACGCAAACCGGGCCAAGGCAACACCCCAACGCAACGTAGGATAATCTTACGGTAGCAGCCGTCTGGTACCGTTGCAGAGGGTGGAAGACCGACTATCCAGCATTGCCGACTATCCAGCATTGGAGCAACCCCATGGCACGGCAACCCCTAATTATTGACTGCGACCCTGGGGTAGATGACGCCATCGCCCTCCTCCTTGCCCTGGCCAGCCCTGAAGACTTTAACCTGCTGGGCATCACCACCGTGGCCGGAAATGTGCCCCTCACCTCGACCGAATACAATGCTCGCCGCATCGTCCAACTGGCGCAGCGATTGGACGTCCCGGTTTATGCCGGATGCCCTCGGCCCGTCCTACGCCCCCCCGTTACCGCCGAGCATGTCCACGGCCAAACGGGGTTAGATGGGGCTGAGTTACCGAAACCCACCCAGCCCTTGCACTCCCACCACGCCGTTACATTTTTGATTGACCAATGCAAAGCGGCCCAAACACCTATCACCCTTGCCACCCTTGGCCCCCTCACCAACCTGGCGGTGGCGCTGATCCAGGCTCCAGAGATTGCCGATACCATTGACCAGGTCATTACTATGGGCGGTGCCCTGGGGCGGGGCAACGTTACCCCCAACGCCGAGTTCAATATCTATGCCGATCCCCACGCAGCCCGGATCGTGGTGGAAGCGGGCCTGAATCTAACCCTGATTCCCCTAGACGTGACCCACCAGGTGATCACCACCCCCGAACGCCTTGCGGCCCTAGAAAACTTGGGTAACTCCGTGGGCCAAGCCGCCGCTGGGTTGTTGCGCTACTACGGCCAGCGAGAGGGGGAATGCTACGGCCTCGTAGGTGCGCCCCTCCATGATCCCTGCGTGATCGCCTACCTGCTTCAGCCCGATTTGTTCTCTGGTCGCCCCATGCACCTGGCCATTGAAACCGACAGCCCCCTCTGCCTGGGCCGTACCGTTGCCGATCCCTATCCCAGCGAGGGCCGATCCACCCAGGCCACGGTCATCGAAACAGTAAATGCCCCTGCGTTCTACCAGCTTCTAACCGAGCGACTGACCCGATTCTAGAGGGGCGTCGTCGGGCTGAGAAAGGACAGAACGTCTCAAAGTCCCTCTCCCCTGGGTCTACTGTTTATACACAGCTTGACTTTCCCAATCACAGTCTAGGAGATCCCCCTACATCCCCCTTTCCAAGGGGGACTTGGACTCCGGTTCCCCTTACTAAGGGGGGCTAGGGGGGATCAATCCTGGGCACAAAGCAGGATAGAGACTTATGTATAAGCGGTAGCCCTTGGGGAGAGAGATTTAGGGTGAGGGCTTTTAGGTGATCGGGCCACCGAGGTGATCCCGAACTCAGGTTATGGGGGACTGATGGGCTGGCCATCGGCCTTGGGTGAGACATTAAGTTGGCCACCAAATTGCCGCAGTTCAAACAATTTGACCCCAATTTGGTACTCATACTGGCTCAGAAGTCGGCCATAGATATAGCCTGCTCGCCCATCTAAAAAGCCAAGCTGAATCACATAGAACAGCAAAAAACGCAGCGCTGGCTTGAAGGGCAACCGCACCCAAATTTTTTTCAAAAAGCGCTTGCGCTGCACCGCATCCCCAAACAGGTTTGCGCCAATGGTGCCGCTGTCGCCCATGCCCGTGAGCAGGTTGTAGTAGACTCTGGCCTCCCAGTTGGAGTAGCGATTGTGGCGGGCTAGCCAGTGGTACAAATCCCGAAAATCCTCATGGAGCATATCCTGTTTGAGGTAGCCCACGGCTCCGTCAATCATGACATGTTCGTGGACTTCGTTATCTCCTGTATTGGGAATATCCGAGGTTTGCAGGTTTTCGTAGCGACCCTTGGCATGGCGAAATAGGCGCAGGTTCCAATCGGGATATTTACCGCCGTGGCGAATCCAGGTGCCTAGAAAGAACACCCGCCGATTCAGGTAATAGCCATCGAAGTTGGGGTTCTGAATGGCCGTTTCAATTTCGTCCCACAGTTCCGGGGGAATGCGTTCATCGCAATCGACAATCAACACCCATTCATGGCTAAAGGGTAGATTGTCCAAAGCCCAGTTTTTCTTTTTTGGCCAGTGACCATTAAACTCAAATTGCACTACTTTGGCCCCGGCAGCAGTGGCAATGGCTTCGCTCTGGTCGGTGCTGTGGGAATCCACCACAAAAATTTCAGAGGCCCGTTCTAAACTAGCCAGACAGGCCGGAAGATTTTGCTCTTCATTCTTGGCAGGAATGAGGACGGAAATGGGGATTTTGGGGGAGGTCATGGATGGCAGATTGGGAACTTAAGGATTGGGAACTAGAAATTGGGGATTAGGGGGCGCTTTTTGGGGGTGGGGCCAGGAGATAGCGCAGACCGCTGAGAACATAGCCCAGTTGGCCATAGGCGTAGACCAGATTATCAAACCTCAGGGCGGGGTCGCGCCAATACTTAATGGATTTGCCTAGCCCCCGCAGTAAACTCAGGCACCGATACCGTAGTCGTCGCCCGCTGATCTGGTCTGTGAGGTGTTCGCGGTAGCATTCGCTGATGCCCTGCCACCAACTACGACGCAAAAACCAACGGCGATGCAGGCGTTCTGGGGACACATTGTGGGCCACCTTGGCCTCAGGCACATAGAGCACCTCAAATCCGGCCTGAAGGGCTTGCTGAGTGAGGTGCAGTTCTTCGTTGGAGAGTAGGTTTTTGCCCACCCGGCCTAGCTGGGGGTTGAACCCGCCGACGGATTGCAGAAAATCTTTGCGGACGGCATAGTTGAGCCCCCTGGGGGTCTGGCCCGCTTGGGTGATGGACTGCACCTCCGCACTGAGATCGTAGGCTCCCAAACACTCTGCAAGGGCCGGAGACAACCAGCGGGGAGCCGCTTCACCGGGAGGCCAAATCAGGCTGACATAGCCCCCGGCAATGGCCGCCTGGGGATGGGCCACAAACGCTTCAGCTAAGGCCGCTAACCACTGGGGCGAGGCTTCGGCATCGTCATCCAGGTAGGCCAAAATCTCCCCTTGGGCCACCGCCGCCCCCCGGTTGCGAGCCGATGAAAGGCCCAGGGTGCCTTCATACACGTAGGTGAGTTTGGGGTGAGGCAGTCGTTCGTTGACCACGCCCTTAGTGCCATCGGTGGAGGCATTGTCTACCACAATGACCTCATAGGATCCGTAGGTTTGGCTCAACAGGCTACCAATGGCCGCTCCCAGGTAGGCTGCGCGGTTGTGGGTGCAGATGATAGCGGAAATCATGGGTTGAGTCATCACCAGAACCATGGAGGGAAGAGACCTGCGCCTAGCGTACCCGGAGATTAGGATAGGGTACCAGGCCGCAAGATAAACTTTTCCCAATACTTTGACATCCCTTAAGAAAGACCCGATAGGCTTAAGGTCACTTTCTTTGCAAAACCGGGAGGATTGCCATGAGCAGTTTTAGTTCAGATTTGCTGGATCGAGACTACGAGGTGAACATTGGTGCCTATTTCAGTCGAGGCTGGGCCATCTTCAAGGAATTCGCCTGGGGTTACATTCTCTTTACGTTAGTGTTTGGCCTGATGGGTGCACTGCTAGCTCAACTTCCGGCTCCCCTTGGGGTAAAAGCCGCAGAGGGAGATCTTGGCGGCGGCAACCTAATTTTCAACATACTTTCTCCGGCGCTGGGGGCTGGTTTCTACGTTGTTTCCTTCCAGATTGCACGAAATCGTCCTAAGAACTTCAGCGATTTTTTCAATGGATTTAAGAAGTTCTTACCTCTATTCCTCACCTCTCTGGTCTCAACGATTTTGATCGCTCTAGGACTCGTGGTGTTGATCATTCCTGGCATCTATTTAGCCGTTTCATATATGTTCGCCCAGCTTTTTGTCATCGACAAGAACATGAACTTTTGGTCAGCTATGGAAACTAGCCGTAAGCTCATTTCCAAACGCTGGTTCTCCTTCCTGGGTTTGGGGATTTTGATGAGTCTTTTGGTGCTGGCGGGCTTTTTACTGCTTGGGGTTGGCGCACTGGTTACCGTTCCCCTGTCCACCTGTGTTTTAGCCGCCGCCTATGAGGACATTGTGGGTCTCAATTCCGTAGCCGAAGAGCTGTAGGCTGGTTTCCCAAAGGTGCCTCCGGTGTGCTGATTGCTGGTGGATTCAGCGCACCGTGGGGCTGCTGGGTTTGTACTAATTTGGGTGGGTTATGTCGTAGTAGAGATTCAGAATTTGGGTGGGTTATGTCGTAGTAGAGATTCAGATCGGCAGCGGTGAAGATGCGATCCGCCGCCACATCTGCCAGTCGAAAGGTGGTGCTGAGCCACTGGGGCTGAAAATCGTGAAAATCGTCCGGCAACCCAGGCGCTTCCGGATCTTCGCTGGGCAAATCATGCGTAGTTGGCCAGTTTTCCCGACGCAGGGGCACATCCGCAGGAACGACGTAGGGATTGTGGGGAATTGGGGGAGACGAGGACGAAAGGGGCCGAGGAGACATGGGACGGTTGCTCCTGGGAGAATGCTGAGCCTGATTCTAGCCCGCTTTACTGATGTAGGTTGATCATCGTAGAACCCACAGCGATACCGAATTCGCCGTAGACATCTTGGCCAAGGAGGCCAACACTGCCGCCAATGGCAACGAGCATGGCGGTTTTGCGTAGCCCCCCCACCTCAAGTTCATCCACATAGCCGATGGGTAGCTCCACGGTACTGCCGTCGGCAACCTTGGCCTGGGTGCGGCCCACTACCACCACGCCAATTTGTTCGGCCATTTCGGCGGTAATCAATGTCCCCGATGCCCCGGTATCAAACATCATGGGAAAGCGGTGACGGCCCCGCTGCCCCTGCAAGGTGACCTCAACGACAGGAATTCCCCCCCGGCGCTCTTGGATGGGAATTTGGGCCACCAAGCCGTTGGGGGCCACCGGGGCAGGGTCGGTAGCGGCAATCGCGGGTTGACCTTCGGCCCGTTGCTGGGCGGCGACAAGGCTTTGCTGATATTCCTTCACCTTGGTTTGGGCCTGGGCATAGTTGGGGCTATCGGCGGGCACCCGCTGCATCAACGCTATCGCCTGTTGCCAGCGCCCCACCGCCAACTGCCAATCCGCCTGGGACTGGGCTGACTGACCAATCACCACCGCACTGGTCGCCCGGTTGGTTGCTTCGCGGAAGTAGTCGGTTTGGGGCGTAGCGGCTGCCGGAGGAGCGGTTTCTACCCAGTCTGGGCTAGGAGTAGGCGCAGGGGATGGGGCAATGGGGGGCGAGTCGGCCAGACCATTGATGATTCGACCACAGCCCATCAGCCCCGCCAGCCCCGCCAGCACTCCCAGCATGGTCAGACTCACCCTTGTCTGCCGTTCCATGGCGTTACCTCAAACAATCTTTACTCCGGTCATGGCCTGGGGAGGTGTAGGGTTTGCCCCTTCTGTCAAGACTCCCTCAACAGCCCATGATCTAAAATCGATGGTTTGGCCTTAGGATAGTAGCGCTTTGCGATCCTTCACCCAACGGCCATGGTTCTCCTCGACGCTCCCCCTGCTCTCTTAGTTTTAGCCGATGGCTCCGTGTTTCGGGGTTGGTCTTTTGGGGCCAGCGGCACGGTGATGGGGGAGGTGGTTTTCAACACGGGGATGACGGGCTATCAGGAAGTGATGACCGATCCGAGCTATTGTGGCCAGATCGTCACCTTTACCTACCCAGAACTAGGCAACACCGGGGTGAACCCAGAGGACGAAGAATCAGCCCGTCCTTACATTAAAGGAGCTATTGCCCGCAACATTTGCGAGATTCCGAGCAACTGGCGATCCACCCAATCCCTACCGGACTACCTCAAGGTGCATCACATCCCCGGTATTTTCGGCATCGATACCCGCGCCCTCACCCGTCGCCTACGCACTACCGGAGCGATGAACGGAGCGATTTCCACAGAAATCCTAGACCCGGAGGAACTGCTGCGCCAATTGCAGGACGCCCCCTCCATGGCGGGGTTGAACCTAGTGGATCAGGTGACTACCCACGAAGTCTACGAATGGACGGAGGGCACCCCCGCCGCCTGGGAATATAGCCAGGGTGAAGCCACCGCTGACCAAGC
Source organism: Nodosilinea sp. (assembly GCA_040396995.1). Classification (GTDB taxonomy): domain Bacteria; phylum Cyanobacteriota; class Cyanobacteriia; order Phormidesmidales; family Phormidesmidaceae; genus Nodosilinea. The sequence continues at coordinate 13,629 of JBBAWV010000047.1, read as the reverse complement.
CCCCTTGACTGTGGTAGCAGTAGACTTTGGGGTGAAGCGCAACATCCTGCGGCGACTGGCCAGCTATGGTTGCCGCGTGGTGGTCGTCCCAGCCACCAGCACCCCTGAACAGATCATGGGCTATCAGCCCGACGGCATTTTCCTCTCCAATGGCCCCGGTGACCCGGCGGCGGTCACCTACGCCCCCGAACTGGTGCAGGCATTATTGAACTACCAACTGCCCACCTTCGGCATCTGCATGGGCCACCAAATCCTGGGTCTGTCCCTCGGAGCCTCCACCTTCAAGCTCAAGTTTGGTCACCGGGGGCTGAATCAACCCTGTGGGTTAGATCGCCAGGTGGAGATCACCAGCCAAAACCACGGCTTCGCCATCGATGCTGCCTCCATTGCCGAGGAGCAGATCGCCGTCACTCACCTCAACCTAAACGACCAAACTGTGGCGGGTTTAGCCCACAAAACCCTACCGATTTTCTCGGTGCAATACCACCCCGAAGCTAGCCCCGGCCCCCACGATGCTGACTATCTCTTTGCCAAGTTTGTGCAAACCATGCGCGACTACCGCCAACAGCACCCACCCGCCTAGGGCTCCCTGGGGATGATGGCCTAGCCGTCGCACCTTGGCCTAGACGGGTGGGATTCCCATTATTCCTAGTTGCCCTAGGGGGAGGGAACCCGCCCCTTGCAGAGCGGGCTATCCTAGCCTATATTTAACTGTCGAATCGGAGCACCCCAGGAGGTCTGCCATCGCTGAATCGCTAACCCTGACCGTCAGTTTACGAGGCACCCGCGATGTCAGGGGAACCTATCAACTGTTTCGCCTCATTGGACAGCTAGACGCCTTCTCAGAACCAGCGTTCCGTAAGGTGTTGACGAAATACGTCGAGACTGGCCCCGCCAACATCATCCTCGACCTCGGAGCCATTGATTTTGTCGATAGCTCTGGGTTAGGGGCTCTCGTGCAACTGGTGAAAAAAACCACGGGCGAAGGAGGGACGGTGCAGTTGGTGACCAACCCTCGCGTCACCCAAACCGTTAAGCTAGTGCGCCTGGAGAAGTTTCTGTCGCTTCAGCCCTCGGTGGAAGAGGCCATTGCCAACCTCGATGCCGCCGCTGGTGAATAGTTCAACCCGCTGGAGCCTTGACCTTGGCTAGTGCCGAACCGCCCGATACCCAATCCCTCGGGCAGTGGTTAGAAACCTGTCTGTGGGGCACCAACGGCGTAGACTGGCTCTTTTGCTTTCGCAATGTTGTGCTAGCGAGTAGCCTCCCCACAGCTACCCTGGCCATGGCGGATGACCTGCTGGCCGATCCCATTGCCCTGCAATCAATGGTGCTCAACTCCATGGCTAAGCCAGGGAATTCAGATAATCGACTGCCTGCGGCCCAGGCGAGGGGGTTGTCACCCGTTGCCCTGGCCTACATGGGCGATGCCGTCTACGAGCTGTACGTCCGTAGCCAGTTTTTGCTGCCCCCAAAACGGATTCAGGATTACCACAATGCCGTGGTAGAGCAGGTCAAGGCCGAGCAGCAAGCCCATTGGGCCGAGCAACTGGCCCCCCACCTCACGGTCATCGAACAGGATGTCTTTCGCTGGGGGCGCAACGCCTCCTCGCGGGGGCCAAAGCGGCTAGACGGAGCGATTTATCAACAGGCCACGGGCCTAGAAACCCTGATCGGCTACCTCTACCTAACCGATCCTGACCGCCTTGGCCAACTCCTGGGCTACCTCAACATTGGCCACTAGATGCGTCACACATCGGGCTACCCATTGGCCAGGTTTTCTATAGTCTTTGTGAATAATCCGCCGAGGACTGGTCACTGCCACCATAATGGCAAAATCCCATCGCCAAGACTAGCGGTACCCGTCCTTCGTCCTAGCCCCATCACCTGGCGGGACGTGCTAGCCTAGTCATTCGCCCGTTTGACCCCGGTGCTGGTCTTTTACCTCGGTGTTATCATGCCGCCTGACAATTTTTCCCACGAGTCTCGTCCCTCCAAGGGTTCCTCCTCCCACTACGACGGTAGATCAAACCGAGACAAGCCCACCCGCCGAGATGGCACAGGAGGAAGCCAAAAGCCCGTCCTCAAAGCAACAGGGGGAACCCCCAACGGGGGCAGCAAACGATCTGGTGGCTATGGCGACCAACCCCGTGACGGCGGCTATCGGGGCAAATCTGACGGCGGCGGCTATCGGGGTAAGTCCGATGGCGGCGGTTATCGTGGCAAAGACGGAGATCGGGATAGCAGCTATCAGGGCAAGTCTGACAGCGGCGGCTATCGGGGTAAGTCCGATGGCGGCGGTTATCGTGGCAAAGATGGGGATCGGGATAGCGGTTATCGTGGCAAGTCTGACGGTGGCGGTTATCGTGGCAAGTCTGACGGTGGCGGTTATCGCGGCAAGTCTGACGGTGGCGGTTATCGCGGCAAGTCTGATGGTGGTGGTTATCGCGGCAAGTCTGACGGTGGCGGTTATCGCGGCAAGTCTGATGGTGGTGGTTATCGTGGCAAAGATGGGGATCGGAACAGCGGTTATCGCGGTAAGCCTGACGGTGGTGATCGCGGTAAAAGTGAAGATGGCTATCGTGGCAAATCTGACGGCGGCTATCGGGGCCAAGGTGAGGGGCGTTTTCCCAAGGACAGGGATCGCCCACCCCAGGCGGATCGCTACGCCGTCGCCAGCACCACGGAAGCGGATTCAACCCATGATGATGGCCCCGCTGATTTGATCTACGGACGCCATGCCGTCGCCGCTGCCCTAGAAAATCAGCGACCCCTCAATCGGGTATGGGTCAACAGCCGTCTCCGCTATGATCCCCGGTTTCTGTCCTTAATTGATGAGGCCAAGGCCAGCGGTGCGGTGATCGACGAAGTAGACACCCGCCGTCTTAACCAAATTACGGAAGGGGCCAACCACCAGGGGATCGTAGCCCAAGCCGCCCCCTACGACTACAAAGATTTGGATGAGTTGATCGAATCGGCCCTGGCCAAGACCAAACTGCCCGTTATCGTAGCTGCCGATGGGATCACGGATCCCCATAACCTTGGAGCCATTATTCGTACCGCCGAAGCCTTGGGAGCCCAGGGCACGGTGATCCCCCAGCGTCGGGCTGTGGGGGTGACCTCCACCGTAGCCAAAGTAGCCGCCGGAGCCCTAGAGCATTTGCCCGTGGCGCGAGTGGTGAACCTCAAACGGGCCTTAGACTCCTTCAAGGAGAGAGGTTTTTGGATCTACGGTCTCTCCTCTGAGGCCAGCCAACCCGTCCACCGCACGACCTTTGATCGCCCTACGGTGATTGTGGTGGGGGCCGAGGGCGATGGGCTCAGCCTCAGCGTGCAGCAAAGTTGCGATGTGCTGATTTCTATCCCGCTCCAGGGGGCAGTTCCTAGCCTAAATGCATCCGTGGCTACAGGCATGGCGCTCTATGAGGTCTATCGTCATCGTTGGGCGGCGCAAATCCAAATTTCCTCTTTGCAAAATCAAAGGTAAACCAGTATAACCAAACAAGGGATGGCGCTCCCCAGTGAGAGTCCTGACGCATGACGAACCATCGGTCGCTGAGTCGGTAACGTGGTCGGCAGACTAGATAGGCAGACTAGATAGGCAGAAACTATGAAAACTTCTTTCGGGCGTTTTTTAGAAGACTTTTTGGGGTGGAGAAGGGACTGGTGGCTGGAAATCAAAACTAATCAGCCCACCTGTACCTACTACTTCGGCCCCTTTGACAGTGAAGAAGAAGCTGAATCCCTCAAGGGAGGCTACATCGAAGACCTAGAGCAGGAGGGGGCTACGAACATCCGTACCTCCATCCAGCGACGCAGCGATCCGGCCCAGCTCACCATCACCGAAGAGTGGGACAGTCCCTTTGGGGGCTTTACTTCGCCTGCGTTTAGCGGTCAACCCTAGAGATTAGGGACAAGTTTCATGGGCGATTCCTATCCCTCTGGGGTCGCCGCTCTGATCGAGGTGTGGTGTTCTAGCCATGCCTCGATGTCTCTTAAGAGCAAATCAGGAATTTCCCAGGGCAGCAGGTGGGCGGTGTTGGCATAGCAACGACTTTCGGCCAGGGGCAGGTGTCGGGCCGTTTCCAGGCTGACCTGGGCCGTGATATGGCGATCCTGTTCACCGCAAAGTACCAAGCAGGGCACCGCAATTTGGCTTACCTCTGGCAGGCGGTTGTAGCCCTTGGCCATGGCCCGATTCAGCGCTTGGTGGGCATGGCGCGAGGTTTGAACAAACGCCCCAAACCCCTCTTTGGCCAGCCGTTGGTAGGCCGCTGGGGTGTGCTGTTGCAGCAGGTAGCGATAGAGGGAGTTCTGGCCGAGGTGGCGGATTACCCAGGGATGGCCGGGGATCATGAGGTTAATCAACGAAGCTAGCCCCGTATTCGTCACCTCTAGCCAGGAAGGACGGGGATGGTTGCCCACCGGACGGGCAGCGGTGGCAATTAGGATCAGCCCCCGCACGCGATCTGGATGGCGCAGAGCCATTTCTAGGGCTAAGATTCCCCCCAACGACCAGCCCAACACCCAACCTTGGTCAATGCCTTGGCGATCTAGCAGGGCCACTAGATCCTCCAGACTTTCCTCTAGCTGAAATGGTTGACGCACCCGACTGGCCCCATAGCCGCGTAAGTCTGGGGCCAGGGTTTGATACTGGCGCGACAGCCATTCAGAAAAGACGGCCATGGTACGGGCCGATCCCGGATGGCCATGGAGGCACAGGATCGGCTCGCCGCTACCCCGGATATCGCAGTGGAGATCCACCAATTTCCTAGATTCCCCTCACCGAGCCCCTTGGCCTAGTCTTCCTTGGGGTGGAACTGGAGGGCGGCGGAGTTCATGCAGTAGCGTTGCCCAGTGGGGGCTGGCCCATCGTTGAAGACGTGGCCCAGGTGGGCATCGCAGGCGGCACAGAGGACTTCGGTGCGCACCATAAACAGGCTAACGTCCCGCTTGGTGGCCACGTTGTCCTCCTTCACCGGAGCCCAAAAGCTGGGCCAGCCCGTGCCAGAGTCGTACTTGGTTTCCGAGGAGAACAGATCGGTACCGCAGCACACACAGGTATAGGTGCCGGGGGCTTTATTGTCGTGGTAAGCCCCAGTAAAGGCGCGTTCTGTACCGTGCTTGCGGGTCACCTGGTATTGCTCAGGGGTGAGCTGCTGCTTCCATTCTGCGTCGGTTTTTTGAATTTTCTGCACCATATCGGTCTTTCACCCATTCCGTTTACAACAGGGATATGCCTGCATCCTAACGTAAAGGACTGTTACGGGAAAGGCGCAAACCCTCGCCCATTGGCCCCCGGTCATCCAACGATCCCCCGCTATGGAGGTCATTTCGTCACTGGGTTAGAGCGCTTTGGGATGGGCAATGGTGAAGATTTTATGGAGATTGTGCCGGAGCATCGTGGTGGAGCGGACTTCATCCTTGGATTGCGGGATATAGGCGTTAAAATAGGCGACACAGACTAGATCCATGCCGCCAGGGCTAGGTTCAACGGAAACCGCCATTGATCGTGGGGAAATCTGGTGTTTGGGCGGCGTTACAGGCTCGGTGAGCCTCTGGTTTGCAGATACCTGTTCGGAAGGCATTTGTTTGGAAAGGGTTGGCCCGTTGAAATTGGTTGATTTTCCCGCCAGCATCATTCATTTAGAGAACGGGTTAACGCTCATTCACCAAGAGATTGCGGCAACGCCAGTGGTGGTAGCGGATGTGTGGGTGAAGGCCGGAGCCTTGGCAGAACCAGCGGAATGGGCGGGCATGGCCCACTTCCTCGAACACATGATTTTTAAGGGTACCGACCACCTGCCCCCCGGAGTATTTGACTACTCCATCGAAACCCAGGGCGGCATGACCAACGCCGCCACCAGCCACGACTACGCCCATTTTTTCATCACCATCGCCGCCGAGATGCTGCCCACCACGCTGCCCTACCTGGCGGAACTGCTGCTCCATGCGGCCATCCCCGCCGATGAGTTTGTGCGGGAGCGGCAGGTGGTGTTGGAGGAAATTCGCCAAGCCCAGGATGATCCCGATTGGCTGGGGTATCAGGCCATGGCGGAGCAGGTTTACCAGGGCCATCCCTACGGTCGTCCGGTGCTGGGCACGGCGGACATTTTGCAGCAGCGATCCCCGGAAGAAATGCGCTGTTTTCACCAAGCCCACTACCAACCCCACAACATGGCCGTGGTGATTACGGGCGGGCTACCCCTGGAGCCCACAGTGGATATGGTGCGCCACGCCTTTCGGGCTTTCCCTAGTCCGCCCCCTTGTCCGGCGGCAACCACGGCTTTGCTACCCCAGTTGCAGGGGGTTCACCGCGATAGGCTTACCCTGCCCCGCCTGGAGCAAGCTCGCTTGTCGATGGCCTGGATTGGCCCCGGCATTGAAGACCTGACCACTGCCTTTGGGCTTGACCTACTCTCGGCCCTGTTGGCTCAGGGACGCAGCTCGCGGTTGGTGCGGGAATTGCGGGAGGAACGTCAACTGGTGCAGGATGTGGCGGCGAGTTTTTCCCTTCAGCGCGATTGCAGCCTGTTTACCATCCAGGCTTGGCTAGAGGCGGATCAGGTGGATCGTGTGGAGGCGATTATCTGTGATCGCCTCAGCGAATTGGCCGCTAAACCCATCCCAGAGGCCGAACTGGCCAGGGCCAAACGCCTGCTCTGCAACGACTACGCCTTTTCCACCGAAGCTCCCGGCCAAATTGCCGGACTCTACGGCTACTACAGCACCATTGCTGCCGCCGACCGCTGCCTCACCTATGTGCCCACGGTGCAAAGCTACACCGAAGCCAACCTACGCCAGATTGTGGGCCAGTACCTCACCCCCCTGCGTTATGTGTCCACCATTCTGTGCCCCGCCTAGCCCCTTGAGGGCACACTATTATTAACCCACCCCTTAACCCCTAACCCTGCCTGTGACAGCCTCTCTTTTACACGCACCCCGCCTCCACCGCACCGTTTTGGCCAATGGGCTGACGGTGTTAGCCCTAGAAAACCCCGTAGCCGACATCATCTCAGCCCGAATTTTCATCCGGGCCGGGAGTGCCTTTGAAACCCCGGCTACCGCTGGCCTGGTCAGTTTTTTGATGGGGCTCATCACCAAAGGAACCGACCGCTTGTCTTCCATGGCCATTGCGGAAGCCGTGGAATCCGTGGGGGCCAGCCTCAGCACCGATTCCGCCACCGACTACAGCGTCATTAGCCTCAAAACCGTCGCCGCCGACTTTGAGGACATCTTCACCCTGGCCACCGATCTGCTGCGTCGCCCCAGCTTTCCCCCGGCGGAAATTGACCTAGAGCAACGGCTCACCCTCCAGCAGATTCGATCCATGCAGGAGCAGCCCTTCACCGTGGCCTTCAACGAACTGCGGCAGGCCATGTACGGCGATCATCCCTACGCCCTCTCCAGCATCGGCACCGAGGCTAGCGTCACCGCCTTCACCCAGACCCAACTGCTAGACTTCCATCGCCAGCACTTTCGTCCCGATAACGTAGTGGTCACGGTGGTGGGCCGCATCAGCCCAGAAGCCGCCGTGGCCCAGGTGGAGCGCACCCTAGGCGATTGGCCCCAGCCCTCCAGCCCTCCACCCTCCCTACAGTTTCCCGTCGTTCAGCCAGTCAGCGCTTGTTTTCCCATCTGCCAAGACACCAACCAGGCCATTGTGATGGTGGGTTACGGCGGTGCCCCCGTGCAGCATCCCGCCTATGCCGCCCTGAAGCTAATCAACACCTACCTGGGCAACGGCCTCTCTAGCCGCCTGTTTGTGGAACTGCGGGAAAAACGCGGTCTTGCCTACGATGTTTCGGCCTTCTACCCCACCCGCCTGGGCCAGTCGCAGTTTGTGGCCTATATCGGCACCGCCCCCGACAATGCCGCCACTGCCCTAGAGGGGCTGCGGTTTGAGGTGGAACGCCTGCGCGATACCCTGCTCACCGATGACGAACTGCAAGCGGCCAAGAACAAACTTTTAGGCCAATACGCCCTCGGCAAGCAAACCAACGCTCAACTGGCTCAGTTGCTGGGCTGGTACGAAATCCTCGGCCTCGGTCTGGAGTTCGATCACCAGTTCCCCGACCTCGTGAATGCTGTCACCGCCCTCGACATTGAAGCCGTCGCCCAAGCCTTTTTCCGCGATCCCACCCTAGTTCTCCTGGGGCCAGACGCCGCCATCACCCCCCTCGCCCAGGCCCAAACACTCTCCTAGGGTGGGGATGGGGCGATCCCCTGCGGTGGCTATCCCTGATCAAATCCTTCACAGGTCAAACCTTGGCGGGGCAGAACTGGGTAGGTCAACCCTTGGCAGGGCAAAATCTGACGGGTCAAAACCCGAACTGAAACGGTTTGTTACACTAAATCAATCGCTGGTTATTCGGCGTTTTTCTTAGCCTGTAAGGATAAATTGGCATGACGGTTGCACCCTCACTCACCCCGCTGCTAAAGACCAACGACCTGCTTTCTAGGGAATACGGGGCCACCCGAAACCGCTTCGACCTCTCTTGGGAGCCCACCCTGGCGGCGCTGCTGGGCCTGGGTCGTTCGGCAGGGGCCGATTTTGTGGAGTTTTTCCTAGAGCGCAGCAACTACATTAGCTGTCAGGCCGAAGACGACGCGATTACCAGCATTTCGCCGCGCATCATCACCGGGGCCGGGGTGCGGGTGTTTTTGGGCAAGGCCGATTGCTACGTCAGCACCAATGACCTTAGTTTTCAGGGCTTGAAATCCGCCCTGGATAAGGCGTTGGGGATTATGGGCCTGACTCTGCCGGGGCCAGCGGCCAACATTTCCGAAATTAACCTCGAACTGCTGCGCGACTACGCCAGCGCTCGATCTAAGGATGAGTGGCTGGCTAACTGTAGCTCCATGCAGGAAATGGGCGATGTGCTCCTCGCCGCCAACGACGCCCTGGCCAAGAACGCCAACCATGTGCAATCCCGTCGTGCCGTCTACTTCCGCGACTGGCAAGAAGTCCTGGTCGCCGCCAGCGATGGCACCTTTGCCCGTGATATTCGCCTCACCCAATCCGTCGGCTACAACCTGCTCTGCGCCGATGGCGAACACCGTTCCTCCATTGGCCAGCGGGCCGGAGACACCAGCAACCCCGCATTTTTGCGAACCTGGGACTACGAAACCGTGGCTCAATCCGTGGGCGAATCCGCCGGAAAAATGCTCTACGCCGACTATGTGGAATCCGGTAGCTATCCGGTAATTATGGCCAACCAGTTCGGGGGCGTGATCTTCCACGAAGCCTGCGGCCACCTGCTAGAAACCACCCAAATCGAGCGGGGCACCACGCCCTTCATCGACAAAAAGGGCGAGAAAATTGCCCACGAAAACCTCACGGCCTGGGATGAGGGCCTCTCCCCCGACGCCTTTGGCACCATCGACATGGATGATGAAGGGATGCCCGCCCAGCGCACCCTGCTGATCGAAAACGGCATTCTCCGCAACTTCCTCTCTGACCGAGCCGGATCCATGCGGACGGGCCACCCCCGCACGGGCAGCGGTCGCCGCCAGGGCTACACCTACGCCGCCGCCTCTCGGATGCGCAACACCTATATCGCCCCTGGAGACTATTCCCTGGAAGACCTGTTCGCCTCGGTAGACAAGGGCATCTACTGCAAAAAGATGGGCGGCGGCAGCGTCGGAGCCACGGGCCAATTCAACTTTGGCGTCGATGAAGCCTACCTGATCGAAAACGGCAAAATCACCAAACCCCTCAAGGGTGCCACCCTGATCGGCGAAGCCACCGAGATCATGAACAAAATCTCCATGTGCTCCAACGACCTCGGTCTGGCGGCGGGCTTCTGCGGCTCCATCAGCGGCAGCGTCTACGTCACCGTCGGCCAACCCCACCTCAAGGTGGACTCCATTACCGTCGGGGGGCGTTAGGGTTATTGGTTATTGGTTGTTCGTTATTGGTGATTGGTTATTGGTTATTCGTAGGGTGCATAACGCCAAGGCGAGGCTGTGCCAACGCGAAGCAATGCACCAACCAGAGCCTCCGCTGGAACAACCAGGCCCAATCCATCAAACGTGACGCACTACCGAGATGTGCCGCCACCAACCCACAACATCCCACCCAATCGTAGGGGCGCGGTCTCCTCGCCCTGATGAATCTTGGGTAAGCCCTTAGACCCATGGTGGGCGATGCCCACCCTACTCTCTACTCCTTAATTCCTATGCCGACCATTCAAGACATTGCCGCCTACGCCGAAGCCAGCGCCAAAAAGCTGGGCATCACCAAGTACGACGTTTACGGATCTTCCGTAGATGAAACCAGCGTCCAGGTGGATAAGGGTGACCCCAAACAGGTCAAAGCCTCCAACCGTTCCAGCGTGATTGTGCGGGTGTGGAACGACCAGGGCAAAGTGGGCGTTACCTCCACCAGCGATGTAGACCCCACGGGGATGGATTTGGCCCTCGAAAGCGCCCGTGATGCCAGCGCCTTTGGCGTCGCCGACCACATCCCCGATTTCAGCCCCGAAGCCACCGCCCCCACCGCCGAGGTTGACCTGCCCCCCGTGGATCCTGCCCCCGTGGGAGAACTGATTCAACAACTAGTCGCCCTCGAAAAGCAACTGCTGGAGGCCCATCCTGCCATTGCCAGCGTGCCCTACAACGGCCTTGCCCAACGCAGCATCGACCGCTTTTACCTCAACAGCGCCGGAGCCCTGCGCCAGGAAGCCCGTTCCTACGCCTCGGTCTACCTCTACAGCAAAACCGAGCAGGAGGGCCGCAAACCCCGCTCGGCGGGGGCGGTGCGGGTGAACCGGGGTCTGCCGCTGCTGGATTTGGACGGTTGCCTGAAAGAGGCCACCGAAAAAACTATCAGCCATCTGAACTACGACAAAATCGCCACAGGCAAGTACCGGGTGGTGTTTTCTGGGGAAGCCTTCCTGAGCCTGCTGGGGGCCTTCTCCAATATGTACAACGCCCAGAGCATTTTGGATCACCGCAGTCTTTCTACGCCGGACTCCCTCGGTAGCGTGGTGGCCTCCGACCTGCTCTCGGTCTACGACGACGCCCTCCACCCCGAAAACATCAGTGCCGAAACCTTCGATGGCGAAGGCACCCCCACCCGCCGCGTGCCCATCATCGAGAAGGGCGTGCTCACCCATTTTCTGCACAGTGCCGGGACGGCCAAACGCATGGGCGCATCCCCCACGGGCCACGCCAGCATTGGCGCGAAGGTCTCCGTTGGCCCCAGCTACTACCATGTGCTGCCGGGGACAGAATCCTCCAGCGAATTCAGCCTAGACCACGCCAGCAACGTGATTCTGATCGACGACCTGCAAGCCCTCCATGCTGGGGTCAATTCCCTGCAAGGCTCCTTCTCCCTGCCCTTCGATGGCTGGCTGATCAACCAGGGCGAACGGGTCAGCGTCGAATCCGCCACCGTGGCTGGAGATTTCCGCGACCTGCTGAAGGCGATCATCCATGTGGAACCCCAGGTGGAGATGACCCCTGGTGGCCTTTGCCCCCGCATTTGGGTCGATGCCCTCTCGATTACCGGAGAGCAGTAAAGCAGGCCGTTAGGGGTACATGGCCGCGTGTAGGCGCTAGTGCACGCTGGCGTTGTGCCCCTACCCCTACCCCTCTTAGCTTACTGCCCCATCTTGGTTACTCCTTGCCCAACCCGCCAGACTGGCCTCTGCCGTTAGCGTTGCCCCAAGTCGAAAACAATTCAAGGTCTGCCTGAGGCACGGAAACATTTATCGTTACACGGAATAGATCGGTAAACGTAACGAGGAACCCGGAGTTAACAATAATAGGCCTGTTGTAACTGTCTTGTTTTAAACGCTCTTGCAGTTCTTCCAGCTTGGCTTCCAGGCGATTAAGACGCTCCAATAACTCGGTCACCAAACTCTCCACTGCCGCTTCTCTCTCGGTGTCGATAGCTCCAATCTCGGCTTCACTCGGTTGTATAGAAGAATCGGCGTGAGTCATGCTCAACCTCTGTGACCTCTGGCTGATTCACCATAGCTGGATTCCATGTCAAGGTTTCAAAAGTAGGGATTTTTTTAAGCCTGAGTCGTAACCCTGGTTGACTGACAAAAACTGAAGGCGATCATCCATGTGGAACTCCCGATGAAAATTACCCCCGGTGGTCTCTGTCCTCGCGATGTAGTCGCTTCCTTATCCATCACTGGAGAGCAGTAAAGCAGATGTCTAGGGAGGTATGGCGGTACGTAGGTGTAGGGCTCTAGCCTTACCTTGGCGCTGTGCACCCTGTAGCTACGCTTCAATCTCACTCATTACCAAGGCCCGAAAGCGCGAACTGTGGCGGATTGGAGACTTGGCCGATTAGCTCTATCTTGGAGGTGGCAATTTCCTGGGGCGATACCATGTACGGAGCGGTAGCCCATCTCACCCGGTGCTGCGGCCCAGGGCAAAGGTAGGATAATGGTCAAAACGACAGACTACTTCGAGAATTTTGCTCGTCAAAAGCATCCTGAAGTGAAGCGAGAGTGGATTCAGTGGGTCTTAGGAGATCCCGTCAAAATAGAACGGCAAGACAATCGTCGCATCTCCTACTGGAGGAACATTGCTGAGGCGGAGAACCGTGTGCTGAGGGTGATCACGCTAGAGGATGGTGAAACGGTTCATAACGCATTCTTTGATCGGAACTTTTACAAGCGGCAACAGCGAGGCGAAGAACCTAGATGAAAATCCGGTACTTTCCAGAAACAGACACCTTGGCAATTGAGCTAACCAGCAAAACCGTGGCGACGACCGATGCCATTACCGACGACCTCATTCTCGATTACGATGACGAGGGAAAAGTAGTCGCCATTACCCTAGATAACTATTCTCACAACGTCGAAGTCCTTGATCTCCAGACGTTTGGCGTTTCCCTTGCAACTGCTTAACTACAGATCCCAGGGTTCTACCCCGCTGTGACCGATAATTGACCGCCAAAACGCCAAAGAACCCTGGGATCTTAGCCCAATGATTCTCCCTCCACCAAGGCCCGAAAGCGCGAACCGTGGCGGATGCAGTCAAAGTCGGTGTCGGCAAAAAGTAAAGCATACCTACGTCTTGGCCAAGTAACGAATGTTGCGTAATCCTTCAAAGTCGTTATCCTGAGTCCAAACGATGGCATCGAACTGATAGGCTGTGGCACGGTCGGTATCTCGGTCTAGGGTGGTCTCCATGCCTTTAAGAAACCCCCTAAGTGCCTGAATTGGGCGAATGGGAATCAGTTCTATTCGGTCTTGATACCGTACAACCTGGAAGCGCTGCCCTTCAGAAAGCCCTAAGGACTGGCCCACCGCTGCTGGGATCGTGATTTGTAAATCGGCTGATACGGTAACAGATGCCATAGAAAGTGTTTGATTCATAGCGTTGTTCTCAATCCTTAAGCTATCCGCCCACTCATATCCTCATTATTCCCCCTCTACCAAGGCCCGAAAGCGCTCGTCGTGGCGGATGTGGTCAAAGTCGGTGTCGGTTTTGGCCATGGTGCGATATTTGGGGTTTAGGTCTATGGCTTTCTGTAGGCAATCAATCGCGTTTTCAACATCCCCCTGCAAACCGTAGTAACAGGCTTTGTTATAGAGCGCTTCGTGATAGTCGGGTTTGATGGCCAGGGCTTGGTCATAGGCGGCGATGGCGGCCTCGTACTGC
>JBBAWV010000046.1:0-32778 GCA_040396995.1 Nodosilinea sp. | reverse complement strand
CCCTCCCCCCTCCCTCCCCCGATGTGTCCTGCACCGCCAATTCCGCCCCAGCCCCCGACCACTTCCCCATTACTCACCTGGTCAGCCAAGTTCTAGAAGAACGCTACATTACCCAAGCCCAGTACCAAACCCTCTCCGCCCTAGTACTGGCCGATGGCACCGTGGATGAGGTCGAACGTCAGCAAATTAACCGCCTATTTGATGCCATTCAAACCGGTCGCGTCAAAATTCGTGCAGCGCAGTAATCGTTGACTAGGGTTAATGATTTGGAGCAGCGAAGTCTTTTCCCTATCACAGGTTGGGTGAGGGCACATCAAACCCTAAATAACCCCTGGGGGTGATCAGCCAATCCTGGTGTTGGCGGGTGCTTTGGTTGCCAATGAGCACTACGGTGAGCATATCGATGGGGGCACTGAGCAGGTCGCCTAGGGTGGTGAGGTGGATTTCCTGGTCGGGGCGATAGACGGATTTGACCACAGCCACCGGGGTTTGGGGGGAACGGTGGGCCATGAGAATCTGGTGGGCGGTGTCGATTTGGTGGGTGCGGGTTTTGGATTTGGGGTTGTAGAGGGCGATGACGAAATCTGCCTGGGCCGCTGCTTCCAGCCGTTTTACAATCATCTCCCAGGGGGTGAGCAGGTCGCTGAGGCTGATGGCACAAAAATCGTGCATGAGGGGTGCCCCCACCTGGGCGGCGGCAGCTTGGAGTGCGGAAATGCCGGGGAACACCTCTACGGCGGGACTTTGGCCATCCCAGCCCGTGGCCCGCAGTTGCTCGAACACCAGCCCCGCCATGCCATAGATGCCGCAATCTCCAGAGGACACCACCGCCACCGATAGCCCCCACCGGGACAGGTCGATGGCCCGCTCGGCCCGCTGCCGTTCCTGGGTGATGGGCCAGGGTTCCACGATTTGCCCCGGACGGCAGAGGGCGCGAATTTGGTCGATGTATAGGCCGTAGCCGATGATGGCATCTGCCCGCACGATGGCCTGTTTGGCGGCTGGGGTGATGTGGTCAAGCCGACCGGGGCCAACGCCGACGAGGAAAAGCTGTCCGTCTCGTCCGGTATATTCCCGTTCTGCCTGGGCCACGGCCACGGTAACTGCTCCCGGTGCGCCGTCTAGGCGCATCACCTGTTTAGAAACTCGCAACTGGCCCCGATCTGCTGCCACCATGGCCGCTGCCTCTGCCACGCTGGGGGTCTGCACCGCCGCCGCCACCACTGCCGAGGGGTTTGGCACGGGGATGTCTTTTAGGTCATCTGCCGCAAAGCACCGTAAGGGCCAACGCCGAGTCTCGCACAGTTCTACCAATCCCACTTCATCGGCTTTAAGATCCAGCGAGGCTACCCCGGCGATGGATTCTAAGACTAGCCCCTGGGCCTGAAAGACTTGCTCGATGGCGGTTTCAATCACCCGACGAGGGGTGCCGCGTTCGCAGCCGATCCCGACCCACAACACCCTGGGGTGCCACTGGGCCATGGGGCTGTCGTCGGTCGGACTGACCGCAGGCTGGTTGGGGCTGATCCACAGTCGGGCGGCAGGAAGGAACGGAGGGAGGGGAGACGGGGAGCAGGGAGCGGCGGCGGCGGGCAAGATAAAGGGGTGATCGGTGGGGAGATGGTCGCGCCAGAGGGTGGTGCCACTGTCTTGGCAGATTTCGATGGGCTGGCCCTGGGCAAAGGCGGCACTCACCGCTGTCCAGTCGCCGCTGCCCTTGGCCCAACCGAAGGGGATGCCCAGTTGGTCGATACCCTGAAAGTGTTTGGCCTGGGAGGCTCCGGTAATGACGGCTTCGGCGTCTAGCAGTTGGCTGATTTGGCGAGTTAGCCCGTCAGCCCCGCCCTGGTGCCCGCCGCAGAGGCTAATCACCTGTCGGCCCGTTCCTTCCACCACCACCACCGCCGGATCGGTGGCCTTGTCCTGCAATAGGGGCGCAATCAGCCGCACCACGGCCCCCGTGGCGAGGGCAAAAATGAGGCCAGATTGAGTGGGCCAGAGGTGTCCCAACAGGTCTCGCAGTGTCCCCTCGTAGGTTTGTACTTGGTGCCGAATTGGATTCAAATCTGTCGCTAGGGTGTCCGCGAGGGATGGGGAAATCCACAGCTTGGCTGGGAGGGCGGCACAGATCGGCATGAGGGTTTTGACGCCCGCAGGGGTGGTGGCAATGGCGGCAATGCTAGACACAGGAAGCCCTCTCCAAAGCTACTGATCCTACCATTCCTGATTTCTTTGCGGCTTCCTCGTGGATTCCTTAATCCTGTGCCCAGCCCTTGGCTCGGTCTACGGCCCGCCGCCATTGGTGGAAATGGTCTTGGGCCTGGGCTTGCCCTGCACCGGGTTCAAAGATGCGGTCGATGGGGCGGCGGTTGACCAGGGCGTGGTAGTCGTCCCAAAAGCCCACGGCGAGGCCAGCGGCGAAGGCGGCTCCTTGGGCGGTGACATCCCGCACCTGGGGCCGTTCTACGGGAATCCCCAGTACATCGGCCTGAAGCTGCATCAAAAAGTCGTTGTTGCAGGCTCCGCCATCCACCTTGAGATGGCGAATGGGGGTGCCAGAATCTTGATTGACGGCATCCACCACCTCTTTGACTTCGTAGGCGATGGCCTCTAGGACAGCCCGCACCACATGTTCGCGCTTGGTGCCGCCCGTCAGTCCTAGGAAGGCTCCCCTGGCGCTCATGTCCCAGTGGGGAGCACCGAGGCCGCTGAGGGCAGGGACAAAATAAACGCCGCCGTTGTCGGGCACAGCCTGGGCCAGAATCTCGGTTTCTGCGGCGCTGGAAATGACCTGAATGCCGTCCCGAAGCCACTGGATGCAGGCTCCGGCGGTGAACATGCTACCTTCAATGGCATAGCCAAGGTGGGGCTGTTGGGTATTAGGTTGGGCCGTTGACCAAGCCACGGTGGAGAGGAGTTGATGCTGGGAACGGACGACGGTATCCCCGGTGTGAGCGACGAGGAATGCTCCGGTGCCGTAGGTGCATTTCAGCAATCCGGGACGGTCGCAGCCGTGGCCGTAGAGGGCGGCTTGTTGGTCGCCAAAAATAGCCGCTACGGGAATTTCCACCCCCAGCAGATCGGGATCGGTATAGCCAAAAATGCCGACGCTAGGGCCGATGCGCGGCATCAGATGGGGCGGAATGCCGAAGAGATCCAATAGGGTGTTATCCCACTGGCCGCTGGTGATGTTGAGCAGCATGGTGCGGCTGGCATTGCTGTGGTCGGTGGCGTGAACCTGCCGTCCGGTGAGGTTCCACAGCACCCAGCTATCCACGGTTCCGGCCAGCACTTGGTCAAAGTCTACGGGGGGATCAGCTTCCTTTTTGGCCTGGTCGAGCAGCCAAGCCAGTTTGGTGGCCGAGAAGTAGGCATCCAGCACCAGGCCCGTGCGTTCGTACACCTCCTCCGCCTTTCCCGCCTCCCGCAGAGCGTTGCACAGGGGGGCGGTGCGCCGATCCTGCCAAACAATGGCGTTAGAGAGTGGTCGTCCGGTGGCGCTATCCCACAGCAAGCAGGTTTCTCGCTGCACCGTCAGGCCAATGGCGGCAATGTCCTTGGAGGTCAGTGCGGCCTTGGCCAGGGCGGAACCCATGGCCCAATTGATCTGATCCCAAATTTCCCGGGCATTGTGCTCCACCCATCCGGGCTGCGGGTAGTACTGGGTCAGTTCCCGGTAGGCTTGGCCCACAATGGTGCCTTCGCGATCAAAGATAATTGCTCGGTTGCCCGTGGTTCCCAAGTCTAGGGCCATGATGTAGCTTGCGGTCATCGTTGCAGTATGGTGAGGGGGCGGTAGAGGGACAGTGCATGGTGAAGGGAAATTCTACCCCTCTGGGGTTCGGTTAAAAAACTCAATGTCGGGCAGACGTGGATCTTGCACCATGCCTAGCCCCTGGAAGTTCCAACGACTGAGGAGGGGCTTGAGGTGGCTAGGGGTGATGGTTTCCACCGCGAACTGATCGCTCAGATCAGGGGCATGGGCGCTGAGATAGCTCAAGGCGTCGTAGTCAGCTTTGAAGACCAGCAAAAAACCCGTCTGCGGGCCGATTGGCGGTACTGCCGAATCGGGATTACGCAGGCGAGCCGCCAGGTAACGGCCATCGGCACGGGATCGAAGTAGGTAGTAGATCTGGGACACGGGGTTAGGGGATAGGGACTAGGGGGCATCTGGATAGAGGTACAGGGCTTGGGAGGCAAGGGCGGGCGGTAGAGCAACCGAATCAGCGGCGGCAGGGGCATCCTCACGATTGCGAAACAGGGCCGTAAACCCTCCGGCCCCCAACCCCGACTGGGGCCATAGCCGATAGCAGGGAAAATCAGCCAGGGCCGAGGCATGGTCGGCCAGACTGGGTACCGCCACCGCCTCAAACTGGGGAAAATGTTTGAGCAGCCAGGCCACCACCTGTTCGTTTTCTTCGAGAGAAAAGGTGCAGGTCATGTAGGCGAGGTAGCCCCCACCTGCCACGGTTTGGGCCGCATGGCCTAGGATGCGTTTTTGACGGCTGGCGTTTTTCTTGATCGTCACCGGATGAAAACAGCCCAGCGCCCTATCACCCTTGGCCAGCAACGACTGACCGCTACAGGGGGCATCCACCAGCACCACCGAGGCCGATTGGGGCAGGTGTTCGGCCCAAATCTGGGGATCAACATTAAACACCAGACTATCCATCGCCCCACAGCGCTTGAGGTTGGCGATCAAAATCCTCATCCGTTTGCGAATCACCTCATTGCACCAAAGCTGCCGGGGTTGAAGCTGTTGCCAAGCCAGCAAACTTTTGCCCCCCGGTGCCGCACAGAGATCGAGCACTAACCCCACGGGGTGGGGAATGGCCTCCAACACCGCCGCCGCAAACACCGAAGCCATATCCAAACAGTAATAGGCTCCGGCCTGGTGAAGGGGATGCTGGCCAGGGCGCTGATCCGGCAGGAGGCGATCCACACCGGGGGGCTGCCAGGGCAGGGTAGGGGCCAGGGCAAAGGGGTGGTCAGCAGGGCGGGGTTGCGTCCACAGAATCGCCTGGGGAAATGCCTGGGGGTGGGTGAGCGCGGCCACAAACTCAGCCTGCGGATCCACCCGGTTAAATAGCCGTTGGCTGAGCTTGATTAGCAGCTTGGACGGGGAACCCGATGGTGGCGGGGGCGGGGGAGACTGGGGCACAACATCACACACCGAGGGAGGGTTTACCCATCCTACCGCCCCCTCGAAATCCCTCTTCAGGCAGACTCAAAATCCCTTCTTAATGCCCCTTTCCCCGTTAGCAGCGGATACAATTTGGGCACCCTAGAACCAGTATGCGCTCCGGCGACGCTTCCCTATCTGTTTTACTTTGGAGATCAAGGCTATGGTTGTGACTAGTGATCGGCATCGTTTGGTGACCCGCAGCGACTTTGACGGTCTCGTGTGCGCTGTGTTGATGAAAGAACTGGAGTTGATCGAAGACATCCTGTTCGTCCATCCCAAGGATATGCAGGATGGCAAAGTGGCCGTCACCGCCAACGACATCACCACCAACTTACCCTACGTGGAAGGGGTCCACCTCGCCTTCGACCACCACGCCAGCGAAACGGTGCGCAACCAAGGGCAACGCGACAACCACATCATCGATCCCAATGCCCCCTCTGCGGCCCGTGTGGTCTACGACTACTATGGCGGGGCCGAGCGTTTTCCCACCATCTCCCAAGACATGATGGTGGCGGTGGACAAGGCCGATTCCGCCCAGTTTTCGATGGAAGACGTGCTGGATCCCCGGGATTGGAGCCTGCTGAACTTTTTGATGGATGCCCGCACCGGGTTGGGGCGCTTTCGCGACTTTCGGGTCTCCAACTACACCCTCATGATGGAACTGATCGACTACTGCAAAGCCCACACCATCGACGAAATTTTGGCCCTGCCCGACGTGAAGGAACGGGTGGACTTGTATGTTGAGCAAGCGCCTAAGTTTAAGGATCAACTCCAGCGTTGCGCCACCGTCCACAACAATCTGGTGGTGCTAGACCTGCGCCAGGATGAGGTGATTCACGCGGGCAATCGGTTTATGATCTACGCCCTTTTCCCCGACTGCAACATCTCCATCCATGTCATGTGGGGACTGAAGCAACAAAACACCGTCTTCGCCACGGGCAAATCCATCTTCAACCGCACCTCCAACACCAACATCGGTGAGCTGATGCTGGAATACGGCGGCGGTGGCCATGTGAATGCGGGCACCTGCCAAGTCGCCAACGACCAAGCCGATACCGTCCTGCAAGACCTCATTACCCGCATTACCACCGACGGCTAAGGTTCCTAACCGAGCCCCCCGCATCACCCTCACCAACGCAGAAACAACCTCAAAGTCCCCCTTCCCAAGGGGGATTTAGGGAGATCGCCAGACAGCACCCTACAATTTCGCCCGCAGTTCGGTTTTGATGCGGTTCAAAATTGAGGCTTCATCCAGGCTGTCTAAAATGTGGCGCACCACGGCCTTTGGCCCCTCTGGCCCCCAGGAGGCCCCGTTGGTGAGGTAGGTTTTGGTCACCTGGCCGAGGCCGTAGGTAGACAATCCTGCGACGGCGGCCTGGGTGATGGCGACGGGAATATAGGGCGCGAGGGACAGCCCCCCAGTAGCCAGGGCCGACACCCCCAGCAATCCTTTCAACGAACTCAGGCCCACCGTCACCACCAGTTCGCTGAGGGTGATCCCACCTAGGCCAAGGGCGATCTGTTTGAGCAGTTGGATCGCCGCCGTTTGGGTCATGGGTAGGCCATAGATGCGGGAGAGGGTGAGAATCAGCGATACATCGATAATCGCCCCACTAATCAAATCGGCCATGGTGATGGGGTTCAAGGCCACGGCCACAGCGGTAATCATCACCCCGTTCCAAATTGTGTCGTCGGCGATGCGATCACAAATTTGCCGCTTCCGTTCCACAATCTCGGCGCTCACGGCATCGGCATAGAGCAGGGTATTCAGGGCCACTAGCGCCTTGCCCTCCCGCTGCAAAATGTCCAGAATCTTGAGCTTGAGGGCGTCTACCTGGGGGGTGCCGCGCACGGTTTCGTAGGTCACCGCACCGTCGGGCTGGGTTACTGCCTGCACGGCCAAGGGGGAGGCCGCCGCCATCACAATTTCCTCCGGCGAAATCAAATCCTTCAACCGCTGGCCGCAAAGGGTGTCGTAAATCTGCTGGCGATCCGTTTCGGGGTATTGATCCACCTTGTTAAACACCAGCAGAATGGGCTTGCTAGCCTGCCGCAGGGCATGGAGTGCGTCGTACTCCACCCGCGTGATGTCTCCGGCCACTACAAACAAAATCAAATCTACCTGCTCAGCAAGGCGCTGGGCGAGGGCGGCGCGTTCTTCCCCCGCCACCTCATCCAGCCCCGGCGTGTCGATCAACTCAATGCGCGACTGCCCAACGCTGTTCAGAGACACCCGCAGCAAATCCGGCGTATCCTCGTCCAACCGATCCCGACTCACTGACCACCGCGCTCCCTCCACCACCTGCGTTACCCCGTGGGTGGGGCCAGTGGTAAACACTTCCGCCCCCAGCAGCGCATTCAGCAACGACGATTTGCCCCGCCCCACCAGGCCAAACACCGCAATGTGAACGACGGTATTCTCCAGCTTGTCCAACAGGCCGCTGAGCCTGTTGATCGCCTCATCCAACCCAGTGCGCTCCCGTGAGGTTAGGTTTAGCCGCTGCACCAAATCTCGCAGCGCCACCTGGGCACGGCGATAGTTGAGGTCGTCTTGCAGCCCTTGAAAGTCCCCCACAATCTGCCCAAGTTCCTGCTCCACTTCATCCCAGGTGGGGGGAGCGGCAGGGGGCGGCGGCAGGGGGCGATAGGGGGATTTGGGGGATTTGGGGGATGGGGAGATGGGGAGATGGGGGGATGGGGCCGCAGGGGACTCTACCCAGGTGAGAGCGGCGTCTACGTCGTCCCAGGTCGAATCCTCTAAGTGGCTGTCGTCCCAGGGCTGGAGAGCGCTGGCTAGGACAATAGCCGAAGACTGGGGGGCGGGGTTGGTATCAGTGGCCTGGGGGGATGGTTCATGCCGCAACGGTTCACTCAGACATGGTTCGCTGGGAGGCGATTCGCTGGAAGACGGTTGGCTAGGGGACAGTTCGCTAGAAGCCATGGGCCTATGGTGTGATAACCCGAGTCTTCAGCATAGCGAAGGCTATCGGAGCCTAGCTGAGGAAATCCCTGGGGGATAACCGGAATTTATGGCTATTCTGATGAATTCCTTAGCTAGGGATGAGAGAATAGGGCCGAAAAGAGGGCTGGGGCGATCTTGGCCCCATCGTGCTCAGTTTTCGCCAAAATCGTCTTTACGGGTCAGATTTAGCTGCAATATCAGGATATTACGAGCACCATGGGCAGTATCGAGTTCAAGACACCGGGCCAACAGGAGATCTACTACCGGATTTTGCCCTGGATGCACGATTTATTCGGGGAATCGCTGGTGGTGTTTGAGGATGAGCCCCTGTTCATCGTCAACCTAGGATCGGCAGTGGCCTCCACGCGGGTCATCCCCTGGCACGAAGGCGAAACCCTGATTACCACCCGTGCCTACGTAGTCACCGATATCCACCTCACCCCAGAACTGAGCTATTACCTAATGCGCGAAAACAACGGCATCTACTTTGGCCGCTTCGCCTACGATGCCGAAAACGACATTGTGTTTGAACATAGCTTGGTGGGCGAAGGCTGCGAACGCAACGAACTGA
This sequence comes from Nodosilinea sp., assembly GCA_040396995.1. Classification (GTDB taxonomy): domain Bacteria; phylum Cyanobacteriota; class Cyanobacteriia; order Phormidesmidales; family Phormidesmidaceae; genus Nodosilinea. The sequence goes on along the minus strand of JBBAWV010000046.1, from coordinate 24,060 downwards.
ACCACTCGGTCACCACCGTGATTCGGATTGCCGACAACTACGATGATGAAATTGTGGCCCGCTGGGGTGGCAAACGCGCCCTCGACCGATGGGCCTCCTGACCTAGGATCAGCTAACACCGCCGATCCTTCGGTTATCGCGCCCAATGGATAGTCCGTCTTTCCACCAGGGCAAAGCAGCCGTAGAGCAAAATCCCCATCGCGGCTAGGGACAAAATAGCCAAAAAGGCGAGTGCCACGTTGAAGTTGGCGCTAGCGGACACAATCACATAGCCAATGCCCCGATCCGAGGCTACGGTTTCGGAAATCACCGACCCGATAAAGGCTTGGGAAATCGCTACCTTGAGGGAAGCAAACAGGTAGGGGAGGGAATGGGGAAAGCCCACCTTCTGAAAAATTTCCCAACGGCTCGCCCCCAGAGAACGCAACACCTCCTGCATTTCGGGCTCCACGGTGGCCAACCCCGCCGCCACGTTTACCACAATCGGGAAAAAGGCCAGGGTGAAGGCAGTGATGATGGCCGGAACCGTACCAATGCCAAACCAAATGGCCAGCAGGGGCACCAGGGCTACCTTGGGGATGGTGTTGAAGCCTACCAGCAGCGGGTAGAGCACCAGGTAGGCCAACCGGGAGTAGCCAATTAAAAAGCCGAGCACCACGCCCAGCCCCAGGCCCATGAAAAACCCTGCCAGGGTGGTACTAAGGGTGATGAAACTGTTCCGCCAGATGGTGGTTCCATAGCTTTGGGCGGCGGCCCAAACATCGCTGGGGGCGGGCAACAAAAATTGGGGAATCTCAAAGAGGTGAGTAACGGCTTCCCAAATCAGCAACAGCAGCACAGTGGCCACGGCGGGCAGGACATAGGCTGCCTGCTTGCGCTGGAGATAGCGGTTAAAGGACTGGCTGAAGGACGATATGGACGGCGACACAGGGCTTAAACTCCCTTCTTCTGCGAGGGTGACTAGCTGAGATGTTACGGGGCGATGACCTCACGAAACTGCTCAGGGCGGACAATCCTTAACCAGGGGAATTAGGCGGTTGGTCGCCTCCTGCACGAAGGCTTTTAGTAGAACATCCCGCTGATTCAGGCGAAACTGCTCCTCGATCACCGCCCCCATGCCGCCATCGCCCCAGGTTTGATTGTGCTGGAAATATTCCACAAAGCTCTTGCCTGCAATGCGGGTGAGGTACGCGCCGCTGGCTCCCTTCAACGCCCGTCCAGCGACAGCGGTGGCCAGGTTCAGTTGCAATCCCAGGGACAGCAAATCGACTGTGCCTTTTACCAATCCCAAGGCGGTTAGGGTTTTGGCGAGGGAAAGGGCTAGGGCTTTGCCTTCCTCTAGGCTTACCTCACAGCCATAGACGCGGCTGAGATCCACCACCATTTGGGCGTTGATGGCGGCGGTGGCCAAAAAGTCGAATCCCGGCAGGGGCGCGAGGACAATGGCTCCGGCTCCAATCCACTGATAGCGGTCGATAATAGCGTCGGCCTGGGCTTGGCGTTGTTGTTCCAAGAGGCGACGGGCTTGGTCGCCCAGTTGTTGGCTTTGCAACAGCAGGTTATCGGCAATTAAACTATCCCCCTCCTGGCGCAACACGTCCGCTAAACGGGCGATTAAGGGAAACAGGTTAGGCCGCATTTGCACCACGCCACCGCCTACCTGGGGCAAGGGCTGGGGCTGGGCGGCAATGGCCACCACGTCATCCTCGCTGAGGGGCGGCACCAAGCGAGACCGCAGCCTATCCAGCAACGCCTCTAAATCATGACGAGGATAGCGATCCGCCTTGTTCAACACCACCAGGGTACGCTTTCCCAGGGTCAGCAGGTCTTGCAGGATGGCGTATTCGCTTTGGCGCAGGTCGTCATCGACGACGAAGAGGATCAAATCGGCACGGGCGGCGGTGGCACGGGCGGCCTGTTCCCGTTCGGTTCCGGCCACTCCGGCTTCGGACAAACCGGGGGTGTCAATCAACCGCAGACGACGGGGCACCTGGGGCAGTTGCCATTCATAGGTTTGCTCCGTTTGGGTGGTGCCGAGGGTTGCGCCGACTGTCCCGACGGATTCGCCCATTAAGGCATTGATCAGCGACGTTTTGCCCGCCGAACCGACCCCAAACACCGCTAGGGTGAGGTCTCCTCGATAGAGTGCCTCCTGAAGAGCCTGGGATTGTTCCAGAATGGCCTGTCGCGCCACCTGGTCTTGGATCGATTCCACCTGACGCTGCACCGCCTCCAGGTTGAGGCTGGCGGCTTCGGTGGCGCTACGGGGTTGAGTTGGCAGCGTGGATCGACGACGGGGGCGCAAAAAGGGCCAGAGGGAATACAGGCCAAACCCGATCAGCCCGCCCAAGACCAGCACAAACAGCCCCAAGGCCAGCCGTGCCAGGGCCGGAGACAGGGCCGCCAAGGTTATGTAAATGCGGGAGAGGGAATCGAGCAAAATGAGAGCCGCCAACAGCAGCCCCAGCAGCACCCCCGCCGCCGCCAACCATCGCCATCGTTTCATGTAAATACAACAAAACAGAGACGCTTGAAAAACGCCTCTGAACACTCCAGAAAACGCGGATTGAGTCCTGCGTGGATGAGCCCAAACCCGCCCGACAACCCCAATTTTCAGCCCCAAGATGCGCTATGAGCGAGAAGATCTCGCCCTGGCAACCGGGGACATCTAGTAGGGTTGAGGCTTAATCCCCCATCAGAACCCAGGGCTAGAGGGGGTTGTGGGAGAACCGATTGCTGCTACCAGGCCGATCACCGCCGCTGCCACCATCATCGGTGCGGGGGCGGGCTTTGTTGACCCGCAGTTCCCGACCGAGCCACTCTGCCCCGTCGAGTTCAGAGATCGCCAGGTCTTCCTTGGCTTCGTCGGCCATGTCCACGAAGGCAAAGCCACGCTTGCGTCCGGTTTCCCGGTCGATGGGTAGGCTAATACGGGTTACTTCGCCGTATTCGGCAAATACGTCCTTAATATCGTCCTCAGAAGCCTGAAAGGACAAGTTCCCAATGTAAATAGTCACGAGTCTCTCCGAACCAAAACGTTGCAGGTTGGTGAATGTTGCACGGCTTCCAGGGTAGAATGCACCCCTTCCGCAATCCTTGCAAAACATTTGCTGACATAATAGCCCATCACCTTTGAAATGGCAGTAGCCCAGTTCACACCTTGTCTCGAATCGCGTTTTTGGGCACTTTGGCACGAATTTGGGCCGCTTGGGAGAGCAGCGCTTCGGCAAAGGAGAGAGCTTCTTGATGAGTGGCTCCGCCCGCTAGCTGGGCCAGTTCTTCCCGCCGTTGGGCAAGACTGAGCGGCGCAATTCTAACCACTGTGCGGATGGAGATTTCGTCGTTGGTTACATCTTGATTGATGTTTTTTGGATCCATGCTTGATTGATTTTGAGCGCTGATGGCCTCATGATCCTGGGACTTTGTGGCCGCTTTCCCCTTGGGTTTAGCCTTCGGCTGACGAGGCTTACAGGATTTGGCAGTTTTAGTTTCTGATGCGGCTTCTGGGATAGATTCTGAAGCGGTTTCCCCAATCACCTGCTTGTTGACGCGCCAGTGGTCATCGGCGAGGGCGGCGACCATGGGCTGGTGGGTCACACACAACACTTGATGGCGTTGGCCCAGTTGCAGCAGTTTTTCGGCAATGGCCTGGGCCACCCGACCGGAGACCCCCACGTCGATTTCGTCAAAAATCAGCGTATCCACCGCATCCACCTGGGAAAAACAGGCTTTTAGGGCCAGCAAAAAGCGGCTCATCTCCCCCCCAGAGGCGGTTTCGGCCAGGGGTTGCAACGGTTCACCCGGATTGGGGCTAAACAAAAACTGAATCGCATCGGCTCCGGTGGGGCCAGGGGCGGCAGGTTGCAAATCCACCCGAAACTGCACCCGTTCCATGGCCAGGGGCTTCAGTTCGGCGATTAGCTGGGCTTCTAGAGCCTGAGCGGTTTTCCGGCGCAGATCAGTGAGTTTGGCACAGGCTTTTATCAGGATTTCCTGATGTTTTTGATAGTCCGCCTCTAGATCTTCGATAGATTGCCCTTCACCCGAAAGCTCCGCCAGGGCTTGGTTCACTTCATCCCGGTAGGCGATCAGTTCTGGCAGGGTGCGATGAAAACGGCGACACAGGCCCTTCAGGTAGCGAATACGCTCCTCCACCTCCTCCAACCGCTGGGGATCGGCCTCTAGGCTGGCTCCGTAGGCGTTGATGGCCCGTCCCGCTTCTTCTACTTGGGTGAGGGCTTCGCTGACCATAGCCAAAATCGTCGCAATGGCAGGGTCGTAGCGCTCCATATCGATGAGAATGCCCTCGGCCTTGCCCAGCAGGTCGGCACAGGCTCCGGCTCCGGCGTCGCTTTCGTAGAGGATTTGGTAGGTCTGGTAGCTGTTTTGCTGTAGGTCAACGCTGTGGGTGAGGCGCTGCTGCTCCTGATGGAGGTGCTCCAGTTCAGCGGGGTCGTCCAGGGCGGCTTGGGTCAATTCTTGTTGATGCAGTTGCAGCAGTTCTAGGCGATCCTGGCGATCTTGATCGGCCTTTCGACGGGCCTCTAGGCGGCGTCTGGCCTGGGTAGCGGCTTCGTGAGCCTGGAGAACGCGCTGGCGTTGTTGGGCAATGGCCTCGCCCCCAAAGCCATCCAACCATTCTCGCTGGCGGTCGCTCGATCCAATTTGCACCGTTTGGCCCTGGGCGGTAATTTCCACCAACCGCTGCCGTAGGAATTCGAGTTCAGCCTTCGTGACCGCCTGACCATTCAAAAACGAACGGCTGCGTACCGAGGTTTTGTTTAGGGTAATTTCCCGCCGACAGATGACATCCTGTTCTGGAATCGGCAAGTCTTGCTGCTGGAACCAATTCCGCAACCCCGCAGACAGGGCAAACTGAGCTTCGAGAACGGCTCTATCACTGCCAGAGCGCACTAACCGAGCATTAACCTTGCCCCCCAGCACCGCATCAATGGCGTCCAAAATAATCGATTTCCCGGCACCAGTTTCCCCCGTTAGCACCGTCAGCCCCGCCTGGAGGGAAATGTCCAGGGAATCAATCAAGGCAAAGTTTTCAATGCGAAGGGCAGTCAGCATAGGGCCACGGGGAGGCTAAGCCTTGATTTTAGTACGAATACTTAGTGCGAATGTACTTTGGACTGGGATCATATGGGTCACAAACATGCCCTCTTGACGGGATTTGCCCTCACCCCCAGCCCCTCTCCCAGGGAGGAGAGGGGAGCCGGAAGTTTTTCAAAGTCCCTCTCCCAGATTGGGAGAGGGACTTAGGGTGAGGGTCACAGGGACTTTTGGATCTAACTTTTGGATCAAATTATCAGAGCGTCAGAGCGGATATGCCGGACTCATGGTTGGGTACTCTACACTGTCCCCACACCCAAGCACCGTTACAATAGTTTACGGGAAGACTCTGGGGTTAATTCGATTTAGCCCTGTGGCTCCTGGCTCTAGCAATGGGTTAACTATGACTTCTAACGTGGCCGAAGAGACGACCCTATCGGGGAAGGTATCCATGACCGCAGACACCCTTGCGGTGGAGACCATCACCGTGGACAGTGAACCCGTTGTCGAGGCGCTGTCCTTGGCCCAGCGATCCCAGAATGCCAGCTATGCCAACGCCGGACGGCCCAACCGCCAGGATCCCTTCGAGGGGGTGGGCTACGATCCCGATACCATCGCCGCCTACTATCGCAAACGTCCGTTTCAGGTGATCTCGCGGTTTGTGGCGATTTTCTTCCCGTTAATTCGTTTCTTCGTTCAACTCTGGCTAGATCGTCGCAGCGGACGCAGTGAGGAACGCCAACAGCAGCGGGCCACCCAACTGCGGGAAATGCTGACCCGCCTTGGCCCCGCCTACATCAAAATTGGCCAAGCCCTCTCCACCCGGCCCGACTTGGTGCCGCCCCTGTTTCTGGAAGAACTGACCCGTCTGCAAGACCAACTGCCCCCCTTCTCCAACGACACCGCCCTCCACTTTATTGAGATGGAACTGGGGGCACCCGCCAACGACATCTATGCCGAACTGTCGCCCGATCCCGTTGCCGCCGCCTCTTTGGGGCAGGTGTACAAAGGTCGCCTGAAGACCGGGGAAGCCGTGGCGGTGAAGGTACAGCGCCCTGGCTTGGCGGGTCGGATTACGCTGGATCTGTTCATCCTGCGCCGCCTTGCCCAGTTTGTCACCCGTCGAGTGTCCCGCGTGCGGAGCGATCTGGTCGCCATCATGGACGAATTTGGCGAGCGCATCTTTGAAGAAATGGACTACACCCACGAAGGGGAAAACGCCCAGCGCTTCGGCCAACTCTACGGCCACCTGCCCGACATCTACGTGCCCCACATCTACCCCCAATACACTGGGCGGCGGGTACTGACGATGGAATGGATCGACGGCATCAAACTCACCCGCATCGACGAGTTGAACCGCCTCGGCATCAGCGCCACCCACATGATCGATGTAGGGGTGCAGTGCTCCCTGCGGCAGCTCTTGGAGCACGGCTTTTTCCACGCCGACCCCCACCCCGGCAACCTGCTGGCCATGCCCGACGGCAAACTCGCCTATTTGGACTTCGGCATGATGAGCGAGGTCAAACCCCAGCAGCGCTACGGCCTAATCGAAGCCGTCGTTCACATGGTCAACCGCGACTTTGAGGGGCTAGCTGGGGACTACGTGAAGCTCGAATTCCTCACCCCCGATACGGACTTAACGCCGATTATTCCTGCCCTGTCCGAAGTCTTTAGCAACGCCCTAGGGGCCAGTGTCGCCGAGTTGAACTTTAAGAGCATCACCGACGAATTTTCGGCCCTGATGTATGAGTATCCCTTCCGGGTACCCGCCTACTACGCCCTGATCATTCGCTCCCTGGTGACGCTGGAGGGCATCGCCATCAACGTAGACCCGGAATTTAAGGTGCTCAGCAAAGCCTACCCCTACGTGGCTAAGCGTCTGCTGACCGATCCTTCCCCCGAACTGCGGTCATCGTTACAGGATCTTCTATTTAAAGACGGCAGCTTCCGCTGGAATCGCCTGGAAAATCTACTCCGCAACGCCCGTGGCAATGACGACTACGACCTCGATCAAGTCCTCGACCAAACCCTAGAATTCTTGTTTTCCGACCGGGGAGCCTTCCTGCGGGATCGGATCGTGTCGGAACTGGTCAACAGCCTGGATCTGCTGGGCCAAAACACCCTGCAAACCGTTACCACCTCGGTACAACGCCGACTAGGACTTAAGCCCAAAGAGACCACCGTCAACCTGTCCTCTGCCGCCGACAGCGACCTCAGCCACCTGCTCCGCATCCTCGACATCCTCAAAGACACCAAGGGTTTCGATGCGACCAAGGTCGTCACCCGCATTCCTACCCTGTTGCTCAAGGTCGAAACCCAAACCATGGGACAACAGGTGGTTTCTGGCCTCGCCCAACGTGCCCTCGCCCGGTTCATCCGAACGTTACTGATGGAGGAAAGCTCCGCAGCTTTACCAACACCTTCGTCCCTTCCCGTGGCCACAAGCCGCTAGTGGATCCCTCGTTCTACCAGCCGCAACTTGAGAACCCCTGAGTGACTCCCCATTTCGATCAGGGGCGGTGATCCGGACCTTAGAGGGCGTTAGGGGCGGTTGATACCAAATCCTAATCGAATAACCCCGATTCCCAGCCCAGCAAACCGTAGGGGCGAGGTCTCCTCGCCCGCTGATACCGGGGGCAAACAAGTCGGACTTGGTATGAAAGGTGATCTGCTGTCGCTTCAGTCACCTACCCCCCCATCTCTCCCCTGGGTATGGCCGTTCATTTATAAAAAGAGCCCTTATAAAAAGAGCCCTGGACTAGAAGTCCAAGGCTCAATGCAGAAATTATTTGAAAAGGATCGGGCTGGGTAGAGGGGCTGTGCCCCACGGAGCCCAGCCCGGAGAAGGTTACCTAGGCTGCATTGCTGCGACGACGACGGCTAGCTACCCCCATCAGCGCCAGAGCCCCAAAGCCAAAGACTAAGGAAGGCTCAGGAACCGCAGCAGTCCCCACCAACTTAAAGTCGGGGCCGTTGTCGATTGACCCGTCAGCGATTACCCGAACCCCATAAATGCGATCGCTATCTAGGCCAAAGTCAGCAGCACTGACACCCCAGGATCCAACGTTCTGAATAGGGCTAGGAGTGCCAGCGATTTCCTCTGTCCCCAGACGGAAACCAGCATTCTGCCAGAGATCCTGGGTGATGGTAAACGTACTACCAAGCAAGGTGCCGCCTGCGCCTAGAGCTTGCAAGGTCATGCGGCTGTTCATGCCACGCTCCCACACCAACACATCACGGGCAGCCCGGTCAAACATGAGATCGAGAGTGTAGCTACCCCGATCTTCACCATCAATGATGTTGTTGAGGTTGAGGTTGCCGAGGTTGGTAACAATATTGGCTGCCGTGGGATTCTCAGCCCTCACGCCAGTGGTAGCCAGGGTGCCCCTGTCGGCACTTGCGGCCCCGGTGTCCCCTCCAGTCCATAGATTATTGGCGACGATATTGGCCCCTTGCACCAGGGAGAACTGGTCGAAGGTTTGGCTGTCGTAGAAGACGGAGTTCAGCCAAATGTCACCGCGTGGTGCGTTTGCCCCCGCTAGAGAGGGGGTAAAATTAGTGGTGAAGGTAAAGGCTTCGGCGCGGCTAGCCCCAACCAAGGCAAAGGCGATGGCGGTGCCTGCGGCTAAGGCAAACTTAGGAGAACGAAAAGTCATAAAAAACTCCAGTGTTTCTAAAGGGGTGTACTGCTCACGTGGCTAAAGACAAAAACTCGGCTTCTCCTTAACACAGGGAACAAAACACAGGGAATATACTTAATGCTTCACCAGGCTAAGCTAAGTCGCTTCCTTAAGTGCCCCAAAGGGGAGCATTAAGCAAACTGCACCCGACACTAAGCTGACAGACACCTTTCCAGTTTAAGGAGATGCGCGAATGTAGTCTCATACAGTATCTCAAAGACCTCCGTAATTTCCAGGAACCCCCCGGAACTACTCTCGCGATATACACTTATATAAATCTTCTGTAAAGAAAACCAGGGATGTGCCCCATAGTCGATGGCATAGGCTATCCAGCATTGCGGCTTCGTTGTTATGCCTTCTCCCTAGGTAGGTGTTGGGGGCTAACGGTTGGCTGGGGGGCGGGTGTATAGTAGAAAACTACATGATTGACTGAGCTTCAGGAGAATCGAGCTTGACTTTTTCCACCGAAGATTTCGCCAAAGCCCTGGAAGCCCACAGCTACGATTTTCAGGTGGGCAGCACTGTGCGCGGCACCATTATTGCCCTGGCCAACGATGGCGCAACCGTGGATATTGGGGGCAAGTCCGCTGCCTTTTTGCCCATCCGCGAGGCCGAAGTACGGGCCGTCCACAGCCTAGAGGGCGTGCTGGAAGTGGGCACAGAATATGCCTTCCAGGTGATCAGCGACCAGGATGCCGATGGCCAAGTGCGGCTCTCCATCCGCAAGCTGAAGGTGAAACAGCTTTGGGAAAAATTGGCCGAAATGGCGGCCCAAAGCGCGGCGATGGAGGCCAAGGTAACGGGCTTTAACAAAGGCGGCGTGACGGTGGATGTGGAAGGACTGCGCGGCTTTGTGCCCCGGTCTCAACTCAGCAGCGCCCCAGAATCCTTAGAGGAACTGGTGGGCCAGCGCCTCACCGTGGGCTTTTTGGAAGTGAGCCAAGCCAACAACAAACTGGTGATGTCTCAGCGGGCGGCGGCGCGCAGCCAGGTGATGGGCGAGCTAGAACTGGGGCAACTGGTGGAAGGCACCGTGGCCAGCCTCAAACCCTTTGGGGCCTTTGTGGATTTCAACGGCATCACCGGGCTGCTGCACATCAAGCAAATCAGCAAGAACTATATTGAGAACCTGTCCTCGGTGTTGCAGGCGGGGCAATCCATCAAGGCGGTGGTAATCGCCCTAGATTGGGAGCGCAACCGCATTTCCCTGTCTACCCGCGCCCTCGAAAAGTACCCCGGTGAGTTCCTTAAAGAGCCGGAGGTGGTGATGGCTGAGGCCGAAAACCGCCTGGGCGACGTGGGCCGAATGCTGGCCGAAAGCGAGGCCTAGGAAAGATGGGCACTGTTTGGGAACTGGATTTTTACTCCCGGCCCTTGCTGGACGAAAATAACAAGCGCCGCTGGGAGGTGCTGATCTGCGAGGGCATCGTAGACACCCAGGCGAACCCGGCGGAGGGCTTTCGCTACAGCAAGTTTGTGACCAACACCGAGGTCAACTCCAACACGCTGCAAGCGGCCCTAGAGGAAGCCATGGCCCAAGCGCCCACGCCGCCTTCGGGGATTCGCTACTTCCGCTACCAAATGCAGAACATGATTCAGCGGGCCTGCGAGGGGGTGAGTTTGACGGCCCGCCCCAGCCGCCGCACCCTGGCCCTCAACCAATGGCTGGCGGAACGCAGCCAGTCCTTCTATCCGCAGCAGGAGGGCTACACCACCGCCCCTACCCCCAGCGTGGCCGCGCCGCCCCCCACTCCCCGCGCCCTGCCCGATGCCCTGATGGGTCAAAAGTGGGCCTTTGTGACGCTAGAGGCCAAGTCCTTTCAAGATTTGCCGGATTGGGAGATTGGCTTTGGTGAGTCCTTCCCCCTCTCGATGGCCGACGTGGGTGACGATGTGGCGATTCCGGGGCTGCTGATTTTCTCCCCCCGTGCCAACGCCCTGGCGGCCTGGATGTCGGGACTGGAACTGTCCCACTGGCGCATTGATATGGGCAAAACCCCGCAGTTGGTACTCGAAACCGGAGCCGCCGATAGCTGGATTTTGGCCAATCTGGCGAATCCCTCCCTGCTGGCCGAGGCCCAGATGTTTGAAGCCGCCAAACGCAAGGCCAACCAAGTTCACTTTTTGGGCGTGCAAACCAGCGCCAATAGCGAGTCCTTCGAGGGCTTCTGGCTGCTAAAAGACCTCCCCCTCGGCTAGGAAAACCCCCATGGCGACCCTTCCCCAGCGCCTTGTGCAATGGCCCCACTGGCGTACCCTGATCCTCTACGGGGTGCTGCTGCTGATCGCCCTGGTCATGGTGTTCCCGATGCTGTGGCTGGTCAGCACCTCCTTCAAAGGTCCCACGGAAAACCTGCTGGCCGCGCCGCCCCAGTTGATCCCCCAATCCCCCACCCTGGATAACTACCGCGAGGTGTGGCGGAGCAACCCCTTTCTGCAATACTTCCTCAACAGCACCATCGTCGCGGTGCTGACGGTAGCGATTAACCTGCTGCTCTGTTCCCTCGCTGCCTATCCCCTGGCGCGGCTGTCGTTTGTGGGGCGCGAAACCATCCTGGCCCTGATCGTCGCCACCATCATGATCCCCTTCCAGGTGGTGATGATTCCCCTCTACATCCTGGCGGTGAATTGGGGCCTGCGCAACAGCTACCTGGGCCTGGTGTTGCCCTACCTGGCCTCCGCCTTCGGCATTTTTTTGATGCGCCAATCCTTCCAGGGCGTACCCAAGGAACTCGAGGAAGCCGCCCGCATGGATGGCTGCTCTGATCTGGGCATTTGGTGGAACGTGATGCTGCCCGCCACCCGCCCTGCCCTCGTCACCCTGGGCATCTTCGTCTTCATCGGCACCTGGAGCGAGTTCCTCTGGCCGCTGATTTTGCTCGACCAACCCGAACGCTACACCCTGCCCCTGGGGGTGGCCCGTCTGGCCGGAAGTTTTTCGCTAGACTGGCGCTTAATTGCGGCGGGATCGATCCTCTCGGTGCTGCCCGCCATCCTGGTGTTTGTGCTGCTCCAGCGCTACATTGTGCCCACCGAAGCGGGCAGCGGCGTCAAAGGGTAGAGGCTTGCTCATCCTTAACCAAAGCCGCCTATTGGAGGGATTCGGCCCTAGCTATACTGAACCTATTCCCCCTTGATACCCGGTTTGCCATGCGTTTCAAAAACCGTTCTCCCCAATCGCAAATCCCTGAGGTCAACCTCGTCCCCATGATGGACGTGCTGATGACGGTACTGACCTTTTTTATCATCATTTCCATGGGACTGAGTGGGCAGCAAATTCTCAACGTGCGCCTGCCCCAATCGGTGGCGGAGGGCGGATTGGGTGACGATGAGGTGATTTCTGTGGAAGCCCTGATGGTGGGCCTCGATAAGGACGGAAACCTCGTGTTCGACAATCAGCCCACCACCTGGAACGCCCTTTCCCAAGAAGTCACGGCCTACTTTGCCCAAAACCCAGAGGGTCGTCTAGTCCTCAAGGCCGACCGAGAATTAACCTACAGCCAAGTTGCCAAGCTGCTAGCGGAACTGCGGGCCATCGGCGGCAATCGAGTGTCTTTGGCGGTGGAATAGCACCTTGATTCTCGCCCGTTAGGTCGCCGATTACCCATGGGTTCCCTGCCCTGAAGGCGGGATAGAGCGGTGCAAGTCTCACCGCCATCGACAGGATGGCCGCTGCAAAAGGGAACCTTCTAGGGGATACTTGAGACATCAATGCTTACGAAGTGTGACAACCTATGGCCGCTGCGGTTTGCCTGCAAAACGTTCACAAGGTCTACAACGGCGTATCCGTGGTCAACGACCTTTCCCTGTCCATTGAGGCGGGGGAGGTGTTTGGGCTGCTGGGGCCAAACGGAGCGGGCAAATCCACCACTATTCGCATGGTGACCACCCTCGCCCAGCCCAGCCAGGGGGATATCGTCGTGGCGGGCTATGACGTGAACCGTCAACAGTTGGAGGTGCGTCGTCAAATTGGGGTGGTGCTTCAGCAAACCAGCGTGGATGGCGACCTGACCGTGTGGGAAAACATGGAATTCCATGGCCGAATGCACCACATTCCCAAGGCCCAGCGGCGGCGCAGCATCGATACCTGGCTGGAATACGTGGAGCTTCAGGATCGGCGGGACGACAAGGTGAAAACCCTATCCGGCGGCATGAAGCGGCGCTTGCAAATTGCCCGTGCTCTACTGCACAATCCCAAGATTTTGTTTCTGGATGAACCCACAGTGGGCCTCGATCCACAAACCCGCCGCCGCCTCTGGGAAATTATCCAGCGCCTCAACCAGCAAGGCATGACTATGCTGCTCACCACCCACTATATGGAAGAGGTCGAGTATCTCTGTAACCGCATCGGCGTCCTCGATCAGGGCAAACTCATCGAGTTGGGCACCCTAGAGCAGCTGCGCCAACGCCATGGCCAAGGCATCGTGATGACCCAACGGGACGACCACTGGGACTACCAGTTTTTCCCCACCCTAGAAGCCGCCAACACTTACCTCAGTCAACAACCCGACAAAACGGGCATGATGGTGCGTCCCTCCAACCTAGAGGACATTTTTGTCGAACTCACCGGGCGCAACCTCGATTAAAGGCGGTATCGTAGGAGCGATGTATCCTCGCCCCTAGGGAACAATCGCCATGGATTTAATGGGTTTAGTCAACCAAGCCATCGCCAGTAGCGACACCGAAGCCAACAGCAGCCTGGTAGGGTCACTACTCGGTAGCCTCAACCAAGCCCCCGTCGAAAACACCCAAATTGGAGCCATTGCCGGACAATTGCAGCGGGTGTTGCAAACTAAAAATCAAGGACAGGCCGATGCCGGATCCCTGATGGGTGTGCTGCAAGTGGTGGCCCAGAGCGGTGCCATCGAGCAACTGTTGGCCTCCGAACAGGTGTCTAGCATTGCTCAGCAAGTCGGCGTGGATCCGGCCATGGTACGTAGCGTGACGCCGCTCATTGCTCAGTTTTTGGTCAAGGGATCGAACCAGCAGGGCGGTGGGCTGCTGCAAAAGGTGCTGTCTGGCGAAGTTGACCTAGCCCAGATGGCCAACCTGATTGGCATGGCCAGCAAGTTTCTGTAGCCTGCCCCTATGTCTAGCCTAGCCACCACCATCGAAGCCATTTTGTACCTGAAGGGACAGCCCCTCTCCCTTGCCAAGCTGGCGGAACTGGCCCGCTGCGAGCGGGAAGACATTGAAGAAGGGCTGATTGACCTGATGGACGACTATGCCCACCGGGACGGAGCCCTAGAAATTGTGGAGACGGTGGATGGCTACTGCCTTCAGCTTAAGGAACGCTACCGATTTTTAGTGGATATGCTAATTCCCCTTGACCTGGGGGTGGCTGCCCTGCGTACCCTAGCCGCCATTGCCCTACGAGGGCCGATCAGCCAAACTGACCTGGTAGACTTGCGCGGGTCGGGAGCCTACCAGCATGTCCAAGAACTCCTCGCCCAGGGCTTTATTCGCAAACGCAAACAATCCGATAGCCGCTCTTCCCTAGTGCAGGTGACCGATAAGTTTTACCAGCATTTTGAGATTGACCAACTGCCGGAACTGCGGCAAAAAGCCCCCCGTCGCCCAGCGGAAGAGGTTCTATCTGATGAGGAAGAGGACACCGATGATGCCGCCCCCCCTGCCGACTCTGACAGCCCTGGCCTAGACTACCCAGAGCCCCAGGCAGACACCTCCATTTCCCAGACGTAGGGCCGTGGAACTCTGGGACTCCCGTGATATAATCAAAGACTGTGTCGAAAACTAGAGTTAACCATGCCGAAACTGAAGTCTCGCAAGGCGGCGGCCAAGCGCTTTCGCCGCAGTGGCAGTGGCAAAATCATGCGTCGGAAGGCGTTTAAGAACCACCTGCTACAACATAAAAACGCCGAACGGCGCTCCCGGCTGTCTAAAGCTGTGGTGGTTTCTGAGGAAGATGCGCCCAATGTTGAGCTAATGCTGCCCTATCTCTAGGCAGCCCTACGGCTAGATCGTTTGAGGGTTGAGGCTGGCTCTGGTGGGTCGGCACTGTCAAATGGGATCTAGGGTTAAATGTGTTTAGGTTAAACGTCTCCCCAAGGATTTAAACAGTCATGGCACGTGTGAAGCGCGGCAATGTTGCCCGGAAGCGCCGCAACAAAATTCTAAAATTGGCGAAGGGCTTTAGAGGGTCTCACTCTAAGCTGTTCCGCACCGCTAACCAGCAGGTGATGAAAGCCCTGCGCTACGCCTACCGCGACCGTCGCAACCGGAAGCGCGATTTCCGCCGCCTGTGGATTACCCGCATCAATGCTGCCGCTCGTCTACACGATGTGAGCTACAGCCAACTGATGGGTCAGCTCAAAAAGGCCAACATCGAGATCAACCGCAAAATGCTGGCCCAAATGGCCGTCTTGGATCCCGATGGTTTTGCCAAAGTGGTTGAAGTGGCTGGCAAAGCCTAGACTCCAGACCCAGCCTCAGTCATTTGCATGGTGATAAAGAAGCCGTAGCGAACAATGTCGATGGGTTCTCTGCGATTATTGCGGCTTGGTTTCGGCCTTATTCTGGGGGTACAGGTTGCTGTGCCCCCAGTTTTTGCGGCGGATCTCAAGACTATTCAAGACCGGGGCTATCTTGTGGTAGCCGTGCGCGACCAGTGGCGACCCCTCAGTTTTCGCAATTTGGATGGGGATTTGGTGGGTCTAGAGGTGGATCTCGCTCGCCAATTGGCCCAGCGCATTTTTGACGACCCCGATGCCCTCGTGCTGGAGGTGGTACCCAACCGAGATCGCCTGCCTGCGGTGCTAGAAGATCGGGTAGATTTGGCCATCGCCGGGATTACCGAAACCCCGGAACGTAGCCGCTTGGTGAGTTTTAGCCTGCCCTACTACTTAGATGGGGCGGGATTTCTGGTGCGGGAGGATCGGGGCGGTACCCTTGAGACCCTAAACCGAGGGCGCATCGGGTTGCTCCAGGGGTCTAGTACTATGGCTGCTGTGCGCTATATTTTGCCCCAGGCCCAGTGGGTGCCCCTAGCCAGCTACCAAGAGGGACTGAGTCACCTCCAGCGGGGGCAAGTAGAAGCCTTTGCGGGGGACGTGAGCACCCTCGTCGGCTGGCAGCAGGAGCAGTCGGGGTATACGTTGCTGCCCACCGTGCTCACTGCCGAACCCCTGGCCATGGCCCTACCCCACGGCACCCAGTTCAACGACCTGCGCCACCTGGTAAACCAAAGCCTGCGTGAATGGCACCAAAACGGTTGGCTGGAGGAACGTACCACCTTTTGGGGATTGCCCTAATCCCTGGCAAGGGCCTAACTCATGCCAAGATAGGAAGAGATTTGTAGGACGCGCATTTAGTAGGACGCATATTTGAGCTATGGAGAACAGCAAGCTGCTTTTGACCTATCTGGCCATCCTCCTGGCGCTGTTGAGCGTAGCCGCCTTTTTCGTGGTGCGTCAGGTGCTCAAAACTCGCCGCATTGAAGGCACCCTGTCGCGTCTGCAAAACAAACTCACGAAGGAAAAGGGAACGGCCCAGGAATATTACGAACTGGGTAGCCTCCTGCTGGATAAAAAGCTCTACACCCAGGCAGCCCTCTACCTCCAGCAAGCCCTCAAGCAGGTGGACGGCGAGGAAATAGAGAATGCGGCCCTGGTCTACAACGCCCTGGGTTATGCCTACTTTGCCCAAGAACAGTACGACCTCGCCATCCGCAACTACAAAGAAGCGCTCAAGGTGGCCCCTAATTACGTCACGGCCTTGAACAACCTGGGCCACAGCTATGAGCGCAAACAACTGATGACCCAGGCGCTAGAAACCTACGAGAGTGCCCTGGCCCTTGAGCCGAATAATGGCACCGCCAAGCGTCGGGCAGAATCCCTCAGGAAGCGTCTAGTGCCCTCAGGTCAGTAATTCCCATGATAGCTTAGCCCTCTAAACTGGGTATTCTAAACCTATAGGATCCCCCTAGGTCTAGCGGAGTTTCGGTTCAACCGTCGTCTTTGGCAAAAATACGATGGTCAATCGGGATTCCATTGACTCCGGATTCTGCTGAGTCATCAGCGTAAATGTGCTTACAACCCACCCAGATTCGGATTCGTCTCTGAGGTGTCGGTGTTTTCCCGTTCCCTTCTTTGACTCTGATTTCTGATTAATTGGTTAGATTAGGAGGTAATCCAAATGCGCGTTTATCTGAGTCCTACCTTGCAACAACTCATTTCGGCCGTTACCCTTTGCCTCGCCCTTGGAGCCTTTGGTTGGGCCGCTTGGACTGCCGTCAACACTTGGACGAGCGACCCAAGCCTAGAGCAAATTCAGCAAATCCGTAAATCCATGTAGCCCTAGGGGCGAACACGCAACTACCCACCGTCCTGATATCCCCCTGCTTACCATGGGAGGAAATCAGGACGGTGTTTTTTGTGATGCCCAATCGTCCTAGGGCTCAGGGCACTGGTCTGTCTAAGGGAGATGCTTTTTAGAACCCTTGCTAGGCAAGGATTCTGCGCGGCGGAAACTCAAGGATCATACTTTTAGAGCCCAGTCCCCCAGTCACTGGGCTCTACTGACGATTAGCTGACGATGAGTCACGTAGCCTAACCTTCCACTTGATCCTTATATTCTCCGGCGGACATTGCATCATCCAGATCATCAAAGCTTTCGACTCTGATCTTAATCAACCAACCATCGCCGTAGGGGTCGTCGCCAATTTGTTCGGGGTCGTCGATCAGGACCTCGTTGCGTTCCAGAACTTCCCCACCCACCGGAGACTTCAGTTCCTCCACCGCCTTCGCGGATTCGATATAGCCAAAGCGCTCGCCCTTCTCCACGCTGTCGCCCGCCTCAGGGAGATCGAGAAACACAATGACCCCCAGTTGATCGATAGCAAAGGCCGTAACGCCAACGGTGACAATACTTTCCTCCTCGTCTACCCGCGCATACTCATGCGTATCGAGGTATTTCAGGTCTTCGGGATATTCAAACGCCATAGCCTTACCTTTTTCTCCCCTGGAGCAGCGTCAATGGCCTGTATCAACAGGTTCCTCTGTGCAAGTTTGCCACGAGATCGCCCCCGTGAAACAGCGAATTTTTCCCGACTCCCCCCTTCCCCCTCCCCACCCAGATCACAAACTGACCTTTCCCCCCCAGCAATTCCAGCGCTTATGTCTACAATGGGGCATGTCCTTTTGGGTCAAGGCATTGCCCCTGCCATGACGAACTCAAATCCTTCTCCCCCGCCCTCTTCTCCGTCCTCGCCGCCGCCCTCGCCACCGCGCACGTTGTTGAAGACTGTCACCCAGGCATTCCAGGCGGTTCAGGCCAAGGTGGATTTTGGCAAGCTGTCGGTAAAACCCGGTTCCCGTAACGCTTCGTTGGAGGTGGTGGTGGATGGTCGGCCTACGACCTATCCTTTGCTGGGAGAGCACTATGTGATGGGGCGCAGTTCGTCCCAGTGCGATATTGTGGCGGCGAGCCCCATTGTCAGCCAAGTCCACGCTACCCTAACGCGGGATGTGAACCGTCCAGGCCAACCCTTTGTGCTGAAGGATCGCAACTCCACCAACGGCATCTATCGCGGCAAAAAGCGCCTCAGTCGGGCGGTGATGAACCATGGGGATGTGTATACCCTGGGGCCAGCGGAACTAGCGGACGCCGTTACCCTGCGCTACCTTGACCCGCCGCCCTGGTACGTGAAAGCCGCTCGGTATACCCTCTACGGTTTCACTGGGGTTTCCCTAGCGGTGGGGACTTGGATTGTGGGCGTGGAATGGCCCAAGATTCCGATGAATCCGCTGCCGGATTCGGTGCAGGGGCCAGTGATGATCTACGCCGAGGAAAATGGGGAACAGGTGCCTCTGCGAGAACAGCGCAACCAGGCCCACCTGGAACTTCAGAGCATGGGTGACTTTTCCCCCTACCTGCCCGATGCTTTGATTGCCTCAGAGGATACCCGCTACTACTGGCACCTGGGGGTGGATCCCCTAGGTATTCTGCGTGCCGTGGTGATCAACGTCCAGGATGGCGGCATTCGCCAGGGGGGCAGCACCATCACCCAGCAGCTTGCCCGCAGCATTTACCGGGAGTATGTAGGTACTGGGGACTCCGCTGGCCGTAAAATCCGCGAGGCCATTGTGGCCCTGAAATTGGAGACCTTTTACAGCAAAAATAAACTGCTGCTCACCTACATGAATCGGGTTTACCTGGGAGAAAACCTCTACGGCTTTGAGGATGCGGCCCAGTTTTATTTCGCCAAACCTGCCAAGGAGTTGACCCTGTCTGAAGCGGCGACCCTGGTGGGGATTTTGCCGGGGCCAAATGCCTTCAACCCCGTTACTAACTACGATGCGGCGGTGTTTTATCGAGATCGTGTCCTGGAGCGGATGGTAGCCCTAGGCATGGTCAGCCAGGAGGAGGGCCGTCGCGCCCGTCGTTCTCGCATTGAAATTAGCCCGGAGGCCACCCGCCAACTGCAAAGCACCCGCGCCCCCTACTTCTATAGCTACATTTTTCAGGAGCTAGAAACCGTCCTGGGGGAGTCTTTGGCACGGGAGGGTAACTTTTTGGTGCAGACAGGGCTGGATTTGAATCTGCAACGGCTGGCGGAAAATGCTCTCACCAGCGATATTTCAGCCCGTGGATCTGCTCTCAGCTATTCCCAGGGGGCGGTAGTGACGGTGGACACCACCGCCGGAGAAATTCGGGCCATGGTGGGCGGCGTCAACTTTGGCCAAAGCCAGTTTAATCGGGCCTCCCAAGCCCTACGCCAACCCGGTTCCACCTTCAAGCTGTTTGCCTACGGAGCCGCCCTCGAACAGGGTATTCCTCCTAGCCGCACCTTTGCCTGCGACGCAATGACCTGGAACGGCCAACGGTTCGCGGGCTGTCGGGCCGGATCTGCTCCTATGGATATGTACCGAGGCATGGCCCTCTCGGAAAACGTGGTGGCCCTGCGGATTGCCAAGGAAGCAGGACTCGGTAACGTCATCGACAATGCCCAGCGCCTAGGGATTACCTCCAAACTACGGCACACCCCAGGACTGACCCTAGGGGAAAGCGAAGTGACGCCCCTAGAAATCACCGGGTCCTTTGCTGCCGTTGCCAACAATGGCGTCTGGAACCGCCCCCACGGCATTGTGCGCGTCCTCGACAGCAGCGATTGCACCAACCCAGACGACCCCTCCACCTGCCGCGTCATCTACGAATTTGGCCACGCTGGAGATGCCAATCGTCCCGCCATTGATCCCGGCGTGGCCAATACCCTCGTCACCTTGCTCCAGGGCGTGATCCAGGGGGGCACAGGACGTAATGCGGCCCTAGGGCGAGGAGAACACGGCAAAACCGGAACCACCGACGACAACCGCGACCTCTGGTTTGTGGGCACTCTACCCAGCTACGGCCTCACCACTGGAATATGGCTAGGCAACGACGACAACTCCCCCACCCGAGGCAGCAGTGGCCAAGCCGCCGCCGTTTGGGGAGACTATATGCGCCAAGTGGTGCAGTAAGGGGTGTGCATCCAAAATCAGTTTGGGCAGGATGGTTTAGCTGGCCTGGAGTTTTTGGCGTAGGGCGTCTATGTCGGCCAGTAGATCAGCCTGGGTGAGGCTGGTTTGTTCGCCGGATTTAAGCCACTTGAGCTGCACCGTGCCCTGAGCGGCTTCGTCATCGCCGAGGATGAGGCAGGCGGCGGCTCCGCTACGGTCGGCGCGTTTGAACTGTTTGCCAAAGGCGGAACCGCTGAGGTCGAGATCCACCGCTAGCCCCTGTTGCCGTAGGGCTTGGGCCAAGTTGAGGGCGTTGGCTTCGGCGGCTTCCCCACGGGAGACCACGTAGAGGTCGGGGCTGGGGGCAGATACGGTTTGCAGTTGGGCCAGCAGCAGGGTCAGCCGCTCTAGGCCAATGGCCCAACCCACCGCCGGGGTGACGGGGCCACCCAGTTCTTGCACCAAGCCGTCATACCGACCACCGCCGCACACCGTGGCTTGGGCACCGAGGTCGCTGGACTGGATCTCAAAGGCGGTGTGGGTGTAGTAATCCAATCCGCGCACTAGGCGAGGGTTCAGCACAAACTCGATGCCGAGGTCGCTGAGTTGGGCTAGCACCCGGTCAAAGTGGCGTTTAGAGGCGTCGCCCAGGTAGTCCAAAATGCTGGGGGACTCGGCGGCGATGGCCTGGGTTTTTTCGTCCTTGCTGTCCAGAATGCGTAGGGGGTTGCGGCTGAGGCGATCCTGGGAATCGGCGTCTAGGTCGGCCTTGAAGGGGGTAAGGTAATTCACCAAGGCTTCCCGGTAGCGCTGGCGGTCGTCCCGGTCGCCGACGGAATTGAGGTTAAAGGTGAGATTTTTCAGGCCCAGGCGTTGCAACAGGTCGGTGGCCAGAAGAATCACCTCCACATCGGCCCTGGGGTCAGCGCTGCCCAAAACCTCCACGCCAATTTGGTGAAACTGCCGCTGGCGTCCCTTTTGGGGCCGTTCGTAGCGAAACATGGGGCCGCAGTACCACAAGCGCTGCACACCGCCCTGGGCCTGGAGGCTGTGCTGAATATAGGCTCGCACCACGCCAGCGGTACCTTCGGGACGCAGGGTGCAGGAGCGATCCCCCTTGTCCAAAAAGGTGTACATTTCCTTGCCCACCACGTCGGTGGCTTCGCCGATGCCGCGCTCAAATAGAGTGGTTTGCTCGAAGGTGGGGGTGCGAATTTCTTGGTAAACCGCCCGCTGAAACAACTCCCGCGCCGTCGCCTCTACCCATTGCCAGGTATGGATGTCGGCCACCTTTAGGTCTTGGCCCACCCGCTGGGACTGGGGCAAAATGTCTTCCGTTCCGGGCAGGGATTGAATCGACTCCATAGGGCAGCTCAAATCGGCATGGCAGAAGGATTATCATACCCCGTGGAATTCCTCTTTTGGCAGGGAAATCCTGGGATACCCCCCACAGTAACCCCTCAAGCCAGCCCTGAAAACGCTAGGCTTTAGCGTCGCTGGTCGGCCATTCGGGCAGCACACAGCAGTTCACCTCATCCACACACACCTTGCCCGACTGCAAGGCCCAGCGAAACAGCTCCACGCGGTTGCCCGTGGCGGTTTTGGTCAAAATATTACTGATGTGGTTATCCACGGTGCGCTTGCTAATTTCTAGCTTTTCCGAAATCTCTTGGTTGGTCAGCCCAGCGGCCACCAGTTCCACGATTTGTAACTCTCGCTCCGAGAGACTCGTCTGTCCGGCTACGGAAGATACCTCGTCGCTTGCCATCGGCCCACGCTCCTAGGAATATGTATTTATGCTTACCTCTACTACCACTATACGCCGTTATCTTTGTCCTGTTGGGGGGGAAGGGGGCAGGAATCCGGCCTTGGGCTGGGACGGGACGCGATAGGCAGGGCTAGCATGGTTATAGAACGAGGCCATGGCAAAACAATGAGCTTCATCAAGGGCTGGATTCTTCTCTGGTTGGCGCTGCTAGTGGTCGGATTGGGGGTAGTGCCGCCGAGTTGGGCGGCGGAAGAACCCGGAACCGTGGCCGTGGAGGCCAGCCCGTCTGCCCTCACCAAGGCCCAGCCCGATGCCAGTGCAGTGCCTTCGGAGACGGTCAGCCGCTTTGTCAGTGCCTATTTAGAGGTGGTGAAGCTGATTGAATCGCGGGAGCCCAACCTCCAGAGCGCCGAAACCGAAACCGAATCTATCCAAATGCAGCAGGAAATTCAGGCCGAGGCGGTGACCCTCATTCAATCCCACGATTTGACCCTGCAAGCCTACTGGGAACTGCTGGGCTTGGCCAATAGCGACCCCGAATTTCGAGAACGGGTGCTAGCCCAGATGGAAGAAGCCAGCTTGTAGGTCTCAAGATTTCTCACATTTTTGACGCTGCCAGAGCTGCTTAGGGTATCTTGCAAAGCAGGTCTAGGGCCAGGTTTTGGCGAAGGGAGAACCCATGGAATTGAAGACGGTAGCCGTGACTCTACCAGAGGGCAGCAACGTGATTTTGGGGCAAACCCACTTTATCAAAACCATCGAAGATCTCTACGAAATCATGGTGGGTACCTCCACTCAGGTGAAATTTGGTATTGCCTTTTGCGAAGCCTCCGGCCCCTGCTTAATCCGCACGGCAGGGAATGATGATGAACTGCTGGCGGCGGCAGTGCAAAATACGCAGGCCATCGCCGCTGGTCACAGTTTTATCATTCTGCTCCGGGATGCCTTTCCTATCAATTTTCTCAATGCCATTAAGCAATGCCCAGAGGTGTGCCAAATCTACTGCGCCACCGCCAATTCGCTAGAGGTCATCGTGGCGGAATCGGCGCAGGGCCGGGGCATTTTGGGCATCATTGACGGTTTTTCTCCTAAAGGCGTGGAAGGGCCAGCAGATATCCAGGCTCGGCAGGGTTTTCTACGCCAGATTGGCTACAAACTTTAGTCTCTTAGTCAGAGGGAATCGGGACTTTAGAATCGCTATTCAACGCAATGGTAGGACAGATTGGCGTAGTCAATCCACGCGATAAGAAGATTGACCGAGAGAGAAAGCTTATAATGGTTGATGCATAGTGCTGTCACTAACAGATTCCATGAAAGTGCCGATTCTAGAATGAAGTGCAACACCTATAGCGGTTCTCACGTCAGTGAGATACGAACTTGCTTAGATTCAGATCCCCCCGGTTTATCGCTATTGCAGATTCACCTCAATATCCCCCTTGTTAAGGGGGGCTGGGGGGATTTTAGCGGTGTACTTTATTCGGGTGAAAACCGCTATAGAAGCGTCCTCAGAGATTAGATGGAATTCCCATTTAGCGACTCCTCCCGTTGTCTGATGAGTCGTTCGAGTTCGATGACGATATCCTGAGAACCGTCTGAAAACTTCCTGGCAAAGAGAACTTCCCCAGTACCGTATCCATCATTCACGACAATGGACGGATTTTCTGCAAAGAACTGCAAATGTTGTTCTGTTAAGGATGCTGGGCTACCACCACCCTCGCTCCAATCGGTATAAGTTAGGTTCCTGCTAACCTTGCCTCGATAGGGTGAATTGCCAAGAATCGTTTGAAAAAATGACTCATCAGGACAAATAGTATTCTTAAAAAAGTTCACAACGCGAGTCTCGCGATTTACAAAAGCCTGTATATATTCGCAAGCTTCGCGAGAGAGCGACCACCATGTACTACCTCCGTAGGGGGTCAGATTCCGAAGATGGGATTCATAGTTGCGCTGCTTTGGCATAATATCAAGCTTGGCTAACCCCTTTCTAATCATTCTGATAAATTTTGAGTTGCTAGGACGCACCCTGTAGGTCGTTAACCGGGAAATCGGTTTTCCCATGGCTTCGCAGGGCATCTGAACCATATTGATGAACTCTGTG
>JBBAWV010000045.1:0-33231 GCA_040396995.1 Nodosilinea sp. | reverse complement strand
CTATACCGTGTGAGCTTTTTTACTGACTATGCGGCTTTTCAAACGCCCTCTTAGGGACAGAACCGCTCACAGCGAGAGCCCACTCTGAATCTGCAAGGCCGCTTTCTACTGTTTTAGCTAGACACCATGCACAAAATTCCCGTAACCATCATCACTGGCTTCCTCGGCGCAGGGAAGACGACCCTGATTCGCCATCTACTGCAAAATCCCCAGGGCCAGCGCATTGCCGTTCTGGTGAACGAGTTTGGCGAAGTGGGCATTGATGGCGACCTGCTGAAATCCTGCCAGGTGTGTGACGAGGAGACAGGCACGGGTGATGGGACGGTAGACACCGCGCCAGCCGTGAACAACATCGTTGAGCTAACCAATGGTTGCCTGTGCTGCACGGTGCAGGAGGAATTTCTGCCCACTATGCAAGAGTTGATGCAGCGCCGCGACGAGATCGACTGCATTGTGATTGAAACCTCCGGGTTGGCTCTGCCCAAGCCCTTGGTGCAAGCCTTCCGCTGGCCTGAGATCCGTACCGCCGCCACCGTAGACAGCGTGGTAACGGTGGTGGATTGCGACGCCTTGGCTTCCGGTCGGTTGGTGGGAGATTTAGACGCCCTGGAGGCCCAGCGCCAGGCCGATGATAGCTTGGATCACGAAACCCCCATTGAGGAATTGTTTGAAGATCAGCTCAACTGCGCCGATTTGGTGCTGCTGACCAAGACGGATTTGGTGGAAGCGGCGGAACGGGAACGGGTGGAGCGTTGGCTGGCGGATCAACTGCCCCGTCCGGTGCGGGTAGTGGAATGTGGCCAAGGGTTGATTAGCCCGGATGTATTGCTGGGCTTTAATGCCGCCGTTGAGGACAACCTAGACAGCCGCCCCAGCCACCACGACCACGAAGAGGAGCACGATCACGACGATGACATTGTGGCGATTCCGTTACTGCTGTCTCAGGAATTTGAGCCCAGCGACCTGCTCCAGCGGCTAGAGGCGCTGACTGAGCAGTATGAAATTTACCGCATCAAGGGCTTTGTGCAGGTGCCCCAGAAGGCCATGCGGATGGTGGTACATGGCGTGGGGCAGCGCTTCGACTGGTTCTACGACCGCCCCTGGCGATCTGACGAGCACCGCCACACCAAGCTGGTGATCATTGGCAAAGCCCTAAATGCCGCCACCCTGCGCTCCTTTTTGACCCAGGGTAGCTCCAGTTCAAACCCCATCCCCATGGCAACGGCCTAGGCACAACCGCAAATCCCCCGTCAACAAGATTGCGTTTTATTACAAAACCTGAGATCGCTGGCGGGGCTGAAGGCGCGTGAGTCTGCCCAAACGGTTGATTTGGCTACTTTTTTCCTCTTTACATAGAGCCGACTCTCTTAACAACTTGTAAAAGATAAATACACTGCTGTAGTGTATAAACATCTGTGGAGGGTTTGTTGAATCAGCGAAAGCTAATTCAGGCAACGGTTTCGAGAAACGCCCTGACATAATCGGGATTGTGTTTCAAGAACTTCTCAACACTTCTTCAAAAATCAGTCTTACGAACCATGTACGACCTTGAACAACCTTGAAGAAATGTTAACTAAATGAGAAAACAGACCACGCCGCTCTTTAAGATCCTCTCTATAGATTAGTAAAGCCGCCTCGGCTGAACTGATTAGCAATCCGGTCTCTAGACCATTTCAAGCAAACTCAGCGACAAAAATTAGGAGATTTGAGTCGATGTTTGACGCATATACCAAAGTTGTTTCTCAAGCTGACGCCCGTGGGGATTTCCTCTCCAACGATCAGTTGGATGCTCTGTCCCGCGTAACCAGCGATGGCCTCAAGCGGATCGACGCTGTGAACCGCATGACCGGTAGCGCTTCCAAGATCGTTTCTAACGCTGCCCGCGCTCTGTTTGCCGAGCAACCTCAGTTGATCGCTCCTGGTGGCAACGCTTACACCAACCGTCGTATGGCAGCTTGCCTGCGCGACATGGAAATCATCCTGCGCTACGTGACCTACGCTACCTTCACCGGCGACGCCAGCGTGCTGAACGACCGCTGCCTGAACGGTCTGCGTGAGACCTACGTGGCTCTGGGTACCCCCGGTGCTTCCGTGGCTGCTGGTATCGAAAAAATGAAGGCCGCTGCCATTGCGATTGTGAACGATCCCGCCAACATCACTGCGGGCGATTGCAGCTCCCTGGTTTCTGAAATCGGTAGCTACTTCGACCTGGCTGCTGCTGCGGTTGCCTAGGTTCAACCTCATTGAACCTCCCTTGAGTTGGGCCAAGTTGGCTTAATTCTTCCCTTTCCGTTCATTCGCTGTGAAGACCATTGAAGGAGAACCTTAAACTATGAAAACCCCCCTAACCGAAGCTGTTGCAGCAGCCGATTCCCAAGGCCGTTTTCTGAGCGCTTCTGAACTACAGGTTGCTTTTGGCCGTCTGCGTCAAGCTACCGCTGGTCTGGAAGCGGCTAAAGCCCTGACCAACAAAGCAGATTCTCTCGTGAGCGGCGCTGCTCAAGCCGTTTACAACAAGTTCCCCTACACCACCCAAATGCAAGGCGCTAACTACGCCTCCGACGAGCGTGGCAAAGCCAAGTGCGCCCGCGACATCGGCTACTACCTGCGGATGGTGACCTACTGCTGCGTGGCTGGCGGCACCGGCCCCATGGATGAGTACCTGATTGCTGGTCTCGATGAGATCAACAGCACCTTTGAACTGTCCCCCAGCTGGTACGTGGAAGCTCTGAAGTACATCAAAGCTAACCACGGTCTGTCTGGTGATGCAGCTACCGAAGCCAACTCCTACATCGACTACGCCATCAACGCCCTGAGCTAGTTTGGCGATTTGCCCGGAGGGGCAGACAGTTGTTAGCGCATTGTTAGCAATTGTTTGTTGCTCCGGGCATTGTTGTATCTAGACATTCTTGTGTCTATAGGGGCCGAAGGTTGTGCTTCGGTGCCTTTGGGAAAGCTGGTGCCAGCGTTGCCAACACGCTTCAGAAAGGGCATGGCCCTACCTCCCCGGAGAAAGGCGCAGCCCTTGGGCCCTAGTCTGACCCCTGCTGTGTTGAGAAGCCTTTTTAAAAGGGAGGATAATCCTGTGCCTATTACAACCGCATCATCCCGGTTGGGAACCGTTGCGTTTAGCGAAACATCGCCTGTGGAATTGCGGGCGAACTGGACCCCTGAAGATGCCGAGGTGGTCATTCGGGCGGCCTATCGTCAGCTTTTGGGCAACGACTATCTGATGAAGTCGGAGCGCCTGACCAGTGCCGAGTCGTTGCTGAAGAATGGCTACATCACCGTGCGCGAGTTCGTGCGAGCTGTGGCCAAGTCGGAATTGTACAAAGAGAAGTTTTTCTACGGCAATTTCCAAACCCGCGTGATTGAACTGCACACCAAGCACCTGCTGGGTCGTGCCGTTTACGACGAGTCAGAAATTGTCGATCACCTGGATCGCTACGAGAACGAAGGCTACGACGCCGATGTCGATTCCTTCATCGATAGCGAAGAGTACCAGGCCAACTTTGGCGACAACGTGGTGCCCTACTACCGCAGCTTTGTCTACCAGGCCGGGCAGCGTTCCGTGGGTTTCACCCGGATGTTCCAAATGTATCGCGGCTATGCCAACAGCGACCGCTCCCAGGCTGGCGGCAAAAAGTCTCGCCTAGCTGGGGAACTGGGGCGTAACACCTCCTCTTCCATCATCAGCCCCACGGGGGTTGCGGCGGGGATGTCGTCCCAGGTCAGCAAGCTGGCCACTCCGGCCCTGGCCCTGGGTGGGTCTACCCCCTACGGCACCGCTGGCAAGGTCTACCGCATTGAGGTGGTGGGTGCAAATCTGCCCCGATATCCCAAGGTGCGTCGGATCAACACCGCCTACCTGGTGCCCTACGAGCAGCTTTCGACCAAGCTGCAACAGATCAACAAAATGGGTGGTCGGGTAACTAGCATTACCCAAGCCAGCCTGTAAGTTCACGCCATCGTGACTAGTGTGTAGGGGTGTCATCCGCAGATGGCGTCCCTACGCCTGTTAAAGGCCTTTTCAGTCGGCGTCCGCGTTGATCTTGACGTCGCTTTCCCTACCCGTTAACCCCTCTACGCTTAGGAGAACTCCCTACCGTGCTCACTCAAACCGCCTTTGGTAGCCAAACCTCGTCCCCCTCTGGTAGCCGCATTTTCCTGTACGAAGTGGAAGGGCTACGCCAGAACGACGAAACCGATAAAACCAACTACCCCATCCGCAAGAGCGGCAGCATTTTCATCAAAGTGCCCTACAGCCGCATGAACGAAGAAATGCAGCGGATTACCCGCATGGGCGGCAAAATCGTCAGCATTCAGCCTCTTTCGGCTAGCTAGGTTGCCGGGAAGCCCTCACCCCCGCCCCTCTCCCACAGGGAGAGGGGTTCTGAAGCCGTAGGGGCGGGCAGATCTCGCCCTTCTCCAATGGCTTAATACGTCGAGAATTATCGATTCTTGGATGGTGCATTGCGGCGGATGTGGATGATTCGACTACGGCCAGGTGGGATTGTCGCCGCGAATGCAACCTACGGGTAATCAATCATTTTGTTGAAAGAATAGGTTGGGTCAAAGACAGGCTATCCATGGAGACCGACGCGCAACAATTGGTCAACGCCCAGGGCGAATCCCTCACGGTGGAGCAGGCCGTGGCGAATCTTCAGCAAACGGAGGATACGGGCCTGCGCTACTATGCGGCCTGGTGGCTGGGGCGGTTTCGGGTAACGCAGCCCGATGCCGTGGATGCCTTGATTCAAGCCCTAGAAGACGAGTCGGATCGGGCACCGGATGGTGGGTATCCCCTGCGGCGGAATGCGGCCCGTGCCCTAGGTAAGTTAGGGCAAGCCCGTGCGGTGGCTCCGCTGATTCAGTGCTTGGCCTGCAGCGATTACTATGTTCGAGAATCGGCGGCTCAGGCCCTGGGTGCTTTGGGGGATGATCGGGCGATTCCGGCTCTAGTTCACTTGTTAGCGGGGGGTGTGGAAGCGGCGGTGACCGTAGCAGGCAAGCCTCACCTCGTCCAGCCCTATAACGCGATTTTGGAAGCCCTCGGCTGTCTGGGGGCACAGGCGGCGGTGGGAGAGATTCGACCTTTTTTGAGTCATCCCGTGGCCCAGGTGCAAAATGCGGCGGCGCGGGCTATGTACCAGTTGACGAGGGATGATAGCTATTGCCAGCGTTTGGTGGAGCGGCTTCAGGAACCAAATCTACAACTGCGACGTTCGGCCATGATGGATTTGGGTGCGATTGGCTATCTCCCGGCAGCGGAACTGATTGCGGCAACCCTGGCGGAAAACAGCCTTAAACTCATTGCCCTTCAAGGCGTGTTGGAGGCTCACCTCCAGGAGATTCGTTTTCCCGACGCTGACTTGACTCCAGAGGCGCAGCGAGTGTTGGCGTTGATGGATGACTTGCTCTAGGGCCAGGGAATTTAGGCTTGGGGGACGCGCTAGATTAAACACAAGGTATCTAAACGGGGTGATAGGTCAGTGATGGTGAAGGATAGTCCTAGCGTGGATCAACCCAGTGCCGTCAACGAAGATCTGGCCCCTTTGATTCGTGCCGTTGAAGAGGCCGACTCGAAGGGGGCGATGGTGGCAGCGGTGGGACGTTTGGCGGCCCAACGGCATCCGGCGGCGATTCCTACCCTGATTCGAGTGCTGGGCTACAACAATCCTGGGGCGGCGGTGGCGGCAGTCGATGGTTTGGTGGCGCTGGGAGAGTCCGCTGTTCCGGCGTTGCTGGAGGAACTCGACGGCTACAACTACGGGGCGCGGGCCTGGGCGATTCGTGCCCTGTCGTTGATTGGCGATCCCCGTGCTTTGGATATTTTGCTAGAAACCGCCACCGGAGACTTTGCCCTCAGCGTACGACGGGCGGCGGCCAAGGGCTTAGGGTATCTCAACTGGGCCTTGCTGCCTTCTGACCAAGTTGCCAACGCCCAAGCCCAGAGTTTGCAAGCGTTGATTCAAGGCACCGAAGACCCCGAATGGGTGGTGCGCTACGCCGCTGTGGTGGGGTTGCAAGGTTTGGCCCTAGCCCTCGCTATCCGTGAAACGCCGTGTACGGAGGATTTCACAACGATTCAGCAACAGCTTCAGCGAGTTGTGCAACATGATAACGCCCTGGCGGTACAGGCTAGGGCCAAGTTGGCGCTGACGACCTTGGCTGGTGCTTCCAGTCCCCGATAATTTCCCCCTTAACCAGCGAGCAACAGTCTCTGATCTGAGGAATGGGCTATTCGTGAACGCTGCCGTCGGGCATGGTAGCCCCGGTAAGTAGCGCATTGGTTAAGATAGTGCTGCTAATTTCAGCTCGATCTAAAACGGCCTCTGTGAGGTCAGCGTCCGTGAGGTCAGTGCGCCCTAGGTAAGCTTCTACAAAAAGTGCTTTGACAAGGTGGCTACCCCGCAGGCTGGCCCTGGCCAAATCGGCGCGGGTAAAGCGGCTGTCGCGCAGATCGCTGCGGTTCATTTGGGTCTGTTTGAGTAGGGTATCGCTAAAATCTGCCCCCTGCCCCCGTACATGGTTCACCTGGGCGGCGCTAAGGTTGCTACGGGCAAAGCGACATAGGGTTAAATCGGTGTCGTCAAGATTGCTGCCACTGAGGTCAACCCCGGTTAGGTTGGCGTTTTTGAGCAGTGCCCCCTGGAGGTTGGCACCCTTCAAGTTGGCATCGCGCAGCACCGCTTCACTGAGGTTTGCCCGACTGAGGTCAACATAGGCGAGGTCGGCCCCAGAGAGGTTGGTGCCTCGTAGATCGGCTTGGTGTAGCTTGGCTCCCCGCAGGTTGGTGGTATATTTGCGGTTTTCCTGGCGCAGGTTAGCCCCCCTGAGACAGGCTCCGGTGAGATTGGCCCCGCTCAGATCAGCATTGCGTAAATCGGCCCCCATGAGGTTGGCGTCGAGTAGGTCGGCCAGGGTCATGTTGGCGCTACGCAGATCGGCCCCTTGGAGGCTCGCTCCGTGGAGGTCAGCATCGTGGAGAATGGCCGCTGAAAGGTCGGCCTGGTTTAGGTTTGCACCCCCCAGTTGTGCCCGTGACAGATTAGATTGCCGCAACCGTGCCCGTGAGAGATAGGTAAAGGTGAGGTTGGCATTTTCCAAATCCGTCTGCACCAGGTTGGCCCCAATCAGGTCGGCCCCGGATAGATTGATCCCGACCAAGGTTAACCCCTTGAAGTCCATCTCCCCCCGGGCATAGGATTGCAATAATTCGCTGGCATTCATACAAACACCCTAGGGCACTAGGCGGAGGATAGCGCCGAGGAACGCGGGTGGGGCGTTGCGGCTGACTGGTTGGAGGGCTGTGGGGCCGCAGAGGACAACTCTCCCGATGAGGTCGGTGCGGAGGGTGGGTCGAGGGGCTCTAGGGCCATATCGGGATCTTGAGGATAGTATGCCCGAATGGAACGGGTAATGGTATCCGCTACCGGAAGCACCTCCTCCACTTGACCCAGGCAGTGGGCCATGATGGTCAGTTTACTCTCTAGATCTGCATAGCTGGGACAATACTCAAAAATTCCGTGGAGCAAGTCGTCTAGGGTGGCGTGTCGAAGGTGAACCCAGTCCTGAGGCGTATAGCTAAAGGGGCCATGGAGACAGGAGTGCAGCAGAATTTTAGCCCGTAGCGGGTTAGCATACTGCAAGATGTCAATGCGCAGATCAAACAGCACCCGCCGATCCCGGATAGGTCGAGCTACGGCTCCGGTGCCAGGGGCCGAAATTCCCTGGTGGGCGAGGGGGGGAGAGGCGGACTGAAGGGTCGTCACCTCTCGCCCACCGGAGACCGGGGATGGTGCAATGGGGTTTACCACGGTGTGGTCTGGGGCTGAGTCTTGGGGATCGCTGCTGAGGGGAGCTGAGATTTGGCTACCCAGGGTAGTTGTGGCATAAATGGGCTGGAGCAACTGCATGAGCTGATTGGCCAACCGGGTATACTCCCGTCGCCGGTTGAGCCGCTTCACAATGCGCCCCAGGTGATACCGCAGATCCTGGCTTTGGGGGGCAGCTTCGTAAACCCGCTGGATGAGTAACGGACGATCAACCTGTTCCAGGACAGTGGTATCGTTTTCCCAGGTGTTGTAAGCAATGCAATAGAGCAGCTTACACAGGCGCAGAAAATCGGTTTGTTTGCCCACCTGCTGGGCCACGAGGGCACAGCGCTCCTCTAGGGATCGCACCGTCAGAACCGTGGCTTCGTTTTGCAAGTCCTCGTTGGTGGGGATGAGAGGCCGGACGTACCACGACTGAACCTCGCGCATAATTAGCGCCGCCACCTCCGCATACACCCCCTGCCGATTAAGCCCCAATACAACCCGCTGTAATTGTTGCTCCAGATTGTCCAAGGTAGCGTAGCGTTCCCGCAGGGACACCAGCAGGGTATGGAGATCGAACTGATCTAGCACTGAGGGATCGTTCTCCCAGGCTTGCTGGTAGGTGGCAAAGATGAGCTTTTTGACGCGAATGGCCTGTTCGTGGGTGGTGAGGGTATGGATGGCGGCACCCAGGAGGGCATCGGCACTCATCGGTACGGTGTAGGTGGGGTCTCCGGTGGACAGCGGGCCAGAATCGAAGTCGGGGTAGAGGGTAATCTGGTAGGCTGGGACGGGTTCGTGAATATTTTTCAGGTTTAATGCCCCCAGGAAGGTGGCATTAAGGTTAAGGCGGGCTTTAACGACATCAAAAATCGTCTGCGATACACAAAGCCCCCTGGGCTGGGCATAGGTCTGAAGGCGGGCGGTAATGTTGACGCCGTTCCCCATCACATCCTGTTCGCTGACGACGATATCCCCCAGATGGATACCAATCCGGTGGTCGAGATACTGATCCGGCTCCAGCCCGAGGGATTGATCCACCAGACGCCGCTGCATCTCCAGACCGCAGGAGACCGCCTCCACCGCGCTCAGGAAGTACATCAATAGGCCATCCCCCGTTGACTTGAGGACTTTGCCGCCAAAGTCAACGCAAATCTGGGCAATCAAGATTAAATCTCGCTCAATCAGTCGCAGGGTCAGGCCCTCATCCACCGACATGCGGGCGCTAAACCCCACAGCATCGGTGACCATGATGGCCGCCAACAGGCGTTGTCCGCCAGAGAGAGAGGGCACAGGATGTTCCATAGCAACACAGGATAGGACTTGGCTATCGGTTGAGGGGGGGAGGTCTGAAACGACTTCACTGTCCGGTCATCCTCATATTGCCCTACTCCGCTGGGGGAAGTGCCATGGAGAAGCGTAAAGTTACCGGAGTTTACCCAGTCTTCATATCAGCGATGGCTCCCCGTGCCATGGCGGCAATGGCCTGGTCCGTCGCCTTAGGAAGCTGATAGTAGCGCCCTCCAGCGGTTCTGGCTAATTCTTTACCAAAGCCCGTGGAGACAAATTTGCGCTCAGTGTCGATAATCAACAACTGATGACCAATGCCCCGAATCCGAACGGCAATGTCTAGGAGTTCCTGCTTAATGTCGGGCTTTTCTGCTGGGTCGAGGGTCTCACCCAGGGATCGGGCTAGGGGAATATTGCCCCGGCCATCGGTAATCGCCACAATGACGACATTGCCAATATCCCCCGACTGCTGGGCATTGGTGCCCACCCGCACTGCCTGGGTGAGGCCGTGGGCCAAGGGCGATCCACCCCCACAGGGCATCCGCTCTAGGCGACGACGGGCCATGGCGATGGAGCGGGTGGGAGGCAGTAATACTTCGGCCTGCTCGCCCCGAAAGGGAATCAGGGCTACCTGGTCGCGATTTTGGTAGGCTTCCGTCAGCAGGTTCAGCACTGCTCCTTTGGCCGACTGCATTCGGTTCAGGGCCATGGAACCCGAAGCATCCACTACAAAGATAATAAGCGATCCTGCTCGTCGTGCTAGGCGCTTGGCCCGAATATCCCCCGACTCCACCACCACCCGCCGATGGGGCTGGCGTTCTCGCCGCGACTTTTGATAGGGAGCAGCGGCCCGCAGGGTGGCATCCACGGCAATCCGCCGCACTGGCCCCTGGGGCAGAAAAGGCTTGATGTAGCGGCCCCGCTCATCGGAAAAGACCAAACTCTGCCGCCCCGATGCACCCTGGCGACCCATGGTTTGGGCAAAGACCAGCATGGAAGGATCGAGAATCACCCCCTCTGGGTCGAACACGAATTCTTCAGGAATACTGGGGGGCGCTTCATCCTCGTCGTTGTCAGACTCGTCTTCGTCCTCCTCGTCCTGATTCTCCTGCTCCTCCTGCTGATCCTGAGGTTCGTTATCTTCGGGATTGGATTGGGGTGGGGGCGGGGGCGGCGGTGCTTCCTCCGGCGGCATCTCCTGGGCAAACTGCGACCGGGGCACAATCACCAGTTCCACGGCTACCCGTAGGTCGTCGGCATTGACCTCGGCCCGTCCCTCTAGGGCGGCATGGGCCTTGGCTACCCGCACCGCAAAAATTTCGGCCCGATGCCCCTGAATGCCCCCCCGCAGTGCCTCCGTGACCAGATATTGCACCTGCTCGCGACTGATGGTGACCTCCTTCAGCCATTCCCGCGCCAAAATAATTTGAGTCTTAAGGGCGTCAATTTCATCGGCATACTCGGCCAAAAAGCCCTGGGCATCCGCCGCATAGCGACTGGTTTGATCCACCACCGCCACCCGATTTTCCAAGGTCAGCGCCCCATCCGCCGACAGGGCAATGGCAATGCGATCCAGCAAATGCTCTCGCAGTGGCCCCTCTTCGGGGTTGTAGGTGGCGATCAGCAGCGGAGCGCAGGGGTGCTGGAAACTCAGTCCCTCCCGTTCTAGTTGGTTCCGTCGATCGGTCAACGCCGCCAGCAGTAGGTTGGCAATCTGATCCTCCAGCAGGTTCAATTCATCGACGTACAGCACGCCCCGATTCGCCTCCGCCAATAATCCGGGCTGGAAGACACTTTCTCCCGCCTGAATGGACTTGGCCACATCCACGGAACCCAGGAGTCGGTCTTCGGTAACGCCTAGGGGCACCTGAATGAAGGGCGCAGGCACGACTCGCGTCGGTAGGTCAGCGGTGGCTTCTCCGGCAGGAAAACGGGCCAGGGTTTGGTCGTCCCACTGATGGGCATCTGTGGGATCCGCATTGCAGCAGGAGCCTTCCACCACTTCAATGGGAGGCAAAAGTTGGTGCAGCGCCCTCGCCATCACCGACTTGGCCGTTCCCCTTCGCCCAGCAATGACCACACCGCCCAAACTGGGATCGACGGCGGCTAGCAGGAGCGCCATTTTAATTGCCCCCTGCTCGACCACCGCCGCGAGGGGAAAAACAACCGGAATCGGAGCATCTACCGTGGCAACCATAGATCCTGCGAGGGAAATCCTGTAAGGGCATTTAGTCTCACCATATCAGGAATTGATCCGTCCACCATGGCTCTGTTCAAGGCTTCGGCCCAGCGCCAGGGCCACCCACCTTGGTGCTGGCAACCCAACCTCCGCCGCCAAGGCGTCAGAGAAGTCTCCCTAGGGCATCCTTTTCATGGGCCGACCCATAGGCCAAAAACGGTGTGGCAGCATACTCCCCCGCCGAAAATAAAATCGGTACACTAGGGGGTGATTACGATCTCCGTAAATTCCCTTGCCCTGTTATCCCTTGGTAAGACTAAAATCCGTCATTTCAGGGTTGGGAAATTCCGCAACGTCTCCCATGGTATGGGGTACGCCTACCCTTCGCCTGGGGCCACGCCTCGGTTTTGATCGTGATATACCGCCCTACCTCCCCTATGACCGTGCCCTCTCCCCTTGACTCTCTTGCGGCCTTAGCCGATTCCCCTGTCCACGCCATTGAATGTAAGCTGCTCTTCGACCGAGACCTCTATACCCCTTGCCACATCTGGGTTGATGACGTGGGCCACCGCCTGTCTGCCGTCTACGTTGACAACCAGTTCTACAGCTTCTTCAAGGTGGTGCCCAACCCCAATAAGCTGCTGGACATTGTGGCCCGCCTCGGAAAACGGGATGACAAGGCTGCCATTACCCTTACCAGACAGGGCTATGTCCTCTGGGCCTACGAACCCCAAGCCCAGTATGCGCCACCGTCCCGACAGCCCAACCACCGAATCTATCCTGTGTTTGGCCCCAACAATTGCCTGCTGATCATCGATCCCCAAGCCTGTCAACCCTGCCAAATTCAGGTACCCGATGTTAGCCAGCCCCTAGAAGCCCTGGCCTATCGCAATCGCTACTACAGCGTTTTTAAGCAAGACACCGATGCCGCGAAACTGCTAGAGATCGCGGCCAAACTGGCCCGACGGGGGGACGATACCCTAATTACCATCACCGGCGGGGTCTATCGTCTTGGCTTGCTCGAGCCCAACGGTCGCATCATTTAACTGCTAACTGCTGAAGGAGCGCAAGGTATCCAAACTTGAATAGGGATTTAGGTTCCTTTGATAGGGATCCAGGTTTCTGAAAGTGCCCACATTCAGGCGGTAGCTGCCCTAAGGTGATAGGTTTATATCTTGGCTAGTGGTTTCGGTGGAGGTCTTGAGCAAGATCTCCGTCGGCGTTTCGCTATTGATGTTTTAGGCCGGGAATACCGCCAACTCCTAACCCAGCAGTGATCATTTGAAGGATCAGACAAGATCGCCATGACCCAACCATCGGACACCATCACGGTATTTATTTGTGGATCGGCCCTGCGCGGGCAGCCGGACAACCAGAACCTGCAAGATGCCACCTTTGTGGGAGAGGCCCAAACCGCCCCCATCTACCGCCTGCACTCGGTGAAAGACGGTTGGCACCCCGGCATCTATGAGATTGGCGAAGGAGGCATTTCCATCCCTGGAGAACTCTACGCCATGACCCCAGAGCAATACACCTACCTCAAGGACAATGAACCGCCGCACATGTATCCCGAGCAGGTGAAACTGATCGATGGTGGCACAGCCACCGCCTTCCTCTATCCTAAAGCCTTAATTGACGAGCATGGCTGGCCCGATATTTCTGCATACGGGGGCTGGGCCACCTACAAAGCCGTGGCGAAGTAGGTCGGCGAAATCTTCGGCAAGGAGCATGAGATTCCACCGTGACGCATCAAAAAAACTTGACAGGGGTAGAGCCTGATAACGATAATGGGAATTTGTGTGAACTTAAGAGTCTAGATTCCCTTGGCAAACGTTGTAGTAATTGGTGCCCAGTGGGGCGACGAAGGAAAGGGCAAAATCACCGATCTGCTGAGCCGTTCAGCAGACGTTGTGGTTCGCTACCAGGGCGGAGTTAATGCGGGGCACACCGTTGTCGTCAAGGATCAGACCTTCAAGCTGCACCTCATTCCCTCCGGCATTCTCTATCCCGAGACCGAGTGTGTCATTGGCAGCGGCACCGTCATCGACCCCAAGGCGCTGATTGAAGAACTGGATAAGTTGGATGACCTGGGAATTTCTACTCAGAAACTCTACATCTCCAACGCCGCCCATGTCACCATGCCCTACCATCGCCTGATCGACCAAGCCGCTGAAGAGCGACGGGGCAGCAACAAAATTGGCACCACCAAGCGCGGCATTGGCCCTACCTATGCCGACAAGTCTGAGCGCATCGGTATTCGCATCGTTGACCTGCTGGACTACGCTAAGCTACGCGAACAACTCGCCTGGACAATCCAGTATAAAAACGGCATCCTTGAAAAGCTCTATGACCTAGCGCCCCTTGATCCGGCTACGGTCATTGAGGAATATATCGAGTATGCCGAGCGGCTACGGCCCCACGTCATCGATAGTTCCCTCCACGTTTACCGAGCCATTCGTGAGCGCAAAAATGTCCTGTTTGAAGGCGCTCAAGGCACTCTGCTCGATCTCGACCACGGCACCTATCCCTATGTCACCTCCTCCAACCCGGTGGCGGGAGGAGCCTGCATTGGCACAGGCATCGGCCCCACCGTGATCGACCGGGTGATCGGGGTAGCCAAAGCCTACACCACCCGTGTTGGTGAAGGCCCCTTTCCCACGGAGTTGACCTGTGGCGTGGGGGAACAGCTTTGTTCGCGGGGGGCTGAATTTGGCACCACCACCGGGCGTCAGCGGCGCTGTGGCTGGTTTGACGCGGTCATTGGGCGCTATGCCGTACGGATCAACGGCCTTGACTGTCTGGCCATTACCAAGCTCGATGTGCTGGATGATGTGGATGAGATCCAGGTCTGTGTAGCCTATGAGTTAGACGGGGAGCGGTGCGAGGAATTGCCGAGTAGCGCCAACGCCTTTGCTCGCTGCAAGCCCATCTACAAAACCATGCCGGGATGGAAGCAGCCGACGGATCACTGTCGGTCGCTGAATGACCTGCCCAGGGCTGCTTTGGACTATCTCAAGTTCTTAGCTGAACTAATGGAGGTGCCCATCGCCATTGTGTCCCTTGGGGCTAGCCGCGATCAAACCATCATCGTGGAAGATCCGATCCACGGGCCAAAGCGAGCCTTGCTCTACGAAAATGGTGAGGCGGTAGCCAGCTAGGGCGAAGTCGTCTGTTTTTTGTCTTGTATTCACTATCTAGATTACCTACGGGGGAGATTGGCTATGGAACTGACCATTGAATGTAAAGCACGGGATCCAAAGGTGAAACCCAACGCCCTGCGCCGGGAAGGCTTGCTGCCTGCGGTTCTCTACGGCCATAACGGCACTGAATCGGTGGGGCTGACTCTGGATCAGAAATCCGCTGATATGCTGCTTCGCAAGGTGGCGATCAACAACACGATGATCGACGTCAATATTCCCGACCTGCCCTGGAGTGGTAAGGCTCTGTTGCGGGAAGTGCAAAGCCATCCCTGGAAAAAGTTGGTGTATCACCTCAGCTTCTTTGCGGTGAAGGCCCAGGATGCTGTGGAAGTGGGTGTAACCCTGCACTTTGTTGGCGAACCTGTGGGCGTCAAAGATGGCGGCGGGGTGCTGAACACCGAAGTGAATGAGGTCACGGTGAAGTGTAAGGCCGTGGATATTCCTGAAGTGATCAATGTGGATGTCTCTGGGTTGGCCGTGGGCGATTCCATCACCGTGGCTGATCTGAACCTGCCTGAGGGCGCTGTGGTCGCTGGAGACCAACAGCAAATTGTGGCGAGTGTTCTCCAGAGCTAGGCCGTTTCGGCCAATGCGGTCTTATGTTTCTGGGCAGCTTATTGCCCTGGGTAATTGTCGTCAGGGCAGCTAGACATTAGTCCGTAGATATTGGTTGAAACCTAGACAATCGGATCAAATGAAAGGAGTGGGTCATTAACCTGCTCCTTTTTGCTGTGGGTACGGTAGGGCAGGGCGTTTCCAGTATCAGCGGATTAGAAGACCACGCCCCTACAGATTTGTCCTAGGATCAGGATTTTCTGAGGTGGATGGGATGAGAGGGGCTATTCCTTGGCCAAAATAAATAGATTGCCCTGGTTGCCACGGCCAATGCGGAGGTCGTCATCCAGGTAGGTAACCTCTAGCCAGCCCGCTTGCCGTTCGGCGTTGATGGTAAAGTCGATGCCTTTGATCAAGGGCAGGTGGGGGTTGGTTTCCATGAGCGCGATAAACTGGTCGGGGGATTGATAGGCTAGCAGCTTTTGTAGGCCAAAAATGCCCCGTTCAAATCGGACGTTGACCCGGCGATCCGAAACAGTTTCTAGCCGCGCCGCCACGGTCACCAACCCAGACAAAAGCGGTGGCCCAACCACCTCAGCAATGTTATAAATCCGGTTCTCCGTCAGCCGAATGCATTGGTAAATTGGGCCGAGGGACGCTAGGGGGAAACGGTCAATATTCAGCAACTCCCGGCTGGTGGTGTAGAGTAAACGCCAGTTTCCCCCTAAACGATCGGTCGCGGAGAGAGGATTCGGCGTAGGGTTACGCTCCTCCAACCGCACGGCGGCAGCATCCACCGTGAGCCGATCTGCGGCGGTGGCGAGAATCCCTCGATTGAGCGGGGCGATCATCTCTAGTAGCTCGGTTTTTCCCAACATGCGGTTGATTGTGAACCGTCCTCAGCATCATAGGCGAAAACTACCCGGCAAACACCCTAGGGCTGACTGTCGTTGATGTTGCGGGTATCGCTGGGCGGTGTGGAAAATGACGAGAACCACCCTGCTATAATAGAGTGCTGAGAATTTCCCACTCCCCGACAACCTATTTGGCTGGCCCATGTCCAATCCCATTTATAATCCTTCCCTTCGGCAGGTGCCCCGCAGTGCCAAGGCACCCATTTTGCCCTCTTCTGGTGAGGTTTCAATCCTGACTTGGCTGGAGAGTATTGGCCGACTCCGTACCCGCGAGCCCATCGAAGCTTTCCCGGATGAGCCAGA
Source organism: Nodosilinea sp. (assembly GCA_040396995.1). Lineage (GTDB taxonomy): Bacteria > Cyanobacteriota > Cyanobacteriia > Phormidesmidales > Phormidesmidaceae > Nodosilinea. The sequence goes on along the minus strand of JBBAWV010000045.1, from coordinate 16,970 downwards.
GAGCGAGGAAATTTCCGATCTCATGGGGGGCGACGATAGCTTTGACGACGACGACGATGACAGCGATCTCGCCCTAGATGACGACGACTAAACGCCGACCAAATGCGGTTAACAGTACACCCGATCAACCATTAAGTCTTGTGAAGGTTTGTCGCAACTGGGGCTGAAAACTTCTACACTCCCTGACTATTTCCACCGTCCATGGCTAGTCAATGGTGAAGTTCTCCAGTAAACTCCTGTGGTGTGTGGTGTGATGGAATTTGAGGAATCATTGTGGATGCGAAGTTTTTCGCCTCAAAGGGAATCGGTCTTAGTGGCAAGTCTTTGCTCTGGACTCTAGCAGCAGGTTTAGGAGCTGCATCCCTGGTTGTAGATGCCAGTCTGGGCCACAACTTTGGTCTGGGCACGTCTATGACAACCCCTCTATTCGTAGCGGCAGCTATCAGTGGTTGCCTAGGCTATTGGGTGGTGCCCCTGCTACGGGCCTTTAAAACAGGTCAGTTTATTCGCAAGGAAGGCCCCCAAGGACACCTGAAAAAAGCCGGAACCCCTACCATGGGCGGCATTTTCTTTGTCCCTGTTGCCGTTGTTTTGGCCCTGATCGCCACCGGGTTCTCCCAGAATGTTCTGGCGGTATCGGCCCTGACCCTAGCCTATGGGGCCATTGGGTGGCTAGATGACTGGCAGGTGCTGCGCCTGAGATCTAACAAAGGCATCTCCCCAAAAACGAAGCTGTTTTTGCAGATTATCCTCGCGGTGCTGTTCTGTCTGGGGATGCTCACGACGCAGCCTGCAACCATCACCACCGTGGCCTTGCCCCTGGGCGTGGCCTTGCCCCTAGGGTTATTGTTTTGGCCTCTAGCAGGGTTTGTGCTAGTAGCCGAGAGCAATGCTACCAACCTCACCGATGGTCTGGACGGACTGATGGGGGGCACCGGAGCCATTGCCTTTTGGGGTTTTGCGGCGGTGACGGCTCCTACTCATCCCGACCTGATGGTGTTTTGCGCGGCGATGAGCGGTGCTTGTTTGGGCTTCTTACTGCACAATCGCAACCCTGCCAAGGTTTTCATGGGCGACACGGGATCCTTAGCCCTGGGGGCGGCCCTGGGCGCGGTCGGCCTACTCAGCGGCAATTTTGTAGCTCTGCTTTTACTTACCTTCCTCTTTTTTGCAGAAACCCTGTCGGTCATTCTTCAAGTTGGCTACTTTAAAGCTACCAAAGGCCCAGATGGAGTCGGTAAGCGTCTCTTTAAGATGGCCCCATTGCATCACCATTTTGAGCTATCAGGCTGGTCGGAAACCCAGGTTGTGACTGCTGCCTACGCGACGACGGCGATATTGGCTGTGCTGGCCTTAGGGCTGCGTTAGGGCCGCATTAACCCTCTAATTCTGTCTCTTGCATGGTTAAACATAGGTAGGCGTTGCGCAATAATTTCGACGCTCTTTGGAAGCCTAGCTTGGTAAGCGCTTTAGCAATGCCACTCAAGACACTCGGGACGTTAGGCTGCACAAAGGTTTTAGACATTTTCCTACTCACTTGCCAACAGGCCTGCCCCCTAGTCACTTGGCAACGGGTCTAATTGAATTGGGGTCGTGGCCACCTTGCCGGAGGCTAACGTTTTAGGCTAGAAGTGTATTCTGATCTACGACGGTAGTGCCACTAACCCATCAAGCGCCTGTGTCGAAGACGCTACGGGATATCCCGTAGCGTCATACTTTGGTTTTTTCCCAGGCTAAGGCCATGGGCAAGGCTCTGGGTGGCCAGTAAGGTCTAAGATTTTCTTTACGAAATTCCTAGTAATATCTGACTCAATTTTGCCAAACTGTTTTACCCTTGGGCAGACCAATTTTAATCCCTAGACATTCTGTCGTTACTTGCTGCCGATACCCGCTATGAACGCCTTCTATTCCTCAGAATCCCTCGTGCAGTCCTCCACAACGGATTGGGGTCAGGGATCTCGACAGACCCCCTCAGTGCCGATATCGGTCTATCGTGAGTTGGCCACAGAACTCAAAGCGACCCAAGCCCTAGTAGAGTCTTTAACCCAGCAAAATCAGCAGTTGGGTCAGCAAAATGTGTACCTGCGTCAGGAAATGCTGAAATTTGCCGAATCAGCGGTTCACCTAAAGCAAGTGGTAGGCGTCCACGCCGCTGATCCGAGCGATATGGCCCAGGCCCAGCACACCTATGGTCTTCAGCCCATTGCTGTGGAGCCCCCCAAAAAGTCGCCCTTGGCTGTGATGGATGCCGCTGATCGGTCTCAAGAGGGTGGTCACGGGTTCTCCCTAGGTGGTGTCTCTCACCTCACCAGCCAAGTTACCCAGGTCTTCAGCACCAAAGGAGCCCAGGGTTCTGCCAAAGCCATGCGGCCTAAGACGAAACGCCCCCAGCCCGCTACTCAGCCCCGGATGCTCTACACGGAGGAACGTCTAGACCCCTATCGCCCTGGCCAAAGCCGAGAGCGCAATGCGGACTTGAGCGGACTATGGCTGGCCGCTACGATTCTGTTGATTGTGGTGAGTGCCTTTGGGGCTGGCTTTTTGATTATGAGGCCACTGCTCAATACCTCCCGCTAGAGAAAATCCTTGTCTCCTCACTGACAGTTGGCTCTTTGTATCAAGGAATACAGTATTTAAGGGGGCAAGATCGCTAAACATAGTTCGGCTGAGATTGTCAGCGGTCACGCTAAAGCACATTAGGTTTAGGTATGAAGAAGATAGAAGCCATTATTCGCCCTTTCAAGCTCGATGAGGTCAAAATTGCCCTAGTGAATGCGGGCATCGTGGGAATGACGGTCTCAGAGGTGCGCGGTTTTGGGCGTCAGAAGGGGCAAACCGAGCGCTACCGAGGCTCTGAATATACCGTTGAGTTTTTGCAGAAGCTCAAAATCGAAATCGTGGTGGATGAAGCCCAAGTAGATACTGTCGTTGACAAGATTATCTCTGCTGCTCGGACGGGAGAAATCGGAGACGGCAAGATTTTTGTCAGTTCCGTAGATGAAATTATTCGGATTCGCACGGGTGAGAAAAATACCGAAGCCGTGTAATTGGCTGTCTGCCAGCACGCACGTATAACAGAACGGAGCTAGTCCGTGACGATGGACGAATCTGAGATTACTGCATTGCTGGACAGCTTTGGTCGCTTTGGGGTGGATCTGGGTCTAGAACGCATCCAGGTTTTGCTGGGTGCGTTGGGCTATCCCCAACGGCGGGTGCCGATTGTCCATGTGGCGGGCAGTAACGGTAAGGGTTCTGTCTGCGCTTATCTGTCTTCGGTGCTGGGGGCGGCGGGCTATCGGGTGGGGCGCTACACGTCTCCCCATTTGGTGAGCTGGCGGGAGCGCATTTGCATCAACGATCAGCTTATCAATGCCGCTGATCTGCGTCGTGCCCTGGATCGGGTGATTGCGGCCATTGATTCTGATCAACCCTCGCCCACCCAGTTTGAGGTGTTTACGGCGGCGGCGTGGCTGTTTTTTGCGGAGGCTGAGGTGGATGTGGCGGTGATTGAGGTGGGTCTGGGCGGACGCCTGGATGCTACCAACGTGGTCGAAACGCCCCTGGTGAGCGTGATTACCTCCCTCAGCCGGGAGCATTGGCAACGCCTTGGCCCCACCTTGGCCGACATTGCGCGAGAAAAGGCGGGCATCCTCAAAGCCGGACGACCTGCGGTGATTGGGCCACTGCCCCCAGAGGCGGAGGCGGTGGTGAAGGCGCGGCTGGCGGAGCTAGATTGTCCGGTGGTGTGGCCCAGATCAGCCCAGCCCGTGGAAGAAAATCAGGCTCGCTACGAAACGGCCCAGGCTAGCTTGACTTACCCGCTACCCTTTCCGGGGGAGCACCAACTCAGCAACTCGGCCCTGGCGGTGGCGGCGCTGCTGGAACTGCGGCGGCAGGGCTGGGAAATCTCCGATGCAGCTATGGTTCAAGGCATGGCCTCGGCCCGTTGGCCTGGGCGGTTGCAGTGGACAACCTGGCAGGATGACGCCGGACAGCCGCACCCGTTGCTGATTGACGGTGCCCACAATCCCGCTGCTGCCGAGGTGCTACGTCGCTACGTGGATACCCAGTTCACCAAGTCCGATGGGCTACCTCCAGCGACGACCTCAACGGCAAATCAGGGCGTGGCTTGGTTGATGGGAATGCTGACCACCAAGGATCATCGGGAGGTGTTTGAAGCCCTGCTGCGACCGGGGGACAGCCTGTACCTGGTGCCTGTGCCAGAGCATCTCTCCGCCACCCCAGACGAACTGGCGGCGGTTGCCAAAGCCGTCTGTCCCGATTTGTACCAATGTGGCACCTATGCTGATCTCCATCAGGGGCTAGCGGCCTTGGCGAGGGATCTAGCCTCCCTGAAGGTATTTTGCGGGTCACTGTATTTGATTGGCCACTTTTTCGCCACGGAAGGTCAGGCTACAACCACCACCCTTGGCGCAAACCACAGTTTCAGCTAGCCTCTTTTCCTTTGGGAACGCAGGGTGTATCGTCTACTCCATGCCCATTCCCTCCTAAGAATTGCTGTGACCACCGCTGCTTTTCCCCCTGACCCCAATGCCCCTGAAAATCGAGGGTTATCTGATTCCCCTAGCTCCTCTGCGGCTAGTTCCCATCCGCCCGACGCCCATCTAGCCAACTCGGAGACTGCAAATATCGCGCTATTGCAGAGCATCTGGCAGCGACACGATGTTTTGGATAGCAACGCCACCTCAACCCAACGACGGTTCTTTTTTCTGCGTCGTTTCTTGGGTTATATGGGGGTGTTGGTGGTGTTGCTGGCGGTGGTGCAACCCCTTTTGATGAACCAAGCCATTCTGCAAACCCTGGGCGCAGAAAGCCGTGATCTCGCCGACTGGCAGGTTTACCATGATGAGCTTCAGAGCTTGTCCCTGTGGGCGCTATGGCAACGCCACAAATTTCTAGCCATCGCCAACTTTTTGCTGATTTTGTTTCCCATTGCCGTGACGGGGCTGCGGGCCTTTGCCGTCAAGTTTGATCGGGGCAATAGCTGGGTTTTGCTGCGGGGCAGTACGGAATCCCTAAAAATGGAGACGTTTTACTACCGCACTCGGGTCTCGCCATACCACGAAAATCGTAATCAGGTCTTGGCTGAAAAGCTGCAACTTCTGAGTGAACGAATCAAAGGCAGTACCGTTCATCAAGCGGCTTTTAACCCCTACGAAGGAGAACTCCCCAAGCGTCTAGATTTAGGGCTGGTGTGGCTGGGGCTGCACTGGCCTTGGGTTTGGATTAACCGCCTCGTGGGGCAGCTTTGGCAGGTGTTGTTTCAGTATCGGGAAGTGCCGTTAGATCCCCCCTCAGCCTCAGCGGATGCCGACCTCTCGCCGGAGGACAGGCTCTACCAGCGGCGCTATGCCGACCTCACCCCAGAGACCTATCTTCGCTATCGACTAGAGGAGCAGTTTGGCTGGTATCGCAACAAAGCCCAAATCTACAACCGCCAGTACCAAATTTTTCAAACCGGGGTGTATGTCTTTGGGGGACTGGGCACCTTTCTGGCCGCTACGGGGTTGCAAAACTGGGTGGCCGTCACCGCTGCCACCGTTGGGGCTTTGGTCAACTACCTAGAGTATCGTCGCATTGAAGTCACACTGATTGGCTATAACCAGGCCGCCGATGCTCTCTACGACATCCGGGCTTGGTGGTCCTCGCTATCTGTCACCGCCCAGGCGAATCCCGACCTCTTTGCGAAGCTCGTCAGCGCAACGGAAGAGACCATTCGCAGCGAACACAGCAGTTGGCTTCAGGATATGCAGGATCGGCTGGCCAACCTCTACGAAAGTACCGAAGCCAAAGCCAAGCCAGAAACCTCAGACCAGCCAGAGAACCCAGCGGAATGATCCAAATTCTTCTGGCCGTCAGAGCTAGCCCAATCAGCTAGCCCCTACCGAGCATCCCAATCGGCGGCGGCATCGGTGATGGCTTGGTCTACGGTTTTTTGGCCCAGCATGGCGGCTTGCAGGTTGTCGTAGAGGATGGCTTGCAGTTCTTTGATGCCATCCATGGCGGGAATCAGCACCTCGGCTTGGCCCATCTGGGCGGCGCTGACGGATCGGGCTTGGTCTACCCCTGGGGCAGCGCTGTCGTTGACTTGAAAATACTCATCCTTGAGGGCGGCGGCGGTGGAGGGCAACACGTTAGCAGCCTTGGCAAAGGCGAGTTGGTTGGCGTCGTTGGTCAAATACAGGGCGAAATCTAGGGCGGCATCGGGGGCATCGCTGCTGGCGGGGATGACCAGGTTCATGACGGCCACGTTCTTTTTGCCCGTGTCGCCGCTAATTTGGGGGGCGCTGCTGGTGACGGCAGCAATATCGGGGGCGTTGGTTTCGATGGTGGGGAAAAATTCGGCCCCGGTAGACAGCAGCGCCACTTCCCCCGCCTGGAACAGTTCGATGGCGCGACGGTGGCCCTGGGTCAGCACCTCCCTGGGTAGCAGATCCTGCTGATAGAGATCTGTCCAATATTGAAAGACCGCTTTACCTTCGGGGGTGTTAAACGCCGCCTTGCCCTGGTCGTCCACCAAATTCACCCCCATCTGCACAAAGGATTGCAGCACATCGGCGGAATCCTCTGGCACAAAGGTCGTGAAGTAGGCGTATTTCCCGGTTTTGTCCTTCACCGCCTGGGCCACCTTGGCGAGGTCGGCATAGGTGGCGGGCGGCTCTACCCCGGCTTGCTCCAGCAGGGTTTGGTTGTAGAGGGTAACGTTGGTGGTCAGATACCAGGGAATGCCGAAGCTCTGGCCGTTGAGGGTATTGGCCTGCCAAATGTTGGGCAGATAAACGGCCCGATCCACCTCGCTGACCTTGTCATCCAGGGGCAACCAGGCATTGCGGCTGGCCAGTTGGGCGGCAAAGTCGGGGTTGAGGTTCACCACATCGGGGGCGGTGCCAGCGGTAACGGCGGTGAGAATTTTGCTCTGCATATCAGCCCAGGGCACATCCACCCAGCGCACGGTAACGCCCGGATTTTCCGCCTCGTACTGGGCAATCAACCCATTGAAATAGTCGGTAAAGTCCGGCTGAAGCTGCATCGTCCAGAACTCGACCTCCTGGCCTCCCCCTGTCCCGGCATCAGACCCCGACCCGCTGGGCTGTCCGCCACCGCAGGCCACCAGCCAACTGAGCAGGAGCCCCGTGAGGGCGAGGAGGGTGTAACGGAACCAGGAACGTCGTTTCATGGGGGTTGGGGATATTTGAATATAGTTGGCCCTCACCCTAAATCCCTCTCCCAACGTGGGAGAGGGACTTTGAAGGATTTCCGGCTCCCCTCTCCCAGGAAGGAGAGGGGTGGGGGGTGAGGGCTAGGGGGACTGTGCGATCCACTCGGAATATCCGAGACATGGTCACAACGCATCAAAGCCCTGTCTAGCAGGAGTTAAGCTGATCTACCCTATCCTACCGCTAGGTGGAACTACCAACGATGGGGCTGAAAGGTGGCATCGTTGAGGATAACGACGCTATCCCCCGATTGCGCCATCACAAACAGCCCTTGACGATAGGCGTAGCGAGCCACTTCATCGGGCACCACCATTCCGGCTACGGCTCCCATGGCGCGGATATCACCATAGCGGGGCATCAGCCGCTTAAATTTGCTCAGCCGCTCCAAATGTTCATCCACATCGGCCTGGGTCAGTTTGCTTTTCACTTCCACTAAGATGGCTTCGGTAGAATTCACCACCAACAGGTCGATTTCGATGCCCTCTCCATCACGTTGGGCCGAGGCCCCGGGATAAAACTCATGGACGGCAATGCCTCGCTCCTGAAACAAGCGCACCACCACGGGCCGCACCTGCCATTCCACAAATTCCCCCAATCGGTTACCCAGTTTGCCCAACTGCTCGTTGAACTGCTGGTTTTGACGACGCATCAGGCGTTCTGTTTCCTGGAAGCGTTGCTCGGTTTCCTGGAAGCGTTGTTTCAACAGCTCATCGGTTTCCTGGAACCGCCGTTCGGTTTCCTTTTGGGCCTCTGCTAGTTCGCCTAAAATTCGCCAGACCTCTTCGGATGTGGTTGCCATGGTGATGGCTGGTCTCCAGACGCTAGGGCACTGAGATCCATTATGAAGCACCTACCCAATGGCCCGCAGGCCGACATCTTCGCGGGGGGATTTGCCCGTTCGCTGAATCAGCGCACTAGAGGGAATCACCCGCTTAATTTCCTCAATGGTGGTGACGCCCTCGGTGACTTTGGTGATAGCGGCCACCCGAAAGCAGGGATAGTCGATGCCGTTGAGGTAGTGGTTGAGCTGGGTGAGGGAGCCTTCGTAGATAATTTGGCGGACTCGGTCGTCCACATTCAGCAGTTCAATCAGGGCTTCGCGACCTAGGTAGCCGGTGTCAAAACACTGGGTGCAGCCCCGTCCCTTGCGGAAGGACTCGGTATTGGTTTCGTTGGCAGAAAGACCCAATACGGCTAACTCCTGGGCGGTGGGGGTATAGGGTTCGGCGCAATGGAGGCAGACCCGCCGTACCAAGCGTTGGGCCACCACCCCCAGCAGGGCATCGCTAATCAGTCCGGGGTCGGGACCAATGTCCTTCAGGCGGGGGATGGCCCCGATGGCGTCGTTGGTGTGCAGGGTGGTGAAGACCAAGTGCCCCGTGAGGGCGGCGCGTACAGCGGTTTCGGCGGTTTCGCTGTCGCGGATTTCGCCAATCATAATGATGTCTGGATCCTGGCGCAGAATGGCCCGCAGCCCCGCCGCAAAGGTCATCCCCGCCGCCTCATTCACCTGGGTTTGGGTAACTCCGGGCAGCACATACTCCACTGGGTCTTCCACCGTTACCACATTCACCGAATCGGTGGCGATGGCCTTCAGGCTGGCGTAGAGGGTGCTGGTTTTGCCCGACCCCGTTGGCCCTGTAAGGATGATCATGCCCTGGGGTTGTTCTAGCCAGCTTTGGTAAATGGGAAAGGTGATGGGGGTAAAGCCAATTTCCTGGAGTGGGGTGCAGGAATTATCCTGCTTGAGCAGTCGCAGCACCGCCTTTTCGCTGGCCCGTCCCTTAATGCTGCTCACGCAGGGCAGGGTGTTCACCCGCAAATCTAGGCCATAATCCATCTGGCCGAGCTGATATTTTTCGCCAATGCGGCCATCCTGGGGCCGACGGCTATCGGCAATGTCCATTTCCGACATCACCTTCAGGGCCACCACAATGCGCCGCCCCACATCGGCGGGAAAGGTCGTGACATGGCGCAACATCCCATCAATGCGGTAGCGCACTCGCAACCCATCCACCAAGGGCTCTAGGTGAATATCGCTGGCTCGGTTCCGCAGGGCACTCAAAATAAGCGTTTTAATTCGCTCAATTTGATCATCCACCTGAGACAGATGAAGCTGCGCTGTTTCCTGCAAATTTTCCGGCAGAATTTCCCCCGTCAGCGGGTCACGTTGGGTTTCGGCACTGTTGCGATGGTGCTCGGAATTGTAGTAGCGAAACCATTGGCGATAGTGATCTGCCGTAATGGGGAGAACCTTGATATCTGCCCCCAGACAATCCCCCAAGCTAAGGCGTTGCTCTGCACTGAGGGGCGAAATGGCCCCCAAGTAATAACAGTTTTGCCAAAGAATGAGCGGAATAATGGGCGGCAACCCAGGGGTATTTCTCGTCTTGCGTAGAAACTGCTTGCACAGGGCAGAATCGACCCAAGCTACCGACCAATTATCGGCTGTGCTTTGGAATTGACTCAGCGCCTCTTCCAGAGAAATTTCTCGGTGTCGAAGCTGCTTTTGCAAAGAATCATTCATAGGATGAATCCTGCCTTAAAGGCCCTGTTTACGTGATGCATCAACACGATTTCAATTACCAAGGATGGGGTCGAGGATGGGCCAAAGTGCGCCGCCCAAACCCAAAGGGGCGTGGACAGGATCCCCTACAGGATGACCTTGACCTGTCGGGCGCAGGTGATGGCGCGTTCTTTGGCCTGTTCCACGGTGTCGCCGAGGGCGAGGGCTACGCCGAGGCGGCGGTTGGGGGTGGCGTTGGGTTTACCGAAAAGGCGCACTTTGCTGGTGGGCACTTGCAGGGCGGATTCTAAGCCTTCGTAGCGGGGAGCATCGCTGTGGCCGGGGGAGAGGATCACCGCCGAGGCACCGGGCTGAATTTGGGTGATCTCGCCGATGGGCAGGCCCAGGATGGCCCGAACGTGGAGTTCAAATTCCGACTGGTGCTGGCTGACCAGGGTAACCATGCCCGTGTCGTGGGGGCGGGGGCTAACTTCACTGAAGTAGACGGTTTGGGGTTGGCCGGGGGCTCCGGCGATGAACAGTTCTACGCCAAACAAGCCCCAGCCGCCGAGGGCATCGGTAATTTGGCGGGCGATGGTTTGACAGGTGTCCAGGGTGTCGGGATGGAGGGGACAGGGTTGCCAGGATTCCCGATAGTCGCCGGATTCTTGGCGGTGGCCGATGGGCGGACAGAAGTGGGTGCCGTCGCTGGCCCGCACCGTTAGCAGGGTAATTTCGGTGTCGAAGGGGACGAAGCCCTCCACAATGACACGGTCGCTTTTGCCCCGTCCGGCTTCGCGGGCATAGGCCCAGGCCGCTTTAACTTCGGCCTCAGACCGCACGGTGCTTTGGCCCTTGCCGGAGGAACTCATAATCGGCTTCACCACGCAGGGCAACCCCACGGCATCCACGGCGGCGAGGTATTCGGCTTCGGTGGCGGCAAAGCGGTAGGGGGAGGTTTTTAGGCCCAGTTCCTCGGCGGCAAGGCGGCGGATGCCCTCGCGGTTCATCGTCAGTTGGGTGGCGCGGGCGGTGGGAATTACTCGCCAGCCCTCGGCCTCTAGGGCGACTAGGGTATCGGTGGCGATGGCCTCCACCTCCGGCACAATCAGGCTGGGCTGCTCCTGGGTGATCACGCGCCGCAGGGCCACGCCATCCAGCATGTCGATGACGTGGCGGCGATGGGCCATGGCCATGGCGGGGGCGTGGTCGTAGCGATCCACCGCAATCACCTCCAAGCCTAGGCGAATCGCCTCTAGGGCCACCTCGCGGCCTAATTCGCCCGACCCCAGCAAAAGCAAACGTTGGGCCGATTCGGTCAGGGGGGTACCAAGGGAGAGGGGCATGGGGATTGCGGTGGGATAACAACGGAGAGAGTAACGATGGGCCGATCCATCATGGCCATCATGTTTCTCAATATTAATGGCTCAGTTTTCCGAAATCTCGCTAACATCGCTGATAATGCCAGACCTTAACCTAATCCGCTGGGGAATGGCTGGAGCACCGTGGGCCTATCCATCCGCTCTGGAGAGACAGGCCGGGAGAGATGGGGATGCATCGTTTTGCTTGGGATACACCTTGATTTGGGTACACCTTAGTTTTAGATCTGTCTCGATGGGGGTACACCGATGAATCACGAGGTGCGGATGGGGGCATCGCTAGCCTAGAGGTGGTTCAGTAGCGATGTTTTTCTGCTCTCTTTAGCACAGTGGAAATTCTCAAACAAATTGTGTACCATTCGTTAGCACTTTTGGGGCAGAGGCTATCTCTACCTGTTTTAATGGCCTAGAGCCTTCTATTTTCAAGGGTTCTGGAGAATCGAGTGAGGGCGCAAATGGCCCTCGCTCCCTGGGGCAGACGAACGTTCATTTACCCACTTTGCGGATACTGTCGTGGATAGTTTAAAAGCACTGTTTAATCGCAAACCTCGGGGTGTGGGCATTGAACTGGCCCCCGACAAGGTGACCTTAGCCCAGCTTAAGAAGCAGGGCACGAGCCTCAAGTTGGTCACCCTAGAGTCGGTGGAACTGCCGGAGGGGGTTTATGAGGAAGGTCAAATTCTGGATACGGCAGCGATGGCCGACGCGATTCAAGCGCTGCTTACCCAAAGCAAAGTGAAGGTGAAACGGGCCACCACGGCCATTCCCGGACGAGCCATCGCCAAAATCATTCCCGTTCCCGCTGAGTTGGACGATGAAGAGCTGCGGGAGATGGTGCTCAACCAGGAGGCCAGCCTCTACCTGCCCTTCCCCCGCGAAGAGGCTGACGTAGATTACCAAAAGCTGGGCTACTTCGTGGATGAGGACGGCATCGAAAAGGTGAAGGTGCTGCTGGTGGGGGTGCGAAAAGACCTCACGGATCCCTACGTTGATGTCTTTGCCCAGGCCGGATTAGCCCTTAATGTGCTGGAAACCTCCAGTTTTGCCCTCATTCGCACCATTCGTGAGCAGTTGCGGCAGTTTACGCCCCAAGAGGCCGCTGCAGTGGTGGATATCGAGTTTGAAAGCACCGAAATTTCTATTGTGGTGGATGGGGTGCCCCACTTTTCCCGCACCGTGCCCACCGGGACGTTTCAAATTCAAAGTGCCCTCAGCCGTGCCATGAACCTCCCCCCCTCTCGGAATACAGAACTGCTCCAGGGCATGACAGTACCGATTCAGAGTATGGACACGGTGGGGGCGGTGCAGGTAGGCGGCGGCACCAACCCCGGCACCACGGCCATGCTACGGGTTTTGGGCGAACTCTCGGACGAATTGCGCCGCTCCATCGATTTTTACCTCAACCAGGAAGAGGATATGGAGGTGGCCCAGTTGTTGCTGGCGGGGCCAGGGGCGTCTATCGGCCAACTCGATGAGTTTTTGGCCCAGCGGTTGAGCATTCCCACCAGCCAAATCGACCCGATCTCGGCGTTATCCTTGGATCTAACCGAGGATATCCCAGAGAATCAGCGGGCGGAACTGGCTACGGTAATCGGGTTGGGCCTACGGGAGGTGATGTAGCCATGTATAGCCTCGATATTAACTTTCTCAAGGATCGCGAACCACGGGTTTACGAAGCAAAACCGCAAGCCCGTGGTAGTGATGGCGGCGGCGCAGCGGCCAATCGAGGCCCGTTGATCTACGGTCTTCTAGGGGCACTGGTTCCTATTGGCCTCGCCGGAGCCTACTGGCTGGTGAGCCAGGGCCAGTTAAGGCAACTTCAGGCCCGCAAGGTAAACCTAGAAGGCGAACTTGCCCAAATTCAGGCGCAGTTGGCGGAGCTAAGCTCGATTCAAGGGCAAATTGACGCTGTTCGAGCCGAAAATAGCGCCTTTGTTGGGGTTTTCAACGACATCGTGCCCTGGTCAGCCCTGCTTGAGGATATTCGCGACCGCACCCCCACCCGCATTCAAATTACCAATATTAGCCAAGACGGCGGTGCAACCTTACCCAGTGATCCAAACCTTGCTCCGCCTCGAGCGGGTGGGGTGCTTTTGGAGGGTGTGGCCTGCTCCTTCGACGATGTGAACGATTTTGCCCTCATCCTGGGGCGGTCGCCGCTGCTTCAGGGGTCTACCGTGGCGATTACCGAGGCCATGCAGCAGGATGAACTGCTTGACCCGGCGGTGGATGGTCGTTGTCCCGGCACCCCGCCCAATACCCCCACCTACCTGGTGGACTACACCATTCGCGCCAACATTACCAACACCCCCTCCGCCCAACTCATTGATGAGCTAGAGCGCCAGGGTGCCGTGGGTTTAGTGACTCGACTACGCGCCCTCAGAGAAGAAGGAGTGATCGAATAATGACGATGACTGGAGATTTCATGCCCGCCGAGGACGGCCAAGATGCCGATCTTGGCCCTGCCTATCCTGTCGTGTTTGGGATGCAGCTCACCCCTCCGGTGCAAGCTTTGGGCATTGTGCTATTGGGGGTGGCGGCGGCCTTTGCGCTCTATAACTTCCTGGTCAGCCCGGTGCGTCAGCAGATTGGCACCGTTCAGGGACAGGTAAACGACCTGCAAGCCCAGGTGGATCAACAGCGAACCAGTCTGCAAGGATTGGCCGACCTTCAGGCCCAGTTGGATGCCGCCATTCAACAGCGGGTCGCTATCTATGGCCTGCTGGGCAATAGCAGCAGCCTAGAGACGTTGATGATCGACATCAACCAACAAATTCAAAATAGCAATGCCGCCATTGAGGATGTGCTGCGGGCCGACTTTAACCGCATTGATCAGGGGCAGTTGGCTGCCCTGGGGCTCAACCAAGCCCAAATTCAGCAGGTGCGCAGTGTCTTTACTGGAGACCCCGTTACCCAGCGACAGATCTACACCTCCGAGCTGCTTCAGTTTACGCCGTCGCAGGCCGTGCCTTTAGGGGAATCGGGGCCACCGGAATTGGCGGCTAATCTCAACCGCCAGACCGTGGATGTGTCGATGCGGGCGTTGTTTCCCCAAACCCTCAGCATTCTCCGTAACATTGAGCGCCTAGAGCCGTTGATCGTGATCCGCGACCTCACCCAGGAAATTGCCGACCCTCCGGCAGGAGCCAGTGAGGAGCAACTGGCGGGCATTAGTCGCCAACTGGAGACCTCCTTTACCCTGGAGGTGCTGGTGCCCGCCATTGACCCCGCCACCCCGCCACCGCCACCGCCGCCACCACCAGCGGAGGGAGAAGCCGGGGCCGAAGGTGCGCCACCGCCGGAGGGAGCACCACCGCCGGAGGGAGCGCCACCGCCATAGGTTGTCCATTCCCAGGCCATCTACCATTGCTGCCCACAGCATCAACCCTCCCCTGTCCTAATCGTCGTGCCATCGCCACTTGAGGAGTGAACCGTGAATCCCTTAACCCGCCTATCCCCCCTATTGATGAGTGGTGCTCTCCTAGCCATGGCTCCCCTCCCTGCCATGGCCTCAACCAGCATCACCCATGTGCGCCTCAACCCCACGGCAACGGGCCTAGACCTGGTGTTTGATACTGAGGGCGATGACGCTAGCAATGTGTTTACCACCAACCAAGGCAACACCCTACGGGCCGACCTCACCCGCACCCAACTGAACCTGCCTGAGGGCGAGCAATTCCAACGGGAGAACCCTGCCCCCGGCATTGCTCTGGTGTCGGTAGTGCCGCTGGATGCCAACAGTGTGCGGGTGACCATTGAAGGCACGGATCAAGCCCCTACAGGTGCCGTCAACGCTGCTGGAAACCGTGTGGTGCTGTCGGTGCGGAACGATGGTGCCATGGCCCAAGCCCCCACCCCTGTCCCAGAAACCCTGACAACGGTGCCCGCCCCCGCACCCTCAACCACCCTAGCCCAGGCCGAAACCCCTGCCGAGCCCGCCGAAACCATCCCCGTGACGCCACCTCCGGCCCAACCCGATGTACTGGTGCCCAACCCAGAGGTGATGATCGACGGCGTACCCGTGCCCCAGCCCCAACTGCAACAGGCTCCCCCCTTCCTGCCCCGCGCTGTGGCCCCCCCGGTGGGCGATATTTCCTTTGCGGAAAGTGTCCCCAACTTCCCCACGATTGACCTCGGTACCAATGAGCGGATTCCTCGGCTGTTGCTGCGCGATGCCCCTGCCCGTGAAGTGCTGGGCTTGCTGGCCCGTGCCGCTGGGTTAAACCTAATCTATGCTCCTGCTACAGGCGAAGCTGCTGCTACGGCAGAAGGTAGCGGTGAAGGTACACTGGTTAGTCTGGATATTGAGGATGAATCCGTCCAGGATGTGTTTAACCATGTTCTGCGCATTAGTGGCTTAGAAGCGAATAAGGTAGGCCGAAGCATTTACGTGGGTCCCGCCCTGCCTGCCTCCGCCCAGAACATTGTTACCCGCACCCTACGCCTCAACCAAGTAGACTCAGGGGTCGCTGCGAACTTCCTGGTTGCCCTAGGAGCTGAGAGCGCTATCAGCCGCGAACGACAGGTTACTAACGCCACAGCCGTTGCCGTTGCAGAAGGAGCAGCTCCAGTCACGGAAATCGAAACCACCACAGTAGAACAGATTGAAATTAGGCGAGTGGACTATGAGGATAGCCAGACAATTCTACGTGGCTTGCAAGTCATTGCTGATGAACGCACCAATTCAGTGACTCTCGTTGGACGAGCTGATCTCGTAGCTATGGCTACTGAGCAACTTACCCGAATCGATCTCCGTAGGCGGCAGGTGGCCGTCAATGTCAAGGTCATTGATGTGAATTTGAGTGCCCTAGATGAATTCGGGGCAAGCTTTTCCTTTTCATCCGGTAATTTTACAGTCGGTGTCTTAGATGGGCTCAGTGGTGGCACCATCGGCTTTAATAATTTGCAGAACCTGACGAGAAATTTAATCGCTGAGTTAACGGCAACCGTGACATCGGGTAACGCGAAAATCCTGACCGACCCCACTTTAATCGTTCAGGAAGGACAATCAGCTTCCGTAGCGCTCACATCAGACGTTGTTACTAATTCAACGATTACAACTACAGACACGACCGGGAGTTCACGAGAAACTGTTACCTTTGAGATTGAACCAGCAGGCTTGATTTTAGAAATTATTGTCAATCGAATTGATGATAATGGTTTTGTATCGATGTCTGTTGCTCCTTCTATTTCTGCTCCTTCTGGTCAAGTATTTGATACGGGGCAAGGTGATATTGTGCTTCTCTCCCGACGTTCCATTTCATCAGGCCAAGTTAGGGTAAGAGATGGTCAAACGTTGCTCCTATCCGGTATTATCCAAGAAACAGAGCGTACCAACGCAACCAAGGTTCCTATCCTAGGGGATATTCCAATCCTTGGTGCTCTTTTCCGTAGTTCAAGTACTTCTGAACAGCGTCAGGAAGTCATTGTTCTAGTAACACCTCAAATTTTAGATGATTCCGATCAAGCGGTTTGGGGCTATCGGTATAGTCCTAGTGAGCAGGTGCAGGAAATCCTAGAGAATCAGCCGCGTTAATTATTGTTACTTGAGTTAAATCTGCTTTGATGGCCACCTAGCTATTTTGCTAGGTGGCTTTTGGGGCAGCGATAAATATGTAGTGATATCAAATCCGAGTTAGAGAACCCCGATTGCTAACCTGGCCAACCGTAGGGGCGAGGTCTCCTCGCCCGCTGGGTACCAGGGTTAAACAGGGCGGATTTCGTATGAAGCATATTTATACTGCTATCGAAGGTAACATTAAAGATACTTTTAAAGTATGATAGCCATATTTTTGAGACTGATCAGAATTTTGTGTAAGCGGTCTAGAATCCCGATACCTAAGGAGA
>JBBAWV010000044.1:0-33707 GCA_040396995.1 Nodosilinea sp. | reverse complement strand
AGTTCAAAATACATACGTACCGCTATGCTGCTGATTAGTTTTGTCAGTCAACCAGCCCAGCACCAACACCGGACAGGTTTTCAACAACGGTAGTACCGTTTTTAGAAGTCGTTTCTGAATTCTCAGATCGCTGTTCCCAGGGGTTTTCAAAACTTCCCAATATAACGGCAGGGCATGGGTTCCCCAGACCAGACTGACCATGAACAGATTGCGCCCTTTCCATTCCGTTCGGTCGATGGCTAGAATCCAATAACCATACTTGTGATGCCTCAGTTTCTTCAGACGTCGCCGTTGGTCACGGTTCAACCCCCGTCCCGTTTGGGCTTGCCGAATCCAGTATTTCACCAGCGGAAACCACAACCGCTTCACACTCAATTGGGGCAAGACCAAAAACCGCTGCAAGTTGCGTTTGCGACTGGAATACTGAATCGGTTGGGGAAAGACACTGGCCAACACCGACAGTTTCACCTGGCGATGGACTTGTCGCAAACATAACAACAGTTGCAGCGTCAAATAGGACTGATCCCTGAGATGAGCCTGGAGGGTCGTTTGGTAGAATGTAGGTAATATCATTGGATTGAGGGGGTGGCCAAAGCCCCCTATTTTTTCGTTCCTTCCATTCTCTCAAAGCCTTGTCCAGATTGACATCGAACTCCCTTGTCACCCGCTAAGCCGGTCGGCAGAATGCCCCTTAGCCCTGGGCTTTTACCCATTCCACCAGGGTACGAACCCCAAATCCGGTACCCCCCGGATTGTTGTAGCCGCTTTCCTTCTCTGTCCACACGGGGCCAGCCACATCAAGGTGTACCCAGGGGGTTTTCTCCACAAACTGCTTCAGGAAAAGGGCGGCGGTGATGGAGCCACCGGGGCGAGGGCCAGTGTTTTTCATATCTGCCACGATGGACTTCAGCCCCTCGAAGTATTTGGCCTCCATGGGCAAACGCCAGAACTTTTCTCCGGCGGTGGCGGCGGCGGCGGATAGGGCATTGGCCAGATCGTCATCTTCGGTAAACAGTCCGGCAATGTCGTCTCCTAGGGCCACAATGCAGGCTCCAGTCAGGGTAGCCAAATCCACAATGGCATCCACTTCTAGCTTTTCAGCAAACACCAGAGCATCGGCCAGGGTGAGGCGACCCTCGGCGTCGGTGTTGTTGACTTCAATGGTTTTGCCGTTGGAGGCGGTGAGGATGTCTCCCGGTCGCATGGCCTTACCGCTAATCATATTTTCCACGGCGGCACTGATGAAATGCACCTCAGCGTTGGGTTTCAGTTGGCCGATGGCCTTGGCGGCTCCCAACACGGCGGCGGCTCCCCCCATGTCAATTTTCATCATTTCGATGCCGCTGCCTGGGCCTTTGATGTTCAAACCACCGCTGTCGAAGGTGAGCCCCTTGCCCACGATGGCCAGCTTGCGGCTGGGGGTACCCGCCGGACGGTAGGTGAGGTGAATAAACTTGGGCGGCAGGTCGGAGGCTAGGGCCACCCCCAGATACGCGCCCATGCCCAGGGTTTCGCACTGTTCCCGCTCCAGAATTTCGCAGTCCATCCCGTGGGCGGCGGCGATCTCCTGGGCCGTTTGGGCCAGCACCGCCGGAGTGACCACATTGGCCGGAGCAGAGGTCAATTCCCGCGCCAAAATCACCCCCTCACACACGGCCTGGGCTGTGGTGAGCCCCGCCTCCTGCCCCGCCAGATCTAGCAGGTGGATCGCCTCTAGGACGACTTTGCCGTTGTCCTTATCCTCAGACTTAAAGCGCTTGTCTTGGTGTAGAGCGAGGGTGGCCCCTTCCACAGCGGCCTGGGCCGTTTGGGCTGGATCATTTTGGTAGGTGGGCAGGCTCAGGCCCAGGGTGGTGCATTTTTCCTTCTTCGCCATGCGGGCGGCGGCGGCGGCGGCGCGACGAATCCCCTCCAAACTCAGGTTATCGGCAGAACCAAGCCCCACTAGGCCCAGCTTTTTCACGGTGCCCCCCACCCGAATCACCGCCGTGGAGCCGTCTTTTCCGGTGAATTCGGTTTCGGCAATGAGTTCCTGGAGCAGACCCGAAACCTGGGTATTTAACTCGGCTAGTGGCCCTATGAGGGGAAGGGAAGCTTCCGTAAGACCAATCACAAGGCAATCGCCTGACCAGGTGAGGCAGGTTTGGGCTGAGGCGTGGAACTCCATGAACCAATCACTCTGTAGATGGGCAAGTGTGCTGAAAACAGGCCGTATATCGGGGTTACAGCCCTTGATTACTATAGCGCTACGGTCTGCATTATTGATGTGGTGTCCAGAATGGGTACGGCGTCCAGATGCGGATTAGACCGCCCCTCCATCCATTGTTCTAAACACCTAAAACAACCGCAGAATGAGGGGATAGCGAAAGGCCGTATTGGGCTTGGTGAGGCTGTGGAAGATAGCCCAGATAGGCATCACGAGGTTCACCACACCGAGAATGGCCAGCATGGGTAGGCCGATCAGCACCCAGGCCAAAATTCCCGCCACCGTCCACCAAAACCACATGTTGAGGTGGAAGTTAATCGCTTCCTTGGCGCTGTCTTTGATCACAGCATCCTTAGAAATCAGCAGGATGGCGATGGGAACGCCCACGCTGAAAATAAGGGCATTGAAGAAAATCGATCCGTGGCTGACGGCAGAAAGAATTTTACGAGTACCGGGATCTTCCATGGATTGCATGGTGATAAATCTCCTAAAAACGGTGAGTCGGCAAGACTGTAAGTAGCAAACCTGTAAGTAGCAAACCTTTAATCCGCCTCTTGCAGTTCGGCGGTTTTGACACGCAGGGTGAGGGGGCGTTCGCCACGCTGAACCTTGAGTTGCAGGGTATCGCCAATGGGGGTATTTTCCACCTTCAGTTGCAGGGCATCGGCGCTGCGGATGGGGTCGCCGTTCACTTCGAGGATGACATCTCCCCGGCGCAGCCCCGATTCGGCGGCAGGGGTACCCTCCAGGACGCGAATCACCAAAACACCCTCCACTTCCGGAAGATAAATACCGGAGTTGATGTCGGCATTGTTGCGCTGGGCCATATCGGGCGTGAGGTTAGCGATTTGCACCCCAATGTAGGGGTGGGCGATGGCTTCCCCACGGGCCAGCAGGTCTTTAATGTCCTTGGCTTTGTTGATGGGAATCGCAAAGCCAATCCCCATGGCATCGGCTCGGATGGCGGTGTTGATGCCGATGACTTCGCCCCGTTGGTTGACTAGGGGGCCACCGGAATTGCCGGGGTTGATGGCGGCGTCGGTTTGGATGAACTCCAGGCGCTTGCCGGGAATGCCGACGGAATTGCTCGACCGCTTGAGGGTGCTGATGATGCCGAGGGTGACGGTATTGTCGAGCCCTAGGGGGTTGCCCACGGCAATGGCCCAATCGCCCACCTGCACCTGGTCAGAGTCGCCCAAGGGGGCCACGGGCAGCAGGTCATCCTCGGTGTCGTCGATTTTCACTACGGCCAGATCGGTAACCTCATCCACTCCTTCCACCATCGCTTCAAAACTGCGGCCATCCTTGAGGGTCACCACCACCCGGTCAGCCCCGTTCACCACATGGGCATTGGTCAGAATGTTGCCCGTGTCGTCGATGATGAAGCCAGATCCCTGGCCTCGCAGGCGTTCCTCCTGGGGTTGGCGGGGAAAGCCACCGAAGAAATCCCGCAGGAAGGGATCGTCCATAAAGGGATCCGACGACTGGCGGGTGATGGTCTTTTCGGTGTCGATGCGCACCACCGCTGGCCCCACCCGACGCACGGCACTGGCCACAAAGCTTTCGTTACCAATGGCGGCTGTGGCCGCACTCTGAGCCTCAGCGGGGGGATTCGGTAGGACGACTAGGGCCATCAGACTAGCCATCCCTACCACCAGCCATCGCCGGAGGAAAGCCCCTAGCCGATGGGGCCATGGGTTGAGGGTAAGATGTCTTGGATTCAAACGGCTCTGGTTCAACGATTCAAGCCCTTTTACGCACAGCAGTTACGCACAACAGTCGGCATGGCCGTGGTTTGCATTACCCAAAATTGTTCCACAAAGACCACCACCACGGGGGATGGGGATACCGAACTCAATCTGGGGAAAACCGCTTCAGGTCGTGTAGCAGCATCGGTGTTGGGGCGGCTAAAGGCTTTGGCGACGCTGGCGTTGGGCTTCGTAGAGGAGAAGGGCGGTGGAAATGGCCACATTGAGCGACTCCACCGCCGGATGCATGGGAATCTTCACCGCCACGGTGGCGTACTGTTGTAGGGTTTCTGAAAGGCCCGCCCCCTCGTTGCCCAGCACAATCACCGTGGGTCGCGTGAAATCCACGGCCCAGTAGTCTATCGATGCATGGGGTAGAGTAGCCACGAGTTGCACCCCCTGGGAGCGCCAGGTTTTCAGGGGGTCTTCTAGCTGCGGAGCAACTAGAATCGGCAACCGAAACCATTGCCCCGCCGAGGCCCGCAGCACCTTGGGATGATCGGGGGCGACGCTATCGGCACTGAGCCACAGCCCATCGGCCCCCGCAGCGGTGGCGGTGCGAATAATGGTGCCCAGGTTGCCCGGATCTTGCAGGGTTTCCATCACCAGGCCAATTCCGGTGAGGTCAGGGGTGGTAGCCATAGCCCGCTGGGGAGCCACTGCCACCACTCCATCGGGATGCACCGTCGTGGCCAAAGACTGAAGCACCTCCTCCGACACCACCTCAATACGCTGGGCCGATTGCGCTAGGGCAGCGCCGAGATTGGGATAGCGGGCTTGCCAAGCCGGAGTGTGGCAGACCACCGAGAGCGGATAGCCCACCGCCAGCGCTTCCTGGAGGAGGTGTGTACCTTCCAGTAAAAATTGCCCTTGCTGCCGCCGAAATTTCCCCTGATGGAGCTTACGGATCTCCTTGACCAGTGGATTTTGCAGGCTGGTTAGCATAGGCAATTACGGTAATCCTCCCAGGTCTGAGAGTCTTGGGTACAAGGATGGCCCAGCTACTAGTTCTTGAGATAACTTAGCCGCCGGATGGTTCTCGGATTTCATCTGGCTCTTTGATGCGGAACCCGGGACTTGAACCCGGATGTTATTGCTAACACTAGGACCTGAACCTAGCGCGTCTACCAATTCCGCCAGTTCCGCTGGGCAATGCCGTATTTGCATCGCGGTTTATCAATATGCACTAGGTTTGGTACAGAGTCAACCCCTAGAAAAAAGATTTCGTTATTTGAAGGGATCGGCTATTCTGAGGTGGCTTTGTGCATCAAACTTCGCCCTGAACGATCTAGCCAAAAGCAAGATTTCGGGTAGAATCTAGACGAAATTCGGGAAATAGTAGAGTTAAGCGCCGTGGAGGATACCGCTATCGTTACTTCTCTTGGTTTGTCCAACCCCCTAACCACCTCAGAGGCTGACAACGCCGTGCTGGAGATTGCGGGCGGTACACCTCTTTCGGGTCATGTCACCATCAGCGGGGCGAAAAACTCGGCCCTGGTGGTCATGGCGGGAACACTGCTCTGTTCGCAGCCCTGTCGCCTGCGGAATATCCCCAACCTGGTGGATATTGAGCGCATGGGCGAGGTGCTGTCGGCCCTGGGGGTGTCCATTCATCGCCGTGGCGACGCCCTCGACATCGACCCCAGTTCGATTTCCTCCACCAAAGCACCCTACGACCTGGTCAGCCGTTTGCGGGCCAGTTTTTTTGTGATTGGGCCGCTGCTGGCACGCATGGGAGTGGCACGGGTGCCCCTGCCCGGTGGTTGTGCCATTGGAGCGCGTCCGGTGGAACTCCACGTGCGAGGGCTTCAGGCCATGGGGGCTGTGGTTCACATTGATCACGGCACGGTGAATGCCTATATCCCCGGCAGCGGCAAACGCCTCAAGGGAGCCAAGATCTACCTGGATTACCCCAGTGTAGGAGCCACCGAAACCCTGATGATGGCGGCTACCCTGGCGGACGGAGAAACCGTGATTGAAAATGCGGCCCAGGAGCCGGAAGTGACCGACCTGGCCAACTTCTGCCGAGCCATGGGGGCCAAAATTCGTGGCGCAGGCACGAACACCATTACCATCGTGGGTGTGCCCAGCCTCCACACCACCGACTACGGCATCATTCCCGACCGCATCGAAGCGGGTACCTTCCTGGTGGCCGCTGCCATCACCCGTTCAGAAATTAGCCTGTCTCCGGTCATTCCTGAACACCTCACGGCGGTAATCGCTAAGCTCCATGAGGTAGGGGGGCAGGTGGTGGTGGATGGCCCCAGCCGGGTGCGCTATATCCCCGGCGATGGAATTGCCCCGGTGGATATTCAAACTGGGCCGTTTCCGGGGTTCCCCACCGATATGCAGGCTCAGTTTATGGCCCTGATGGCCCTGTGCGATGGCAATAGTTTGATCACCGAAACGGTTTTTGAAAATCGCCTGCGCCATGTGGCTGAACTGAACCGCATGGGGGCCGATATTCGCCTCAATGGCAACTGTGCCGTCATCAAGGGAGTGCATGGCCTTTCTGGGGCTCCCGTGTTGGCCACCGATCTACGGGCCTCGGCGGCGTTGGTGCTGGCGGGTCTGGCGGCGGAGGGCACCACGGTGATCCAAGGGCTTCAACACCTGGATCGGGGCTATGACGACATCGAAGGCAAGCTGCGTCGCCTGGGAGCCAACATTACCCGTAAGACGGCGGATCCATCCCTCGCCCTGTCGCAATAAGCCACCCTGGTTTACACCGCTACTGAGGTTGCCCCATTCCCCCTTCCTGAGATCGTCGCCTAAGACGCCAGGGAGGGGGATATTTTTGTTCACCCAATGTAGCTAACCGAGTGGACGGCGGTGATAGCATAGCAACGGCCTTCGCCCCATAGGATCATGGATCTCAAAGCCCACATTCGCGACATTGCCGACTTCCCTAAGCCCGGTATCCTGTTCCGCGACATCACCCCGCTGCTGTCGAACCCCGAGGCGCTACAGTACAGCATCGATAACTTTGCGGACCAGGTCTCCGATTACCAGCCCGACTACATTGTGGGCATTGAATCTCGCGGGTTTATGTTTGGGATGCCCCTGGCCTACAAACTGGGCATTGGCTTTGCCCCCGTGCGCAAACCGGGCAAACTCCCCGCCGCCGTCCATGCCGCCGCCTACGATCTGGAGTACGGCAGCGACACCCTAGAACTCCACCAAGACGCCTTCCCCCAGGGTAGTCGGGTACTCGTGATTGATGACCTGATTGCCACCGGAGGCACCGCCGCCGCCACCTACGACCTAGTGGAAAAAACAGGCAGTACTGTGGTGGGCTTTGGCTTTGTAATCGAACTCCTGGCCCTAGAGGGACGCCGCAAATTGCCCAATGTGCCCATTACGGCCCTGATGCAGTATTAGCCCTAATGCAGATCTAGGCAAAGCCTAGGCTCAATCACGTCCCTCTATCTCCCTCTACCTCCCTCTACCAATGAGGGCTATTCAGGACACACACGTCCATATAGGCCATGCTCTAGCAAAGATCCCCCTAGCCCCCCTTCTCTAGGCAATGCCCAGGCCAATTACCCACCCGGACGAAGGATAGGGGCAAAACACTCTATCCTAGGCTATGCATGGCATCGCGGCTACCTTGCCCATGGTGGCCTAGTGACCTCGCACCTCTGTCCATGCCATCGTCCAGATTGCCATGAGTGTCATCTACGACTTAGAACACATCACCACCTATCGCTACGCCAAGCCCGTCACCTTTGGCCCCCATCGTGCCATTTTTTTGCCGAGGGGCAGCTATGGCGGGCGCATTCTCAGCTACAGCCTAGACACCAACCTGCCCTCCCAGGTGCGTTGGATGATGGATACCCTATCTAATAACGTGGCGGTGATTGATCTGCAAGCCCCAGGGGAGGAACTAACCGTCGCCTACCGTGTGCAGGGGGAGCATTTTGGCTATCAAGCGGTGCAAGACTTTCCCCTCGACCCTAGGGCAGAGGAACTGCCGGTGCAGTATACGCCGGACGAATGGACGGATTTATCGGTGTTTATGCGGCCCCACGCCGAGGATTTTGATAGTCGCGTGGCGGATTGGACGCGGCGGTTTGTGATGGGCGACCAGGACGGCACCCTAGACGTGATTAACCGCATGATGGACACCATCCACAGCACCCTGACCTATGAAGCTCGCGAGGCGGAGGGCACCCAGTCCCCTGGCGACACCCTGCGTACCGGGATGGGCACCTGTCGCGACTATGCCTGGTTGATGATTGAGGCACTGCGGCGGTTGGGATTGGCCTGTCGGTTTGTTAGCGGTTATTTGTATGATGCGGCCTTGGATGGGGGCGATGTGGGCATGGTGGGGTCGGGGGCTACCCACGCCTGGGTGCAGGTCTACTTGCCCGGTGCCGGATGGCGCAACTACGACCCCACTAATCGCATCAGCGAAGGCTTTGACCTAGTGCCCGTGGCCATTGCTCGTCACCCGGCCCAAGTCATGCCGTTGTCGGGCTCCTGGATGGGGGATGCCTCGGATTATGTAGGCATGTCGGTGCAGGTCTCTATTCGCAAACTCGCCGACCAACGGGAATATCAAACCTAGGGGGTTGCCTCCTATAGTAGTCATCAAGCTTTTCCTTGCGGTCAGGGTGGCCAATCCAATCAGCTAGAATCGCCGTCCGGGCGGTCTAGGGTTATATAAGTTGCCTACCCTACGAAAATTGTATGAAAATCCACTGTTAGTCAAAGATCTACTTTTATTCAACGATTCACGTTCCTAAGGACAGACCTACGGATGGGCCGTAATGACGCTGAATACCGATGCCAGTCCAGATCTCGGAGCCTTCATGAAGTTCGCCCCAGGGAGCGATGGCGACTGTTCTGGGTGGTGATGGCGCTGTTGGTGGCGCTGCTGATTGGGGGTATCCACGCCATGCCGGGGGAAGCCAATCGCCTCGTTGCCCAGACAGCGGCGACGGGGGAAACAGCTCCTGCGTCAGAGGCAACCGCTAGCCCATCGGCTGGCCCAAGTAGCCCGTCGAGCCCAGCCAGCCCCATGGTGGGCAATGCCATCGATGGCTTTCCGGTGGTGCTGGATGGCAAGGAGTTGTTTCGGGTCAAGGTGGGCATCGAGGGGGTCTCTGCCGAGGAGCGGGCCGCCATTCTCACCCAGCGAATTCAGGCCGCTGTGGCCGACCCCAGCATTACCCCCGACCAAATTCGGGCGGAAACGGGCGAAACCCAGAGTATCGTTTTCGCGGGAGAGAAAATCCTATTTACCGTCCGCCCAGAGGACGAAGCCATCTACAGTCGGCCCCACCCAGAACTTGCCGCCCTAGCGGTGGATTGGATTCAGCAGGCGCTAATCAACTACCGGGAAGCCCGCACCCTAAAACGGCTAGCCACCAACTTGGCCGCCATTGTGGTCAGTACCTTGTTGCTGGTTCTGTTTTTGCGAGGATTGTTTTTCCTATGCTCCCGGTTGCTCAGCCGCATTCAGCGACAGCGGGAAAACGGCACCCTGGCACTGCGAATTCAATCGATTCATCTGTTGGGGGCTGGAGCCACCAGCTACCTACTTCAGAGTCTCATCCAACTGCTGCGGATGGGCTTGCTGTTGTTTGCCCTCTATCTCTATGTCCCCTTCGTGCTGAGTCAGTTTCCGGCCACGGAAGTGATTGGGGATAGCCTGCTGCGAGATATTGCAGATCGCCTGAATGCCTTAGCCCAGGGGTTCGTGGCCTATCTGCCCAACCTGACGATGCTAGGCATTTTGACCATCGTCACCTACTACGTGATTGAGTTTACCAAGCAGGTGATTATTGAACTAGGACGGCAGGACGTATACCCTTGGTTCTACCCGGAATGGGTGCAGCCCACTATTCGTCTAGCGACCTTCTTGATTGTGGCTATTGCGTTGGTGATTGCTGGCCCGTTTCTGCCCGGATTTGGCTCTCCAGCCTTCCAAGGGGTGTCGCTGTTTATAGGGGCCTTGCTGACCTTAGGATCCTCCTCAGCGGTGGCCAACGCCCTAGCCGGAATTATTTTGATCTATACCCGCGCCTTTCGGATCGGCGACCTCATCCGCATCGACAGTATCATTGGCGAAGTGCAGGACAAATCCATGTTCGTCACCCGTGTGATAACCCCCAGACAGGAAACCGTTACCATCCCCAATGCCTCGGTATTGAATAGCAACGTCACCAACTTCAGCGCCATCTGCCGTGAAGCCGGGGGGTATCTGATGCTCCAAACCACCATCACCCTTGGCTACGATCTCCCCTGGCGCAAAGTTCACGAGGTGCTGATCGAAGCTGCCCTCGCCACTCCCAACATCCAATCCACCCCCGCCCCCTTCGTCCTGCAAACGGGCCTGAACGATTTCAACGTGAGCTACACTCTCAGCGCCTACACTGCGGCCCCCAACCAAATGCCCCTGATCTACTCAGACCTACACCAAAATATCCAAGACTACTGCAACGCCGCCGACATCGAAATTCTCTCTCCCGGCTACACCGCCCTAAGAGACGGCAACCATTCCACTATCCCAGCTAACTACCTACCAGAGGACTACACCGCCCCCTCCTTTGGAATCAAACAATCCTAAGCCCAGAGTCGGCCAGGTCATACCCAATCATTCCCTACCCTTCTCATACCCCCGATCCTTCAATGGCGCTTAAACCGAATGCCCAGGAATAGGTCGTAGAGGAAGCTGAAGAAGTCCTTGACTTGCAGCAACCCTAATGACTGGGGAGATCCTTTTTCATCCAGTAGGGGGCGCATGATTTCGTACGTGGGTTTGTACTTATACCAGGGCACCGAGGGCCAGAGGTGATGCACTAGGTGGTAGTTTTGGCCCATGATCAGCAGGTTGAGGACTGCACTGGGGTAAACGCGGGCATTTTTCCAGCGATCCCGCTCCTCAAAGGGGCGGTGGGGCAGGTAGTCGAAAAATAAGCCTAGGGCAATACCGACGACCAAGGCAGGGGAAAACCAGAAGTTGAAAATGTAGCCCAGAAAGTCAAACTTCCAGGCCGCAAACACCAGCAGTGCCACGGCCAGACGGCCCAGGAACCACTCCAGCAGTTCCCAGTTGCGCCAGAGTTGGCGTTTGAAGAAGTAAATCTCGTGGTAGAAGAAGCGGGCAGCAATCAGCCATAGCGGCCCCCCGGTGGAAACGAAGTGATCCGGGTCGTTTTCGGGATCGTTGACATGGGCGTGGTGTTGCAGGTGTACGCGGGTGAAAACTGGGAAGGAAAAGCCCAGGATCAGGGCGCTACCATGGCCCAATATGGCATTTACCTTGCGATTGCGGTGGGCAGAGTGGTGGGAAGCATCGTGGATGACCGTCCCCGCCAGGTGCAGAGATAGGACGTTCATCAAAAATACACACCAACTGGGCCAATTCCAGAGGAAATAACCCACGGTGGAGATGCTAATCAAGCCTACGGAGGCTAGAAACATGAGGGTATTAGGACTTAGGCCGCCCTCAGTCTTCAGCAACTCAGGGGGCACCGTCTTTCGTATCGTCAGGGGCTCGGTTGCCGCCGACATGTTGCACGCTCCTACACCAATATCCTCGGTAGTATACGTTACGATGCCGCGTTAATAAAGTTTTGTGACGGAAAATGGGGCAAAATCTCAGTTTGGTCGAGGCGAAGCGCCCAGGGCGGGGTATTCAGCGGTCAAATTCTGGGGCTAGCGTCTGGGGCTAGGCGGTGGCCCTAGCGGGAAGGGCCAACTTGGCTAGACTGCGGTGACAAAAGTCGTGGGCTGGCCTCGGTGTTTGCGCTCAGATTTGCTTTAGAGTGACAAAATCCCAGGTTTTATGTAAAGGTTGTCTGCCTTGATGTAAAGGTTGCCTGGATTTATAGATGTTGTCAGATGGGCATCAAAATGGGGCTTAGCTCTTAATTCTAGATGCCTCTGGGTTGTCGTTCAGTTCATGTTAGAGAGATCACTATGCCGCTGAGTACCAATCGCCGCCGTACGAAAATTGTCGCCACCATCGGCCCCGCAACCCAGACTGCTGACGTGCTCCGTGCCCTGATTGAAGCCGGAGCGACCACCCTACGACTCAACTTTTCCCACGGTAGCCACGAAGATCACCAGCGCAGTATTCGCCTCATTCGCCAGGTGTCCTTCGAGCTGAATCAGCCCGTGGGCATTTTGCAGGATTTGCAGGGGCCAAAAATTCGCCTGGGTAAGTTTGAGCAGGGGGCAATTCAACTGGCCAAGGGCGATCCCTTTGTCCTCACCAGTGAGCGCATTTTGGGCACCCAGGAACGGGCCTGCGTCACCTACGACAAGCTGGCGGAAGAGGTTCCGGTGGGTTCTACCATTTTGCTAGACGATGGCAAGGTGGAAATGAAGGTGGAGGCCGTGGATATCGAGGCCCAGGAACTTCATTGTCGGGTCGTGGTGGGGGGGCTGCTAACGAATAACAAAGGGGTGAACTTTCCGGGGGTCTACCTCTCCATCAAAGCCTTGACCGATAAGGATCGGGAAGACCTGATGTTTGGCCTCAACCAGGGGGTAGACTGGGTGGCCCTGAGCTTTGTACGCAACCCCCAGGATGTGCTGGAAATCAAGGAAATCATCGCGCAGACTGGCAAAAATGTGCCCGTCATCGTCAAGATTGAAAAACACGAGGCCATCGAGCAGATGGAGGCAATTCTGTCGCTGTCTGATGGGGTGATGGTGGCGCGGGGCGATCTGGGGGTGGAGCTGCCCGCCGAGGAGGTGCCGATTCTGCAAAAACGCTTGATCCTCACCGCCAACGCCCTGGGCATTCCGGTGATTACCGCCACCCAAATGCTGGATAGCATGGTGGGCAACCCCCGCCCCACCCGTGCCGAGGTTTCCGACGTGGCCAATGCCATTTTGGACGGCACCGATGCGGTGATGCTCTCCAACGAAACGGCGGTGGGCAAATTCCCAGTGGAGGCCGTGGCGACCATGGCCCGGGTGGCGGTGCGCACCGAGCAGGAGGGGCTGGATCGCCGGGATCTGGGCAATAGCGGAGCCTACTCGATCCCCAATGCCATCAGTCAGGCCGTGGGGCGGATTGCCTCCCAGCTCAATGCGGCGGCGATTATGACCCTGACCAAGAGCGGAGCCACGGCTCGCAATGTGTCGAAATATCGTCCCCAGACGCCCATTTTGGCGATTACGCCCCACGTGAATGTGGCTCGTCAACTACAACTGGTGTGGGGCGTCAAACCGCTGCTGGTGTTGGATCTCCCCTCCACCACCCAAACCTTTCAGGCGGCCATGGGCATGGCCCAGGAAAAGCAGCTGCTCAACGATGGCGATCTGGTGGTGCTGACGGCGGGCACTCTGCAAGGAGTCTCGGGTTCCACAGATTTGATTAAGGTGGACGTGGTGACGGCGGTGCTGGGCCGAGGCGTGGGCATTGGCGAAGCCTCCGTCAGCGGTCGGGCTAGGGTGGCCCACAGCGGCATGGATATCAGCGACTTTAACGACGGTGAAATTCTGATTGTGCCCCACACCAGTGCCGATTTCGTCGAAGCCATCCGTCGCTCCGGCGGCATTATTACCGAGGACGACAGCCTTACGGGTCACGCGGCGGTGATTGGCCTGCGGCTGGGGGTTCCGGTAATTGTGGGGGTGAAAAACGCCACAGAAATCATTCGCGAGGGCACCATCCTCACCCTCGATACCCGGCGGGGGCTGGTTTATTCTGGGGCGATGGGCACCCTGAGAACCGATCACGGCCTGGGGCTGTAGCATTCCTACCGGACGAGATGGGGCGCTTCCCCTGGGGTATCCGGGGCGAACTCCACCCCAAAACACCCCGGCAATGGCTGTAATCTGGGTTAAGTAACAAAGCGACACAAACCAGCATGGCTACCATTAACGACAACTACCTCAAGCTCAAGGCGGGCTACCTCTTCCCAGAAATTGCCCGTCGGGTCAACACCTTTGCCGAAGCTAACCCCGAAGCGCCCATCATTCGCCTAGGCATTGGCGATGTGACCGAGCCTTTGCCCGAAGCCTGCCGCAACGCCATGATTCAGGCGGTGCAAGACATGGGGAATCGTGGCTCCTTTAAGGGCTATGGGCCAGAGCAGGGCTACTTGTGGTTGCGGGAAAAAATTGCCCAGCACGATTTCCAGGCTCGCGGCTGCGACATCGATGCCTCGGAAATCTTCATCTCCGACGGCTCTAAGTGCGACTGCGGCAACATTCTGGATATCTTTGGCGACAACAACTCCATCGCCGTCACCGACCCGGTCTACCCCGTCTATGTCGATACCAACGTGATGGCGGGCCACACGGGGCCTGTGAACGACAAAGGGGAATACGAAGGGCTGGTTTACCTGCCGATCAACGCCGAAAACAACTTCACAGCCAGCATCCCCAACGAAAAAGTAGACCTGATCTACCTCTGCTTCCCCAACAACCCCACCGGGGCTGTCGCCACCAAGGAGCACCTGCAAGCCTGGGTGAACTACGCCCGCGCCCACGGTTCCATCATCCTGTTCGATGCGGCCTACGAAGCTTTTATTACTGATCCCACCATCCCCCACTCCATCTACGAAATTGAAGGGGCACAGGACTGCGCCATCGAGTTTCGTTCTTTCTCCAAAAATGCTGGCTTTACCGGGACTCGCTGCGCCCTAACCGTGGTGCCCAAATCCCTGAAAGGCAAGGCCGCCGATGGTAGCGAGGTGGAACTCCATGGCCTGTGGAACCGTCGCCAATCCACCAAGTTCAACGGCGTCTCCTACCTTGTGCAGCGGGGGGCGGAAGCGGTCTATTCCCCCGAAGGCCAAGCCCAAACCAAGGCGCTGATTGACTTCTATATGGAAAACGCCCGCATCATCCGCGATCAACTGACCGCCGCTGGCATCAGCGTCTATGGCGGCGTCAACGCACCCTACGTGTGGGTGAAGACCCCCAACAATCTGTCGAGCTGGGATTTCTTTGATAAGCTGCTGCACACCTGCAACGTGGTGGGCACCCCCGGTTCTGGCTTTGGGGCCGCAGGGGAGGGCTACTTCCGCATCTCCGCCTTTAACAGCCGCGAGAACGTGGTGGAAGCCATGGGCCGCGTCACCGCTAAGTTCCGGGCCTAGGTAGCGCCTCAGATTCCCCTAAGCCCCCTTGAGAACAGAGTGGGCCAGACTATAATTTCCCCTAAGCATGGTGGAATGGCCCCTGAGAATAGGAAGCGGCAATGACAGGTTCAGGGTTTCAACGTCCAGGGTTTCAGCATTCTGGCTTGTCGGAGGAGTCTGCCACCGGGGAGACTGGGGGAGGGCTCAGCATGGCCGAGATGCTGAATCTGCCCCTGGAACAGCGCCAACTGATGGTGTGGTTGATTCGGCAACCCACGGTAGCCCTGGCCGACATTGCCCAACAGTTGGGAACAACCGAGGCGGAGGCCCAGCAGCGGATCGCCCCCCTACTCACCCAAGGCTATGTCCAGGCATTATCCCCTGCCGAGGGCGAGGGCTGGGATGAGGATCGGTTTCCGTCGGGGGGGGCACCGATTCAATACCGTGCCCGAATTTTGTCGCGCCAGCGGACGGGTGAACGAGCCGACGGGCCAACCACCGCCACCGCTGCGCCCCTAGCGGTGATGCTGAGCGGGGCCAGTCTGGTGGCACCGGGGGGAAGCGTGACCCTCAGCGTGACGGTGACCAATAAGGGGGAAACCAGCGCCATTATTGACGTATTTTTGGAGGATTTGCCTGCCTCCCTCTATGCCTGGGTGTCGTCTACCCAGGAGCGTTTGGCCCTTGGCCCCGACCAAAGCCGGGAGGCCATCTTTACCTTTTTGGTGCCCGCCACCGCCATGGCCGGATACTACACCTATGCCCTGGTGGTGGATTCGCCCCAACACTACCCCAGTAGCCCGCCCCAGCGGTTTGAGCAACGTATTCAGGTGTTGCCCGCCGCCGAAGATGTGGATCAGGCCAGCGATCCCACCTTTTTTCTGCTGCCCCCCACCCGTGCCGCTAGCCCAGCCAGCCTTGCCCCTGGCGATACCCTGGAGCTTCAGGTGATCGTTCACAACCGAGGTCAGCGGGTGGATCGGTTTCGGCTGCGCTGCTTGGATCTGCCCCCGGCGTGGCTGACGATTACCTACCCTCAGGGGTTTCAGGCGGTGGGGCTGTCGCTGATGGAGCA
The DNA here is from genome assembly GCA_040396995.1 of Nodosilinea sp. Taxonomy (GTDB): domain Bacteria; phylum Cyanobacteriota; class Cyanobacteriia; order Phormidesmidales; family Phormidesmidaceae; genus Nodosilinea. The sequence goes on along the minus strand of JBBAWV010000044.1, from coordinate 17,627 downwards.
GTACCTCGACCTCAACCCCAACGACCAGGGCACCATTTTGGTCTTGCTGACGGTGCCCCTGAAGACGCTGGCGGGTAGCTATATCGGCACCCTACAACTGCAATCGGAGAACCAGCCCGATCTGACATTGCTGGAGGTGCTCTATCTCAACATTCGTCCGGTGTATCAGGTGAGCCTTAGCTTTCGTACCCTGGTCAGCCGGGTGCAAAACCAGCCAGGGCAATATATGGTGCAGGCCAGCAACCAGGGCAACACCCCCCGCACCCTTCAGTTCCAAGCCCTGCCCCTAGATGGTGGCAATCTGTGTACCTTCACCCTAGAGCCACCGGAACTGATCCTGGCTCCCGAGCAAACCCAGACCACCCACATTACCGTACAGCCCCAGCCTCGCCGCAAACGGCCCTGGGTGGGGGGCGGACGGGTGATTAACTTTGCCGTAGAAGCCCAGGACGTGGAGAACCACCCCCTGTTAGAGATCCCCATGCAGGGCTTTTTGCTGTGGGAGTCGCGTCCCTGGTGGCAGGTGTTGCCCCTGGTGTTGCTAGCCATTGGCAGTGTGGCAGCGGGGCTGTGGCTGCTGTGGTGGCTGTTTTTGCGCCCCCCGGCACCGCCCCAGGTGGTGCGTTTGGCCCCCGCCGATCCCCAATACAGCGAAGCCAACGACGATGCTGTGCGGCTAGATTTCCAGGTGAGCCAGCCCCGCCGTTTGCAGCGCCTAGAACTGGTGGGCCAATCCCCGGAGGGCACCATCACCAGCGGCCCCGCCACCTACGACCTCAGTGAGGGTCTCCCCCCAGAGCTAGAGCCCTTCTGCACCCTTAGCCGGGTGTTGCTCACCTGCCGCGCCGTACTCACCGATGCCCGCCAGCCCGGTCAGTACCAGTTCACCCTCACCGCGTTTCCTTCGCCCGGTCGTGGTCGCCTTTCCCCCCATTCTCTCAACTCGGCCCTAATCACCGTCGATCCTTTCCCCCAGCCAGAGATCCTTGCCTTTGCCCCCAGCCAGCCCGTCTACCCCGAAGCGCCGCCCAGCGCTCAACCCTTGGCCAACGGTAACGGTGACAACGCCAACAATCCCCAGCCTGTACCCTACGGAATTCGCCTCAACTGGGCCATTGCCCATCCCCAACGCATCGCCGCCCTATCCCTGGTGGGCCGCGACCCGGAGGGCACCATTGTTTTCCCCCAGGTGCAGATTGACCTACGCCAGGGGCTCCCCGAACCACTTCAGGAGTTTTGCCGTTTGGAGGAAGTATTGGTGTGCGAGAACCTGCAAACGGGGGTGCGTCAGGCCGGACGCTACATTTTTGAACTAACGGTGATTCCCGTGGATGGCCCCGCCGATCCCCCCATTACCCTGGCCACCGCACCGATTTTGATTGAGGCCCGCCCCCCGCAAATTCTCAACTTTTTGGTGAATGGCCAGCCCATGCAGCCGAAATATACCGTGCCCCTTGCCCCCGGCCAGCCGCCGCCCCAACTCGTGGTGTCTTGGCAGGTAGAGGCCAACCCGGGCACCACGGTCACCCTACTGCCTGTTCCCGGTAACGTGTCCCCCCAGGGCAGTTTGCCCCTGCCTCTTAGCACCGAAACCAGTTCCACGGTCATTACGCTCCAGGTCACCAACCGCGATGGCAAGCAGGTACAGCGGTCGTTTACCCTTGCCACCGTGGCCCTCCCTCCAGCGACTCCCCCCGGCGGTGCCAGCGACCGTGCCAGGGAAGCCAGTGGATCTGGTCGCGATGATGGAGCAGCGGCGGCAGCGGCGGCAGCGGCGGCGGCAGAAGCAGCGGGTGAACCGGGCGATCCCCTGACCACTCCCCGACTTTCCAGCCCCAACGGCCTGTCCCCCTCAGAATTGCCCCCCCAGTTTGAATAATCTCGCCGCCAGCCCTACCTCAAGCCAACCTACATCAAGCAGAGGGTGTTGGGGTTGGTGGGGCATCCCAGGCGGTTGATGGGGTTGTTGTATAGATACACTTGTCCCAGGCTGGGCATGGCCCGCAGCACCGAGGCATTCTGAATGCGGTTGCGATTGAGGTTGAGGTAGCGCAGGTTCTCTAGGGCCATGAGGGGGGTGATGTCCTCAATATTATTGGCGCTGAGATCCAAGACCTCTAGGGCGGTGAGAGACCCTATCGGAGTGAGATCGGTAATTTGATTGTGGTTGAGGTAGAGGGTGGTGAGGCCCATCAAGGATGCCAGCGGCTCTAGGGATTGCAGTTGAGTTTGGCTGAGGTGAAGCTCTTCCAGTGCAGTAAGCGGGGCTAAACCCTGCAAGTCGCCGAGGGGATTATTCGCCAAGCCCAACTCTCGGAGGTTATCGAGGTTAGCCAACGGGGTGAGGTCGGTAATTTGGTTATTGCTGAGATAAAGCCGGGAGAGGTTGGGCATCTCGGCGATGGGCTGTAGGTCTTGGATGGCGTTGTTGTGCAACAGCAGATGCGTCAGTTGGGGCCAACTGGCTAGGGGGGCAATATCCGTTAGCCCCTGGTGCGAGAGGTTAAGCAGGGTAATCACCGAGGCCCGCCGTCCTGCCTGGGTGCAGTTCTCCACCCCCAATTCCGTCAGCAGCACCTCCACCGTATGGCGCTGCCCCTCCGGTAGCCCATCCTGGGCCTCACACCACTGCTGAAAGGTGGTCGGCTCTGCCACTGGAGCAACCTCCGACCGGGTGTCTTCTGCCTGGGTATCTTCTGCCTGAGCGCCTTCCGCTTCTACCGCCTGAGACTCCCTGTCCACAATTTCGCTCTCAGTCCGATCCTCCGGCTGGACGGCTTCGGACTCTGGCATCTCTGGCGTCTCTGACTCCTGGATAGCCGTCTCTTGGCTTTCCAGCTCCTGGATTTCTGGCTCTGGGGTTTCCGCAAATGCCACCCCAGCCGATCCCATCACCCCCAAGGCCACTACCCAACCCCAGCCTAGCCTCCCTACACCAACCATTGCGAACCCTCTTCACCTTGCCAATCATCTCAATCCCTGGGCAATATCCTATCAACTCCCCCCTCCCCCCTGGCTTATCAAACGTCCACTCTTTGAATCGGCAGAACGTACAACGACCAAAGCAGAAGCTTCAACCCACTCTCCACTCTCCGTATTCCCGCCCCCCACTCCCGACTCCCCACATCCCCCAATCCTCTGCCTACGAGCGCCGATAAGTCGATAAAATGCAAAGGTTCCTAAGTCCGTGGCGGGTAATGGCCAAAAAGAGTGCAGGGCTGCTGATGTACCGTCGCTCTGAACAAGGCATTGAGGTGCTGTTGGTGCATTCCGGTGGGCCGTACTGGGTCAATCGTCAGTGGCAGGCGTGGTCGATTCCCAAGGGGGAAATTGATCCGGGCGAGGACACCTTTGCCGCCGCCCAGCGGGAGTTTCAAGAGGAAACCGGACAGCGGGCCGAGGGACAGTTTCAGGCGTTGCGCACCGTCCGGCAGTCGGGGGGAAAGTTGGTGTTTGCCTGGGCCTTTGAGGGCGATTTTGACCCCGCCACCCTCCACAGCAATACCTTCACCCTAGAATGGCCCCCCAACTCTGGGCGAATGCGGGAATTCCCAGAAGTAGACCAGGCGGCCTGGTTCCCCCTAGAGGAAGCCAAACAGCGAATTATCAAAGCCCAGGCCCAATTTTTAGACGAGCTGGTTACGGTTCTGGCCCAACCCGTCCCCGATGCCCCCATTCCCCCCCATCATCCCCGTTGTACCTAACTTATCTTGCGCTCAAACAGTTTCGCAATTACCGTGAGCAGTCCGTCCATTTCACGGCCCCTAAAACCATTGTGGTGGGAGACAATGCCCAGGGAAAATCGAATCTGCTGGAGGCGGTGGAGATCTTGGCCACGCTCAAATCTCACCGCACTAGCCGAGATCGCGATTTGGTGCAGCAGGATCATCCCTTGGCCCAGGTCAGTGCTGCGGTGCAGCGAGCGTTGGGGCCAGCCGAACTGTCCCTGGTGCTGCGGTCGGCAGGACGGCGCACGGCCATCCTCAACGGCGAAAAGCTGCGGCGACAGTTCGATAGCCTGGGCACCCTGAATGCGGTGCAGTTCTCCAGCTTGGATCTCAACCTGGTGCGGGGGGGGCCGGGGGAACGGCGGACTTGGTTAGATACCTTGCTGGTGCAGCTAGAGCCGATCTACGCCCATATTCTGAGCCAGTACAACCAAGCCCTCAAACAGCGCAACGCCTTAATTAAGCGTCTTTACGGTGATGGGAATAGTGATGGGAATAGGGGCACCACTTCCCCTGACCGCACCGAACTGGCGCTCTGGGATGCCCAACTGGCCACCCTAGGCACCCATGTGATGCGGCGACGGACCAGGGCCATTCAGCGCCTCGCCCCCATCGCCCAGGAGTGGCACCAGGCCATCAGCGGCCAGCGGGAAACCCTGCACCTGCACTACCAGCCCAACGTACCCCTGCAAGATTCCCCCATGGCCCCAGACGGCAGCCTAGGAGACGCCCAGACCATTCAGGCTAATTTTCTGGACAAAATGCAGCAGCGGGCCGTGGCCGAGCAGCACCAGCGCACCACCCTAGTTGGCCCCCACCGGGACGACCTTGACTTGATCATCAACGACACCCCCAGTCGCCAGTATGGGTCCCAGGGTCAGCAGCGCACCCTGGTGCTGGCCCTGAAGCTAGCGGAACTCCACCTGATTGAATCGGTGATTGGGGAACCGCCCCTGCTGCTGTTGGATGACGTGCTGGCGGAACTCGATCTGAACCGCCAAAACCAACTGCTGGAGGCGATTCAGGATCGCTTTCAAACTATCATCACCACCACCCACCTGGGAGCCTTCGACAGCCAGTGGATGACGACCTCCCAGGTGCTTACGGTTCACCAGGGCCAGATTCAAACCAGCCCCTAATGTCCCCTAACGGCCTAGTAGGGCCATTTCCAATGGGTGATCTCGTCCTGGTCTTTGCCCTCGGTGTGGGCGTAGGTGAGGCATTCGATGATTTTGTTTTTCATCTTTTCCTTCACATGGGCGGCGGCGGAACCCAGCTTGGGCACCCGGTCGATCACGTCGATCACCAGGTTAAAGCGGTCGATCTGGTTGTTGATCGCCAGCTCTAGCGGGGTGTTGATGTTGCCCTGTTCTTTGTAGCCGCGCACATGGATGCGCTCTTGGTTGGAGCGGCGGTAGACCAGCTTGTGAATCAGCCAGGGGTAGCCGTGGAAGTTGAACATCACGGGCTTGTCCTTGGTGAACAGGGAATCAAAATCCCGATCACTCAACCCGTGGGGGTGCTCTCCTTCGGAGACCAGCTTGAACAGGTCTACCACGTTGATAAACCGCACCTTCAGGTAGGGGAATTCCTCCCGCAGAATGGCGGTGGCGGCGAGGGATTCCTTGGTGGTGATGTCGCCGCAGCAGGCCATGATCACGTCGGGAATGTCCGGCTCGGTGCCACAGTCGTCGTTGCTGGCCCAATCCCAAATGCCGATGCCCTTGGTGCAGTGCTGCACCGCCTGCTCCATGTTCAGGTATTGCAGGTGCATTTGTTTGTCGGACACGATCACGTTGATGTAGTCTACGCTGCGGAAACAGTGGTCGGCCACGGAGAGCAGGCAGTTGGCATCGGGGGGGAAGTAGACCCGCACCACGTCGGGGCTTTTGTTGGTGGCCAAGTCCACATAGCCGGGATCCTGGTGGCTAAAGCCGTTGTGATCCTGCCGCCACACCAGGGAGGACAGCAGAATATTCAGCGACGACACCGACCGCCGCCAGGGCACATGGTTTTTGCAAATGTCCAGCCACTTGGCATGCTGGTTGAACATGGAGCTCACCACATGGGCAAAGGCTTCGTAGGTGTGGAACAGGCCGTGGCGTCCGGTCAGCAGGTAGCCCTCTAGCCAGCCTTGCAGGGTGTGTTCGCTCAGCATTTCCATCACCCGACCGTCGCGGGAGAGTTCGCTGCCGTCCATGTCCTCCGGTAGAAACTCGGCCATCCAGGCTTTTTTGGTGACTTCGTAGACCGGGTGTAGGCGGTTGGAGTGGGTTTCGTCTGGCCCCATCAGCCGGAAGTTCTTGACGTTGTCGCGCATGATGTCGCGCATGAAAATCCCTAACGCCTTGGTGTTTTCAAATTCCACGCTGCCGGGATGGGGCACCCGAATTTCATAGTCCCGGAAGTCCGGCATTTTCAGCGCCTTGCGGAGCAGCCCGCCGTTGGCGTGGGGGTTAGCGCTCATGCGGCGGGGGCCGACGGGGGCCAGTTCTTTGATGTCCGGTCCCAGGGTACCGTTTTCGTCGAACAGTTCCTCCGGCCCATAGCCGCGCATCCAGGCTTCCAAATCCCGCAGGTGTTCGGGGTTGCTGTGCATTTCACCCATCGGCACCTGGTGCGCCCGCCAAAAGCCTTCCACCTTGTGGCCATCCACATAGCTCGGCCCCGTCCAGCCCTTGGGCGACCGCAGCACAATCATCGGCCAGCGGGGGCGTTCCACACTGCCGTTGATGCGGGCCTCCCGCTGGATTTCTTTAATTTTGAGGACGCACTCCTCCATCACTGCCGCCATTTTCTGGTGCATGTCGGTGGGGTCGCTGCCCTCCACAAAGTAGGGGGTGTAGCCGTAGCCGTAGAACAGGGCGTTGAGCTCGTCGTGGGAAATGCGGGAGAGAATGCTGGGGTTGGCAATCTTGTAGCCGTTGAGGTTGAGGATCGGCAGCACCGCCCCATCCCGCGCCGGGTTGATGAACTTGTTGGAGTGCCACGCCGTCGCTAGGGGGCCAGTTTCTGCCTCGCCATCCCCCGCCACGCAGGTGACAATCAAATCGGGGTTATCCAGCACCGCCCCGTAGGCGTGGGAAATGCTGTAGCCCAGCTCGCCGCCTTCATGAATCGAACCCGGCGTTTCCGGCGTCACGTGGCTACCAATGTGGCCCGGAAAGGAAAACTGCTTGAAGAAGCGCTGCATCCCTTCTTCGTCTTCGCTCTTGTCGGGGTAGATCTCCGAGTAGGTGCCCTCTAGATACACCGGGCCAAGCACTCCCGGCGCACCGTGGCCAGGGCCAGCCACGAAGATCATATCCAGGTCGTACTTTTTAATCAGCCGATTGCAGTGGACGTAGGTAAAACTCAAGGCCGGAGACGCGCCCCAGTGCCCCAGCAGTCGATGTTTCACATGCTCCGGCTTCAGGGGTTCCTTCAGCAGGGGGTTGTCCTTCAGATAAATCATGCCCACCGCCAGATAGTTACAGGCGCGCCAATAGGCATGAATTTTGTAAAGCTCGTCATCGGTCAGAGCTTGGGTGGGGGGAGAGAATGCAACTACCATAGGTATGCCAAGTTGAGAGTGCAATGGGATGGGCCAAATGGGCTACGATCTAACGGCCCATGGCCTAAACGAACAGATACCAACTGCGTCCTTGGACAGACCTCTGCACCCTAGCAACTCCGATTTAAGTTGGGGTTAATGGCGTAACACTAGGTCAACAGGGTCAGAAACCTCCTTGGCCGTCAGGGTAGCACTTCTCTCCCGATCAATCCGTAGGCAAAGCATCACCAACAGGCTGCAAACCGTAGCTAAAACGACACATAACTTAACTCTCAAACTTGTCGGGTAATATCCCGAAACGGTGACCTTAGCTGGTAAGAACGATGATTCATTCCTCGCTCTTTTGGGCTCATAGTGATCGGTGCTCTACGCCACAGAAGCCATCGAAGCTAGAAATTGCCGAAGTTTCTAAATCTATAGGGCACCTTGATTAATACCAAATCCGACTTGTTTGCCCCCGGTATCAGCGGGCGAGGAGCCCTCGCCCCTACGGTTTGCTGGGCTGGGAATCGGGGTTATTCGATTAGGATTTGGTATAATTGCTTTATTACGAATTTCGAGAACCCCAAACCATTGAAATCTCGTTGTCATTTTCAATGGGATGTGTATTTTTCGAGGTTCCCTTAATGCAATTGGCTTAAAACAAGCCCCAGAATTCTTAGCCTACTGACTACGCAATCAGCATAGCTTGAGGCAGAATCCTGGGGTTTTTGTGTTTAATTGGGTTTTGGTATTGCGCCACCCAATCTACAGTTTTCGGTTAGCCTAGTCGCGGTTGATGGCGATCAGCAGGCGCAGAATGAAGATGAACAGGTTGATGTAGGTGAGGTACATCGACAACGCTGCCGAGAGGTATTGCTCATCTTTGTAGGTGCGGGGCAGGATGAAGAAATCCACCACGGAAGCGCCCACAAACACCAACACCCCAAAGGCGGAAATGGCGATATCCAAAAACTGGGGCACGCCGCCGCCAAACAGAGCAAAGATAAACTGCCCCACCACGGCAACCAGAATGGCGACAATGCCGATGCCGATGGTGCGGGTGAGGGCAAAGCCGTCTTCCTCAGAGAGGTTGGAGCCAATTTGCCGAGCGGCGATGAACACCACGCCACAGGCTAGGGCGGCGGAACCAATGCCCATGATGCCCACGCCAGCGGTGCCCAGGGCCAAGGCGATCAACCCGCTTAGGGTGTAGCCCGTCAGCAGGCTGTAGGTCGCCAACAGGGGCAGGGCGGTGCTGTTTTTCTCTTGGGCGGCAATGCCACTGGCCACGAAGAATAGAACGATTTGCGCCACAAAGGCCACCCAGAAGGTGGGCATAAAGATGGCGGGGTTGCTGGCCATCACACTCAGGCCACCAAAGGAACCCAGGGCTGTCAGAACCAGGCCACCACCGACAAAGGGCAGGGCGTTTTTGATCACGTTGGGGCCAACGAGGGATTGACCTTTCGCCTTTTGAATGGCTTCACGGAAATTGCTGGTATTACTCAAAGCCGTATCCTCATACGTCACGATAGTTAGTTAACCGTGTCCAGGGTCAGCAGAGGATCACGTTTAGGCAACGCTGCTGACCCTGGACTATGAAAGAAGGTTCAAGATTGTGAGAATGCCGTGCTAGGGGGCAACTCTCGGCTCGAACCAGAGTCATATTGGGTATGGCTACTTAAATTCTAGTCAACTTTGCGGGAAAGGCGGCTAGCCCTAGGTGGGGTAATCCCCCATGGTTTTCGTGGGTTGCCATTGAGTCAGAGGGCCAGCGTTTGGGAAACCAGCCGTCTCGTCGCACCATGCCCTTAAGGAGTCCCGGAGGAGCACCGGAGGAGGATTGCTATGGACTATCGCCTTGGTCTGCCCAGTTTGAGCCTCGTGGCCAGCCTGGGGTTGCTGCCTGCCATCCCATCGGCCCCGCTATCTCAGGCCAGCTTACCCCAGCCGATTCAATCCCTGGCCAGTCGAATCATTATTATTCACACCCCTTCTCCCTGGCCCTATCCTTGGCCCTACCCGGTTCCGGTTCCAGCAGAGGAGCGGGTGCGGGTGGAGTTCGACGCCCTAGGCACCGACTGGGGCGCGGTTTATCTGGATGGTCGGCTGATTTACCGCCCCCACAACTTCAACCGTCAGCACACCGTTCACCTGCGGCCTGGGGGCTATCGACTGGAAATCACTGGGGTCGTGGAATTCGACCGTTGGGCCAGCGGTTATCTGGATATTGGCCGCGACAACTCCCAAATTGTAGTGATTCGGTTCTCTAAAACCGGGGGCGTCAGCGTTTCGGGCCGTCCCGAAGTTTGGATTCCCGACTAGCGCACAGAGATTGCTGACCCACACAAAAAACCCGCTAACCGAGGCCAGCGGGAAACGAGAATGCAGAAACTATGATGATGTACAGCGGGAACAGCCCTAGTAGGCCAAGCCCATGCTTTGGGTGGTTTCGGCACCCAGGTAAACCCGAATGCTGATGAAGTCGGTGGGGCAAGCAGTTTCGCAACGCTTACAGCCCACGCAATCTTCAGTCCGGGGAGAGGAGGCGATTTGGCTAGACTTACAGCCATCCCAGGGAACCATCTCCAGGACGTCTAGGGGGCAGGCACGCACACACTGGGTGCAGCCGATACAGGTATCGTAGATTTTGACGGAATGGGACATTGAATTTAAAACTCCAATGTTGGGTCACGACTACTGACTTTGACAGCCCTAAGGAGCCCCTTAAAAAGCGGTCAAAAGGGTCTATACAGTAAGGGTTTCCTAATCATGAACCAGTCTATAGCGAGAGATTTCAGCTCTTATCATTGGCCCCTGCAAACCTTAATGGATCGTAACAAAGCACCCATAGAGACCCCTCTATAACCCCCGTTTTCCGTCCCAAACCGCCATTTATTCTGGATCCCACCGCCCCTTTCTCTCATTTTCTTAATAAAGTAATGTAAACCTATTTGCCTTCCCAACTCCCAACTCCCGACTCCCGACTCCCCCCACTCCCTCCTCCCATGCCCACCTCCCTCTCCGACCAAATCCAATCCTTCTACGACGCTTCCTCTGGCCTCTGGGAAAGCATCTGGGGCGAACACATGCACCACGGCTACTATGGCCCCACGGGCACGGTGCGGAAAGATCGCCGTCAGGCCCAGATTGACCTAATCGACGAATGTTTGCGCTGGGCCAATGTCACCCAGGCGGCGGAAATCCTGGACTGCGGCTGCGGTATTGGCGGCAGTGCCCTGGAGCTAGCGACTCGGTTCAATGCCAAGGTGACGGGAATTACCCTCAGCCCCGTGCAGGCCAATCGCGCCACGGAACGGGCCGAGGCGGCAGGTTTAGCCGGAAACACCGCCCCCTGCGCCCAGTTTCAGGTGGCCAATGCGCTGCAAACGCCCTTTGCCGACGAGAGCTTTGATTTTATTTGGTCGATGGAAAGTGGCGAACACATGCCCAACAAGGCGGGCTTTTTGCAGGAATGTCACCGCATCCTCAAACCGGGGGGCAAGCTGCTAATGGTGACCTGGTGCCATCGCCCCACGAATTCCCTGGCAGGGCCGCTGACGCCCGCCGAACGGGGCCAACTGGACTGGATTTATCGGGTCTATGGCCTGCCCTACGTGCTGTCTTTGCCGGAATATCAGACCCTGGCCGAACATGCGGGATTTCAGCAGGTGCAAACCGCCGACTGGTCTCAGGCCGTAGCCCCCTTTTGGGATGAGGTGATCGCCTCGGCCTTCAGTTGGGAAGCGGTGACGGGATTAGTCCAAGCAGGGCCAGAAACGATTCAAGGTGCCCTCGCCCTTTGGCCCATGCGGCAGGGGCTTTATGGCGGGCTCATTCGCTATGGGCTGTTGGAAGCGACCCGTAGTTAGGCCGTAGCCACAGGTTCATCCACCATAGGCACAAAGCGCACGGGGATGGTGTATTCCGTGGAGAGGCCCGTGAGGTGGCGGGTGATCACCAGCAGGGTTTGGCTAGAGTGGCCGACTGGAACGACGAGCTTGCCTCCCATGGACAACTGATTCACCAAGGCTTCGGGAATGCGCGGCGGGGCAGCGGTGACCACAATGGCGTCGTAGGGGGCATAGTCGGCCCAGCCTTCGTAGCCGTTGCCCCGTTTGATGTGGATGTTGGGATAGCCGAGTTGGCCTAGGGTTTGCTCGGCTCGCTGGGCCAGGGATGGCAGAATTTCAATGGAGTAGACCGCCTGGGCTAGCTCGGCTAAAATCGCCGTTTGATAACCCGACCCAGTCCCAATTTCCAGCACCCGCCCATGGGCCGGAATAGAGGCGGCATCGGTCATAAAGGCGACGATGTAGGGCTGGGAAATGGTTTGCCCTTGGCCGAGGGGAAGGGGTTCATCGGCATAGGCCCGATTGGCGTAGTCGGCGGGAATAAAACGATGGCGCGGAACGGTTAACAGCGCATTAATAACCCTCGGATCAGTGATGCCGCGTCCTACCACCTGCTGATACACCATCTGCTGACGCTGCTCGGCATACTGTCGTCCGAGAGGGCCGTGGCCTAGGGAGAAAATCATGATCGGCCTCGTGGTGGGGTGGGTGGCGAAAGGGGTAGATGCGGTGGCGTTGACATAGACCATAGCGACCTCTGAGCCCAGACGCGCCAATGAAGAGAGGGTGGCAACCCTGGACTTACCTTGATCTTAGCGCTTACCGCTGGGGTGGATTTCCCCATTCACCCCGGTAAGATTACCCCGATCCCAAAAGGGCGTTAAGGCTGGATACCAATCAAAGTCTCATACCCCATCCAAATCATCTAGGCTGCTAGTCCTTGCGAGTGCTAACTCAAACCCTCACACCATCATGGTTTATGCGTAGGTACAAGCAGGAAACTGCTCTAGGCCACCATGAAAAAACCGTAAATACTCTGGCTTGTTGAGTCATCAATCCGTGCCAGGATGTAAACCGTCAGGATAAAACTATCCCTGCACCGAGTGTCCTTCAATGCATCAGGCTTGATTAGACATAAAGGCCATACAAAATTCTAAAGAAGATTTTGCTTTACCGATAAACACTGAGGTCTTTGACTGAAATTCTGGCAATTATTAAAAGTATAACAAATTAGAACGTTGCCAACAGCTAAATTCAAGTTGATTGCATGGGTTAGCCATGCGCAGGAGTCCTTATGTCTTATCCAGTCTCTGATACTCAAGATTATTCATCTGGCTATGATACCAATCCCAGCATTGCCTCATCCTTTAGCAATCCTTCAAATCTTTTTCCAGATAAGACAGAATTTGCCACTGGCCTGTCGATAGACTATAATCTTTGGCCCATAGACGCTCTCGATATAGCGGATATAAGTCTAGGGCTGATAGATCAAGGGCTAAGTAATCGAGTTGGAGAATATTTAAGAGCCTTTGCTTCAAGCTCAGCCTATGAGGAGATTACAGGATTAGCCTTTAGTGAAAATTATAATCAGACAGTTTCAGAATCCATCAGACAGCGTTTTGCCGAAGGAAGCCTAGAAAATCTTCCACAAGTCCAAGTCCTTGATGACAATATTTTAAACGGCGCTAACGGTGCTTATGCCGCAGATCTTAATACCATCTTTCTGTCCAATACCTTTATCACTAACAGTAGCCATCAGGCTATTGCCAAGGTTCTGCTAGAGGAAATCGGTCACTTTATCGATGCTCAAATCAATGAGGCGGATTCTCCTGGAGATGAAGGAGATATCTTTGCACGCCTCGTCCTAGGCCAAGACCTATGTTTGAATGAGTTAGCTTATTTAAAACAGGAAGATGATAGCGGATATCTATGGCTCAATGGTCAATCCATTGCCGTAGAGCAAGACAACACCCTCAGCACCGCCCGCAATATGGGTAGCTTAGTCGGCTCTCGCACCTTTACTGATTGGGTTGGTAGCACTGATACCAATGATTACTACCGCTTTGATATCGGTACTGCCAGTAACTTTAACCTCAACCTCACTGGCCTGAGTGCGGATGCAGATGTACAACTCCTTAATAGCGCTGGCACTATCCTTCAAGGGGCTTACGCCGGAGGGACAAGTTCCGAATATATCTCGCGCCAACTCAGTGCAGGCACCTACTATGCGCGGGTCTATCGCTTCAGTGGTGACACGACCTACAATTTGGCCCTCAATGCAACACCTTTGGATTATGCAGGTAATATCCTCAGCACTGCCCGCAACATCGGTACTTTGAGCGGCACTCGTAGCTTTACAGACTGGGTGGGTAGTGTCGATACCAATGATTACTACCGCTTTGATGTCAGTACCACCAGAAACTTCAGCCTTAGCTTAACTGGACTGAGTGCGGACGCCAATGTCCGGTTGCTGAATAGTGCGGGCACTGTGCTTCAAGGCGCTTATCTGACGGGCAATAGTGCCGAAAGTATTAGTCGTCAGTTGGGCGCAGGTACCTATTATGCACAGGTCTATCGGGCTAGTGGAAACACGAATTACAGCCTTTCCCTCAGCGCCACGCCCCTAGACTATGCAGGCAACACCCTTAGTGCCGCTCGCAATGTGGGTACCCTAGTCGGCTCTCGCACCTTGACCGATTGGGTCGGAAGCGTTGACACCAATGATTACTACCGTTTCTATGTCGGTACCACCAGCAACTTCCGGCTCAATCTTACTGGACTCAGCGCCGATGCCAATGTCCGACTGCTGAATAGTGCGGGCTCTGTGCTCCAAGGTTCTTATCTGACAGGCAATAGTGCCGAAAGTATTAGCCGTCAGTTGAGTGCAGGTACCTATTATGCACAGGTCTATCGGGCTAGTGGTGATACAACTTACAACCTCACCCTGAACGCCACAGCCATTTCGCCAGATCTAGTCATCCAGAGTCCATTTGCACCGAGTTCTGTCACGGTTGGCAATACCGTTAATATCAATAGCTATACGCGCAACCAAGGGACTACTTCTGCTGGCTATAGCTATGTCCGATATTGGTTGTCGGATGATGTCACGCTCAACACCAGCAGTGATCGATTCTTAGGGAATAACTATGTTGGCAGTTTGGCCGCTGGCACTTCGGAGTATGACTCGTTTAGCTTTATCTATGACGCCAGTTGGGGTACGGGTACTAAATATATTTTCTTTGAAGCTGATGGCTATAACTACGTCACCGAAAGCAATGAGTCCAATAACGTCGCCTCTGCGGCAATCACTGTTAGCGGAACTTCTGGCTATGTCCCACCAACTTATCAAGCTTTTGATGCCAATCAAGTTTTTTCACTCCATAGCTACTCTAGTGCCAACCACACCATCTATCTAGATTTTGATGGGCACACCACTACCAACACGAGCTGGAACAGCAGCTACGGTAGTAGTATTGCTACGCCAGCCTACGACATAGATGGCAACAATACCAGCTTTTCAACGGATGAACGGAGGAATATCTGGAATGTCTGGCGTCGGGTGTCAGAGGACTTTATCCCCTTTAATGTAAACGTAACCACTGCAGCCCCTGTCCTATCAGACTTGATTAAAAGTGATAGCAGCGATACGCGGTGGGGTATCCGTGTTGTAATTGGTGGTAATGGTTCTTGGTTGGGTGGTCGCTACGGAGGGGTAGCTTATCTTAATTCTTTTAACTGGAATAGCGATACTCCAACCTTTGTCTTCAGCGAAAACCTGTATTCCGAAAAAAGTATTGCTGAAGCAGTGTCTCATGAGGTTGGTCATACATTGGGCTTGAGTCATGACGGTGTAACTGGCGGACCTGAGTATTATGAAGGACACAATGGCTGGGCTTCTATCATGGGGGTAGGCTACTATCAGGAACTTACTCAATGGAGCAGCGGCCAGTATTCAGGGGCTAGCAACACACAGGATGATTTGGCAATTATCACAGGTAATAACGGGTTCGGATATCGTTCAGATGACTATGGCAGTTCTCTAAGTACTGCATCTAGTCTTGTGTTTAATGGCTCAACAGTTAGAACATATGGTATCGTCGAAAGAAATACCGACGTTGACTGGTTTAGGCTCGACTCTTCTGGAGGCAATCTTTCTCTCAACATTAATGCCTTTGAGATTGGTGCAAACTTAGATATTTTGGCCAGACTTTATGACAGTTCGGGTCAAATTATTGCAACCTATAATCCGACAGATTCCTTGTCAGTTCTTATCAGTCGCTATCTTAGTTTAGGCACTTACTATCTCAGTATTCAAGGCACTGGTAAGGGAGACTTAACTACCGGGTATGGTAATTATGGTAGCCTAGGCCAATACTTGCTTACAGGAACGATTGTGTGAGATCAGCCTGATTGACTGACAAAACTAATCAGCGACATAGCCGTAGGTGCGTATTTTGAACTCGATTCGATAGGTGTGTTGGTCATGCTGTTTTCGAGACGCTATGGCGGTTTAAGAGTCGCGGTTGTGGGTGAACCGCACCTGGTGAATGCGTGTCCAACCGTTCTCTAAAGCCGCTTTGACCCAATCCCATCCGATGCGAAAGTAGCTATGGCCGCGAAAGTCCTTAGCGGCACTTTTGGTCAGCCTAACTCTATACATCGCTACGCAAAGCCCGCCAGTCAACGAGTTCTTCTGATTCGGCTTCCTGTTCGGCCCTCTCTAATTCAGCCGAAAACCCAGGAATTGCCAACAGTTCTTCCGTGGCATCGCTGTTATCACGTTCTACTAGGTAAGCCAAAAAATCTAGCACCACTGCCAACCGCTCTTGGGACAGTTGATCAACATAGCGATAAATCTGTTCTCGCGTATCCGATGAGTTCAGCATAGGCCGCTCGCTATATGGTTTGCTTTATTGTAAAACCTTGATCAGTAAGTAGGGTAGGCACGGCCCATATAGCAAAGTAGTTGGCCCAAATGAGAAGAATGGTGGGCATTACCCACCCTACTCGCTTGGGTCAGAATTTGCAGGAGTTGCTGGCGCTCTGCGGGTGGAAGCGGTTGGATGGCGGCGAGGGCGGCTTCAATAAATTGTGCTATGGATAGTGGTTTGGATTCTCGATTACGAGTCCTTCTTGACTAGCTGCTAGGTTTAGTTCCTCATCTGCGGAAATAAAAACAATCGGGGATAACCCGTTAGCAATACTAAGCTCGTTGATGGCGCATCCTGCTGCTAATTGAACAGCATCATAACCACGTAGTCCTTGTGTCTCTGCTAGGGCCATCGCGGAGTTAATAATCGCTTCTGTAATTTCGATAACTTGATAATCTATTTGAAAATCATTTCTCAACTGGTTACGAACGAATGTGGCATCTGCTTCAGAAATACTACCGTTACGTGCCCTTCGTATAATGGCTACAACAATTTCGACTCCTGTGATTGCTGCAACAAAGAAGTCATTGCCTAGTGTTGGAGTAAATAACGCTGATACCCATGCTGAGCCAGTTTCGTTGATATATCGCTTGACCAGGGCACTACTGTCTAAAAAGTAGATGGTCATCTAGCGACGTTCCCCAACAATGGTTTGGGAAATTGGCTCTCCTTGAACTTGGATAAAATGTTGAGGTGTTCTTCCTTCAAAATTTGGTTTCTTAATCTGCCGAACTAGCCCAGATTCTATTAAGGCTTGATGGAATGCGGCACGCTTTGCTAGCATTTCGCTATCTTTCAGACAGTTTTGAATCACTTGGCTAAGTTGTTGTAGTTCAGATAGCTCTAGTGATGGCAACTGATTAAGGATCTGGTTGAGAAGGACTTGCGACATGGCCTGCAATGGTGGACTAGGGTTGCTGTCTATTCCGTGAGAAAAATGGTGGGCAATGCCCACCCTAAGGACTAGCGGTGAAGTTTCGCGACGGCAGATAGCTCTGAACACCTATTGATAGGCTTTATACCATCCGCACCAGTACAGTGTTAGGCAATCGGTACAACTTGGAGGCGTAATCCAAGTGATTGGATAACCTTAAGAACCGTGGCGAACTCTGGATTACCGTCGATTGACAAAGCTTTATATAGGCTTTCACGCCCCAATCCTGTTTCACGGGCAATGTTTGTCATCCCTTTAGATCGAGCAATATCGCCTAATGCTGCTACGACTAAGCTTGGATCGCCATCTTCAAGGGCAGCTTCAAGATAGGCAGCTATATCTTCTTGTGTTTCTAGATGTTCTGCCGCATCCCAAGGGTAGGTTTGGATAGTAGCCATAAAAACCTCCTATAAGTCTTGTGCTAACTCTAGCGCTGTTTTGATGTCTCTTTCCTGAGTTCGTTTATCCCCTCCTGCCAAGAGGATGATCAAGATCTCGCCTCGCTGGATGAAATACACCCGATAGCCTGGGCCATAATCAATCCGCAGTTCCGAAACGCCTTGCCCTACTGGTTTAACATCTCCTGGATTGGAGAGTGTTCAGATTTTTGTGTAAGCCCTTGATTGTCAAAGTTTGAAGCGTTCT